>JBMNSQ010000070.1:0-9005 GCA_050945275.1 bacterium | reverse complement strand
GCAGAAATAATATTTGCAAACTAAGTACTACTTCCTGTGGTTCACTTGCTGGAGTAACACCCAACTCTAGACGGGGCAAAGGCAATGGCTGAGCTGCCACCGGAAGACCTGTTGCCACCAAGATTATTGCCAGCAGGAAGGCTACCATTAAACAGCGCTTCGACATTATCATTCGCCTTCCTCTTTATAGTCACCATGCTCGGTAAGGCCACCGCGTCGTAGTTGCCACATCTGCCGGCGCAACGCATCAGCGGTTTGTTGCCAGTGACTTAACCTTATTGGCTTGGCATGATCCAAAACATCAGTAAAGTTGGGTGAATCGACCAGGGAAACGGTTAAATCGTCGATAGATAGTTCCGTCAATAGGTCTAGACGCTCACCGCCTACCCCAAGAAGATAGTATTTCTTGCCAGCCTTAATAATCATCAAGCCTTTGCTAGGTCCAAGAGATAATGTGTCTACTACGACCAAATAGCCCGCCGCTTTAGTAGGTAATCCAAGACGTCCTGCTACTACCTTACCAATAATCACTAGCAAGGCCAAGGTCGCCACTAAACCTACGATCATCCTAAGAAGTATGCGACCCGGGCTAAACTGATCTTCAGCAGTTTTAACCGGCACTTCAGAGGTCTGACCTTGCCCGGCGGTAAGCAACTCCTTTGTTGTTTCTGATGCAACCGCTGGTTGATAAATAGTCAACACCAATACTATAGCTATAATAATTACATGTCCCTTGGTGATACGCATTGCACAGAGCCTCTAACCCAAGTTTTTGCGAACAGCTTCTAAAACTCGTTCCGGTTGAAAAGGCTTAACAATAAAATCTCGGGCGCCGGCCTGAATCGCCTCAATCACCATAGCCTGTTGCCCCATAGCGCTACACATAACAACCCGAGCCTCAGGATCTATCTTTTTAATTTCCTTAACAGCAGTGATGCCATCCATCTCGGGCATAGTAACGTCCATGGTGACCAGATCTGGCCTAATCTCACGATATCGCTCTACGGCCAGCACACCATTGGGGGCTTCGCCTGCAACTTCGTAGCCATTTTTAACTAGAATATCTTTAAGCATCATACGCATAAAAGCTGCATCATCTACAATTAGAATTCTATTACTCACTTCTTACCCTCCTACTCTTATTGCAACTGCTTTACCCGTTCAACTGGTGTGATAATATCTGTTATTCGAACGCCGAAATTTTCGTCAATCACTACGACTTCACCCCGGGCCACCAGCTTCCCGTTAACAACAACATCTACTGGTTCACCGGCTAACTTATCCAACTCAATAACCGAGCCAACCCCAAGTTCCAATACTTCTTTTATAAGTCTCTTGGTTCGCCCAAGTTCCACGACCACCTCCAAAGGTATGTCTAGCAGTAAATCCAAATTAGTCGCCGACGAAGACGGTTGCTCGGTGACCAGTGGTGCAAATGCTACCGGTTGCACTATCTTGTCTTGTGCAGGCATTGGCTCCCCCTTAATTGGCTGTTTTGACTTAGCTGAGTCGTCAACTTGTTCCTTAGCCATAGAACTTATTGGAGCGAGTGGCATAGTTCCATTAGACGCTTTCCCGTTACCATTGGCTTCTTGGCCATCCGCCATTGTTCCTACTAATGTTCTTACCATCTCCTTAGCAAAGTCGAGGGGTAAAATCTGCATGATTTGGCTATCGGCCAATGCGCCTATGGTCATAGAAAAAGAAATTCGAACGAGCTGTGATGTCGAACCACTAAACGAAGTAAGATTGGTGTCCGCTAAGTTCTTATAGTGAACATTTGGAGGCGATATGCTGATCTTTTTACTAAATACAGTAGAGATAGCAGTAGCTGAAGAACCCATCATTTGGTTCATGGCTTCGCCCACAGCTGACAATCTCATTTCGTCTAGCTGCTTTACGTCCTCTGGTACAACATTGCCACCCATCATGAGTTCAGAAATAAGCAACGCATCTTTTTCTTCAACTATCAAAAGGTTTGTTCCCTCGAGCCCTTGCTCATAACTTACTTCCAATAAAACATAAGGATGTGGATAATTTCTTTTCAGCTCTTCCTCAGTAGTTACTACCACCGTAGGAGTGGTTATCTTAACTTCTTGTCCCAACAACATGGACAAGGCCGTAGCCGCTGTGCCCATGGCGATATTACCGATCTCACCCAAGGCATCGATCTCCAAGTCATCCAGGTGCTGGTGTTTGTTTTCAGCTCTCATTGTTAAGAGAGCATCTATTTCTTCTTGGCTTAGAAGCTTTTCAGCCATGGTTTTCATCTCCTTTGTAGGGAGCACTGATTTTAAGTCCCAGCCGCCCATTCACACGGCCAGGACTAGCCCAAAACTTGGGCCGCGAGCCGATAAGTAGCATAATATCACCACCAGCACGGCTTTCTAGTTCAACCACATCCCCGATTTGAAGGTTCAGTAGTTCATGGACGGTAATCTTAGCCCGACCTAATTGGGCCATGAGCTGCACCTTAGTGTCGGCCAGTCGCTGCTGCAATGCCTCTTGGTTAGCCGGCGCTACCCGCGGATCCATTGCCGAGAACCAATGATGGGCACTAAGTTTTGGTGCAACCGATTTAAGTGCTAAGTAAGGATAGCAAAAGTTAAACAGCCCTTCAGCCTCATCTACCTTAACCTGAAATGAAACCAAAGCTACCATTTCAGTCGGAGCAATGATCTGAACAAATTGGGGGTTTGTTTCCATACGCTCCAGTGTTAATTTAAGGGGTGAAACATGAACCCAAGCTTCCGCGAGTACATGGAGCACGCGGCTAAGAAGTCGCTCCAATACCGCCAGTTCGATATCTGTCAATGGCCGGACATCGACCTTCACAGTAGCCTTACCACCCAGTAAACGCTCTATCAAAGAAAAAGCCAACGTCGGGTTCAATTCCAACAGTATCTGTCCTTTAAGCTCGGCGGAATGGGCCTGGGCCATGACCGTAGGGTTAGCTACCGACCGAGTAAATTCATCAAATGTCATCTCCTCCACCGACAGCAATTCTATTTTTGCCGGGGTTCTAAGCTGTGCAGCCAAAAAAGTACTAAGAAGACGCGTAAAATTATCGTGCAACATATATAAGGTGCGGATTTGTTCCTTTGAAAAACGATTAGGTCGTCTAAAATCGTAGGTCCTAATCTTTTTTTGTTGCTTCTCTTCTTTGATATCCTCTACATCCACACTGCCGCTGGAAAGTGCAGCTAAAAGAATATCTATTTCGTTTTGGGAAAGCACTTCGGCCATGGCATCACCTTCTTTTATTGAACAATAAACTCAGTAAAATAGACGGCACTTATTTCACCTTTTTCTAAAATAGCATTAAGCTGCTCCTTAACTTGGTGCTTAAGGTTTACTACGTTGATAGAATCCGCCTTAAGATCCGCCGCCTTTTTTTTCCTTAATATGCTTATAATAATGTCGCGTATTTGGGCCTGGCGTTTGTCAAGTTCAGGGATTAGCTTTGATGAGCTAAGTTCCAGGGTAAGAGTCGCCCTTAGAAAACGTTTGCTCTCTAGATCGGCTAAATTGACATTAAAAGTATCGAGTTCATAACTCGGACCAATACCATGTGCTTTAGGCACCTCTGATGCCAATGGAACCTTTTCACGTAACATAAAAGTAATAATCCCCAAAGTGGTCAGGGTAAAAAGGGCTAAGAGAACAATACCACTTATAATCAGTTTCTGCGGGGTAAGAATCACTTGCTTAGTATTGCTCATCGGACACACCTCCTTCCCTAACTCTACCGCTTGGGGTTTCTTCTCGACTGGCATCAGAGCGAAGAATAACAATATCAACCCGGCGATTATGAGCCCTTTGCTCAGGCGAGTCGTTTGGTGCCACCGGATGCCATTCACCATAGCCAGCAGCTGAAAACTGCTCTGGGGGCAATCCATAATGCTCCAAGAAATACCGTACCACTGTAGTGGCCCGAGCGGTGGACAGCTCCCAGTTAGAAGGGAAACGATAAGTATTAATAGGCAAATCATCGGTATGTCCTTCTACCCGGATACGATTAGGTATATCAACTAAAATCTTAGCTACGTTGTTTAATATGACTGTAGCTTCTGACTTGAGGTTAGCTTCTCCGAGATCAAATAAAGCAGTATCCAGAAATCGAATCATAAGACCTCGCTCATCCAACCATGTCTGAACCTTGCCTTCTAAGCCTTCACTGTGCACAAATTCTTTAATTTCCAGTAAGATTTCTTCGAGCCGGTGATGTTCAGACTGCCATTTAAGCGTCGCATCGTCACCAACCCCGCCGGGCAAAGCTTCTCCCGATAAGGCACTGCCACCATCCAAAATACCTAGAGCCCCTTGAACAGATATAATTGCTTCCTGAAAGCGCATTGTATCAACCTGAGAAAAGGAAAACAACAGAACGAACAGACATAACATATTTGTAACTAGATCACCATAAGTTGTCATCCAGCCAGGCGATGTTGGCAAATCAAGATCTCGATCACTACGGCGACGTCTCATGGCATCATTCCCCGTTCTTCTAGTTCCAGGGCTTGACGCTTAACAACTAGAGAATCTCTCGCCTTTGGCGGTAGAAAAGCTTTTAGTTTTTCTTCCACTAACCGGGGGTTCTCACCTGCTTGCAAGGAAAGTACCCCTTCGATTACCAATTCCTTAAGCAAGATTTCTTCTCCGGAGCGAATACTAAGCTTGCCCGCAATAGGAATGCAAATTAGATTAGCTATGAGCGAACCATAAAAAGTCGTGATTAGAGCCAGCGCCATAGCCGGACCGATAGAACTTGGATCGTCCAAATTTCTTAGCATAGCTATTAGCCCAATGATGGTTCCGAGCATACCGAATGCCGGAGCTAGATTAGCCATGGTAATAAATAGTCCCTGACTAACTTTATGCCGTTCCTCTACAAAAGCTAATTCGGTTTCTAAAATATTACGGACTAAGGCTGGATCGCTCCCGTCTACTACCAGATGTAACCCTTTCTTGATAAACTCATCGTCCAAAATATCGGCCTCTTCCTCCAAAGCCAAAATTCCTTCCCGACGAGCTTTTTCGGTAAAGTACACCAGCTGAGCAATAACGTCTTCTGGTTGTGGCAACTTACGACGAAAAACGTGCTGTACCACTTTAAATATGCTAAGTATTTGATCCAGGGGGTAATTAATAAACGTAGCAGCAATGGTCCCCCCCACAGTGATCAGGACGGAATCCACATTCCAAAATACCTGTAGCCCACCGGAACGGCCAAGCGCCGTTCCTAAAAGTACTAACCCCGATAATATACCAAATATGGTAGCTATGTCCATGGCCTCACCTCCACTTGGTAGAGCAGGACCTGGAGGGTCCCGCCCTACCGCTCCCAAACGGATCTATCGTTTTATATTCACCAATTCTTGTAGCATCTCATCGGAAGCTGTTATAACACGTGAATTTGCCTGAAAACCTCGCTGCGTAACAATCATGTCTGTAAACTCTTCCGATAAATCCACATTAGACATTTCCAACGAGCTAGGGGCTACCGCACCGGCCATACCCATTCCCGGCGGATTTACCTCCGGGTCACCACAGTTGTTGGACAGGGCATACAAAGAATTGCCCAAGCCCACTAGTCCGGCCGGGTTAGTAAAAGTAGCTAAAGCCACCTGTAACAATGGCCGGCTAATGCCGTTAGAATAACTTCCAGAAATAACACCTTTGTCATCCACTACAATCTCTTCTAATTTACCATAGGTATAGCCATCTTGTTGAACCTTCATTACAGATTCTCCACGGGGATCAGCATACTGAGTAATAGCAGAGAAATCAAAGATTTGTTCACATTCGTCGCCAGTAACTGTTGGATCAGGATTGGGATCAAATGTTAGCTTCACTTTGCTATCTGTAACCTCAGGTGACCATAGACCTCCCGGATTAAGCATAACTTCTTCAAGGATTCCTTCCGGTGTAAATTTCAGAGTACCTGTAACATAAGGATTAGCTGGATCATCATCATTTGGTAGACTCCAGTTCCATTCATCCGTATTACCACTTGGTTCAAATTCTATTCGTACATCATAACCATTTCCTTTTTGGTCATAGACAGTAAAGCTTCGGCTAAATGTCTGCCCCCCTGGTGTACCATCGTGTAGGTTCCCGGACAAAGTTACGTTTTCTGTGGCCTTAGGCGGTGCCAATTGATGAATTAAAGAAATGTTGCTAGGAGCAGCTGTTGGATCCACCGTATCATCATAGTGGCTTCGAACCCGTTCGCCCTGCTCATTCAGATACCACCCTTGCACCCTTAGCCCAGCCGGATTAGCCAGATTCCCTTCGCGGTCAAAGGTAAAGGCCCCGGCACGTGAGTAATAAATAGAACCGCTGCCAGAGTTTAAGATGAAAAAACCTTCCCCATCAATGGCCAGATCCGTCATGCTACCGGTACTTTGGGTATTACCCTTGCTATGAATAGTATCAATCGATCCTACAACCATGCCTAACCCTACTTGCATAGGATTAGTCCCGCCAAGCCCCCCTTGCGGACGGCTGGCACCTTTTAGCACTTGACTAAAAGCATCCTTAAATGTAACCCGGCTTTTCTTGAAACCGATGGTATTAACATTAGCAATGTTGTTTCCTATTACATCCATACGAGTTTGGTGGTTACGCAAGCCTGAAACAGCTGCATACATTGAACGCATCATGACGCTTTCCTCCTTTTTGCCGTTCGCTGCTTCTGTCAGTCCACAGCGGAGGGCCTCCGGAAGGGTCCGGCCCTATGCAATCACGGCACTGTCAATATTGGTAAATACCCGTTCCTTCATGTTTGGCCCATCCACCGCCGTAATAACAGTACGGTTGGGGACGTTTACTACCAAAGCCAAATCTCCTAGAAGCACCAGCGAATCACGCCCTCCTTTTTCCGCCACTTTGTCTACCGCTGTAAGCACTCGGCTCCAGGTTTCAGCTGTAAATGGAATCTGGCGCACAGATAGCCGCTCACGGGCATGATGTGATAACTTTAATCCCTTGGCTTCGGACAAGTACGCAGCAAAGTCTTTCCCTTCTGCCGTCACTCCTTGGGAGGATGGCTTGCCAGGGGCAGCTGTTAGGCGCAGGGTAGGTGTTATTATTGGCGGTGGTAAGAACACTTTATTGTCACTCATGGCATTTCACCTGTATCATTGCTTTCTTCTGAGATCAACTTAAGCTCTTTAATGTATCCTAGGTCATAAGCCTGACCGTTAACGACAATTCGCGGCTTTCCATCGGACCAGCTAATACCTGTTACCGTACCGGTAACCTCACCATCTTCCACAATTAGTACAACCTGGCGGCCCAGCATATTGACGGCATCTTGGTTCGTGCTTTGCCATAATATGGCCTGTCCTAAATCAGTGATGGTTTCCAGATGGCTTGACAGGTTATTAACCCCTTCCAGAGTGCTAAATTGGGCAAGCTGTGCAATAAATTCCTGTTCCTTCACCGGTTCCAACGGATCTTGGAGTCTAAGCTGTGTAACTAGTAACTTTAAGAAATCTTCCTTGCCGAGTTCCGGTGCACCATACAAGTTCCTATTTTCTGTGCTTTGGGTACCTACGTTATTCACCTGCATTAATGATCACCTCCTACACTAATAAATCTAGGCTACTTTGCATTAACATACGTCCCTTTGTTTGATCATCAAATGTAACACTGGTCATATGAGCTGGAGATAAAGTGTGTTCTTGATCGGGTGTCATTCCGTCATGCTGACCTTCAAATTGGTTAGTTCCGGCACCCCCCTGACCCAAGCCAATAAATACACTAAAGTCCTCTACCTGGATCCCTAGCTCCCCTAAGCTGTTTTTAAGTTCAACCATATTGGCTTGCAATGTCCCTTGGGCTATATCATTCTCTACAGCGAAGCGAGCGCTGATAGCACCGGCCCGATGCAGCAAAGTAAGATAAACCCGCCCCAAATGGGGTGGATCTAGCTTAAGCGTTATTTCTTGGCGACCACTCCTTTTTTGCCGCCCTGCTTGCTGGAGTGCCTGGCGAAAAAAACTCGCTGCTTTATCTACCGATAGCCCAGCTCTCTCGTGCGGTACTACGTTTTCAGCAGAACCTAAGCGAGTAGTTACAGCTTGAGGTTCTGACGTTAGGCTGCTAAAGGTATTGGTTACTGATTGGACTTTAGTAGCTTTAGGTTCCTGGTAAGATTCCAATTCTCCGAGCAACGATTCGCTACTGTCCCCACCCAGCACAACTTCAGCCGATAAAATACGGTTAACGTCCTGTTCCTTCTCATCCAGCCACTGTTCTTTTTTTATAGCCGGTTCTAAATTTTTCCGGCTAACTGCGTCGGACGAAATAGAACTATCTTGGGAAAGTTGTACGGGCTGGTTGCCATTGTCATCATCGGGCTTTTGTTGTAGTTCGGATCTTGCTTCCGTTACCTGAATAGTTAACGGTGGATCGCCCAATACCGATTTAGCGATCGCTGCTGGATCTGGAGGCGTCAGATCGATAGGTATCCCTTGCCCTTCGTCGGTTTGCTCCTCTAACCCTTTACCAATATCAGCCACACTTGGCTCATTAATAAGCAAAGTCCCATCCGGTGGCAACACCGCTCCCGACGGCAACCCGGCCAATTGTACTTCGAGGGCAACATCTGGCAAGTCGGGTAAAGCTGGCAAACCGATTTCAGCTAACATTCCCATTAGAAGAGCGGCGAACGCATTCGACTCCACATCTGACCCTGGCAATTTCCTGTTAGTTTCGGTAGTGACCGCGGATTTAAGCGGCTGAGACATAACCAAAGCAACGGAACCAACAGTTTCTGACAACCATATCACCTCCCTCTATAATCTTAATTTATCTTCCTCAGGCTCACGTAATCTCAGTATGTCACATTAGTTTAGAATAAGAGAACGAGGTTAGCTATCTTCGATTGAACAGGATTCCAGAGAAAAGGCGACCTTAAATAAGCCTTACATAAAAGCCTTATTTTCTTAGCTGTTACGGCCCCTGGGAATCCATGTCCTCTTGGTGGCAACCCTCCC
>JBMNSQ010000069.1:0-9010 GCA_050945275.1 bacterium | reverse complement strand
TCGGAGCGACTAAAAGGTTCTGCCTCGGCAGTTCCTTGTATTTCTACTATCCTGCCGTCACCGGTCATAACAAAGTTCATATCCACATCGGCTTGTGAATCCTCCGCAAAGCTAAGGTCTAACAGCAATCGCCCATCGACAATCCCGGCCGAAGTAGCGGCCACGTAATCCGTTAGTGGAGAGTCATTTAAGGCACCTTTGTCCAGCAGCGTTTTTACCGCATCTACCAAAGCAACAAAGCTGCCCGTTACCGCCGCCGTCCGCGTACCGCCGTCGGCCTGGATAACATCGCAATCTAACCAAATGGTGCGCTCACCTAAAGCAAACAAATCTATGGCTGGCCTAAGTGCCCGCCCAATAAGTCGCTGGATTTCTAAGCTGCGGCCACCAATACGTCCACGGACGGAGTCGCGCATGGTCCGCACTGGCGTGGCTCGTGGCAGCATAGAATATTCTGCAGTGATCCAGCCTTGTCCGCTACCACGCAAAAAAGGCGGTACCTTGTCCTCTACTGTGGCTGTACAAATTACCTTAGTATCGCCAGTAGCAATAAGAACAGATCCTTCTGCATGTTTGGTAAAATGGCGAGTAAAAGATACTTGTCTCAGTTCGTTTGGTTGTCTTTTATCAGCACGCATCCTCAAGCCTCCATTTCTTCAGCAACACTGCCCACTGTACCCACTAGCAAATAACGCTCGGTCAGGGGGTCTAGATATAAGTTGGGCCTTAGGGCAAGCCCTTGTATCTCACCGGTGCGACTTACGTGAATCCGTGGTCCGGTACAAGGAATGATCCGATTACCAATTTTGATATGCTTCTCATCATAATAAGTTACAGGCCAGTTATTAGCAATAATTTGGTTAACCTGGCTTTCAACCTCAGTTAAATCCACTGTCGGTTCGCGCTCATACTCTAAAATAAAACCGTGGCTTAAGTCACTATGGTAGTCTGGCATCCCCTGGCCCATATCACACAAGGTAAGTATCGTTAGATCTTCGGCTGTATGTACCATTTTACGGTAGCGAGACGACACAAATACCCGCGATGATATCTGGGCCGCACGAGGGCCAAACATGGTTGGCCGAGCAACAATAACCTCTTCGCCCACACCTACCAACAGCTCTGCATTCATGGGCAACAAGGGAGCTATTGTGTCGAAATGTTCCACCACCACCCGCCGGCCGAATAAAACAGCTGTTTTTACACTGGCTGCCAGTTCACTTAACGAAACAAAAGCCATTTCAAAGCATACATCAACGTGATAGGTATGGTTTCGGAACGAATCAGCGCGAGCGTCTCGTACCAGAGGCAGAGGCCGCACGTTGACGTTTTCGTCATCGTTAGTGAGCTGCAAACCGGGAAACATACCCCGGATCAGGAGCGACTTGCCCATCCCTGAGGGACCAATGAATCCAACTAACCTATCGCCGGGATCAAGATACCGCCCAGCCAGGTAATTACCCAGCCGTAGCAATCGTTCTTTACCCCGCGGGGCAAAATAAACAGCTTCTATTAAATTTTGATGTTGCACTTATATACCACTTCCTAGCCTGTACCTGTTAAGCGCTCAACATACATCATTTACGGCCAACCAATGCCCCTTTGCTAAAGGCGTAAATATCATCGATCACCATAGCCACATTGGGCTGACGTCCTTCGGTGTCAGCTCTTTGTGCAAGCCGCTCACGGTTCCACTCTTTGCTTTCTGAAGGCAAAGGCAAAGCGCCGCTATCTAAAAACCGCACGGCACCAGTTGCGTCACGAGCCGATAGCACTTGTCCCTGGCATAGACCAGCCCCTGCCAGAGGAACATCCAAACTACCCTCGGTTAAGGCTAGTTCCAGCCCTGTAGCTACCTTCCCTTGTCCAAGCTCCAGCACTCGATCAACAATAGATTGGGCTTCCAACAGAATAAATTGTTGCTCTTGGTTAGCCGCTTGAGCAATAGCTGCTGCCTGATCGGCCGCTAGGGTAAAAACGCCGCCGGCCAGTTCCAGCAACGATACTACTTGTTCCGGCTTAAGCGGCGAATCCTTGTCCACTGCTGCCGCTTCCAAATGGCGCACTCCAGCACAACCGGCCGTTAATGCCGTCCACGCGGCAACGGTAGAAGCATTTTGTACACCTAACAATGAACCGCCCGTCCAACTAAGACATACCACCCGCGCTTTAAGGTGGCGGGTTAAATCAGCCAACACACCAATAGCAGCTACATCCTGAAGAATGTTCCCGCAGGGCGTATAGGCGACAACAATGTCGGTTGCCCCATTGTCACTAATCAGCTGTGCTTCCAATGCAATTAGGGCCACCAACAAACTAGGCGGAACTAGCGTCGAAGTATATAAGCCACAGACTTCCCGGCTAACAGGGATACCTGCCTGGCTGTACGTCTGGGCTAACTGATCGATATAGGCGAACCTAGCGAGCGAAGATCCCAGCTTCCCCGGTTGCCCAGTCGCCAAATAATCGGCTACAGGTCCGCCTTGCCATATTAAAACACCAGCCGAGGCAAAAAGTTCTGCTAACACTTGAGACAAATTTCCTCTAAGCTGGGCACCCCACCGGCTAACCATGTCCAAATGATTTGCCCATAATAACTGCAGCTCTGACAAAGGTTGAACCTGAAACCAAGTTAATCCTTGTTTATCGGTTACAGGTGGCAACGTAAACATAATGGAGGCGTCGGCAACCGTTAACAAAGATAGATAGTCTTTTAGTGGCGCCTCTTCCACCGCCAAATTAATACCCACTCTCCGAACACCTTGGTTTGGGGCCGGTAGCGTCAGTTCTTGTTCTTTTAGATTTTGGATTGTTGTTTCAAGATCAGGAAGAGGAAAAGTCACTTGCAATTGGCTTCGCTGCTTTTTAAAATCAAGCGCCATAATCTATCAAACTCCTGCCGTAGGTAGGGGCACATCTTCTTTGATCCCTAAGAGAGCCGCTTTGAGAAATGTAATTGACCCTGTATCCGGGTGGAAAATAAATTCCACAACATCTGTATCAGGATCAACTATCTCTTCCACTTCTTTTCGCCGCCCCGGTGACACAATAATGCTATTAGCTCCTTTAATAGCTTCTGCCAATTCACTGCGATCACGAGTGGTAACTATAGGCATATGGTCAAACGATAAATTCGCCTTCTCTAGAGCCTTGATAATAGAGTTGCCAAAAGAGGACGACAAACACACGATAGGAACACGATTGGCTGATCCAATTCGGGCGATACGAACAATACTGTGGGAGGAAGGCTCTAGGGCAACTCCAACTATCTTTACCGCCGATGAACCCAATTTGGCCTTAACTTCGTCCATATGATAAAAGGTCGTAACCACTACATCCATTTTCCGGAGTTGTCTTGGTCCTTCATGACCGACATTTTGCAGATCCTGCAATAACACCGGATGAATACTAACCCCGGATCCTAGCTCCAGTTCACGAGTGAAGTAATCCAGCTGTTCCCGGTTGCACTCGATAAAGGCCACCTGCAGCCGATTTAACATTTCTTTTCGTTGGCGAACCCGGAGAGTAACAATAGCATTAAAATCCTCTATAGAAAAACCCAGTTGTAACGCTTCACTGACAGCTAAATCTACCAACTTTAATACCCGTTCTTTATAGTTATGAGCGTCATGACTAGCAGATGCAGCGCACACAAAGGTGCCGGAACCTTGTCTACGACAAATTACTCCTTCTGCTTCTAATTCTTTATAAGTAGTGCTTACTGTATTGCGACTGATTTGAAGCTGTTCGGCCAACTCGCGTTCGGTGGGCAAGCGATGGCCTACCGGCCACGCGTTACGCTTTATTAAATCCTTTATTTGTTTTTTCAATTGTACATATATAGGTATTCCGCTCTTGCGAGAAATTGTAAAGGTCATTTTAACCCCTCCTGCCATTACTTGCCTTGGCGACCAATAAAGCCGCCAAAGGTGGCGCGGGTATCCATTATGGTATAAAATGCCTTAGGGTCATGTTCGGCTATCATCTGTACCATTTTAGGTAACATGCGTCGTTTAAGCAACACGTGCAGGACCTGCCTT
Source organism: bacterium (assembly GCA_050945275.1). Lineage (GTDB taxonomy): Bacteria > Bacillota > DTU030 > DUMP01 > DUMP01 > JAAYWY01. The sequence goes on along the minus strand of JBMNSQ010000069.1, from coordinate 4,970 downwards.
GGCCCTTCTTTGCCATGAGCTGGAAAAGTAGTAACTCCAAACTCATGTTGCCTTAGTAAGTCTGCCATATCCGAATCATTACTAGGTATGATTTCCACAGTGACAAAACCCAGTGCCATTCTTTCTTCAATTAGACTACCTACATAATTTCCAGTCGCAAACCCAAGGGCATAAAAAAACAGGTTAAAGGGATTGTCTAATTGGCCCATTACTTGGCTTAGAGCCGCAATATAAATGGATACTTCAAAGAATCCAATAGCAGAGGCAATCAAGCGCTGTCCTCGAACGACCATCAGCAAGCGTACGGTAGTACAGGACATATCGATAACCCGGGCTAGAAATATAAATAGATATCCCCACACTCCCGACAGTGCCATCTAGCCTTCCCCCTTGGCAATGTTTTGTCTAGACAGTCTTATTATAGCGTCCTAGATAACATTCGTCGCGTCTGGCAGTATCCCTTGTTTATTGTTCATTATCGTGTGCGAAAGTAATTCATGATCCCCGTAACAATTGCCTGAGCTGCTTTTTCCCTAAAAGCTGCATCAGCTAGCAGTTTTTCTTCCACTGGATTTGATAAGTATGCTACTTCTACTAGCGCAGCTGGCATTTTGGTATAACGGATAACATTATAATCAGCCGTTCGCGTACCTCGATCTGGAAGACCTACCAAACTTACCATAGCTTCTTGCACCGCCTGGGCTAGCGCTTGTCCGCCGTAACCATCTTTAAAGTAATACGTTTCGGTCCCGCGTTTGGTGGGGTCAGCTAAAGAATTACAGTGGATACTAATAAGCACTTCCACATTCTCCTTGTTGGCCATTTCGGGACGATCACGAAAATCAATCGTGTTATCGCCGGGCCGTAGCATATATACTCTAGCACCGGCTGCCTTAAGTCCTGCTGCTACCCGCTTGGCAATATCCAGGTTAAGATCTTTCTCTTTTAATCCTGATGGGCTAACCGCTCCCGGTTCACTCCCACCGTGACCAGCATCGATGCCAATATACCGGCCTAAAATAGGGCTTGATGTCAGCTCTACGATTAGCTCTCCAGGATTATCTCCAGGAAGTATCTGGTGACTTAAGTACGATTGCAGCTCTACCACCAGCCGAGTCACATCAGGATCCACCGCAAATTGACCTGCCCTTACCTGCTTAACTACTTCATCGTTTATATCAAGTGGTGGCTGGGTAGTGGAGAGAATAGTATCATCAAAATCGAGTACCAAACGATCTGGCTGTTGTAATTTGGTAGTTCTGTAGTTTACCGCTCCGGTAGCCTGAATCTTTATTCGAGCTCCACCGGGAATAGCCTGGTAGCTATAACCTGTGATTTGGGGGGCAAAAAACAACTCGATCCCACTTGGCGAAGCTGTTACCCTAAACTTAGTAACAATGCTTTGGTCTACCACAAGATTTATACCGGTCGGACTGTGCTCTATCGTAACTCCCTTGTTAAGTAGACTCTTTACAACCGGTTCCGTCAATTTAGGACCGGCCACGATACCAGACAAATTAATCACTAATCGATCCGGAGATCCCAGCTGCTGCACCCTGTACGGCACTTGGCCAGTAGTGGTCATTGTCAGAACTTCGCCGCCTGCCCTTTGCTCGTAGCTTAGCTTCTCGAGACGATAAGGAAGAACCAAGTTTAGTTCGCCCATACCAGCCGTAACAGTAAACGGTGTTGGGTCTTGTAGATCAACCGTTACCACTACCCCTTTATCCTGTCCCGGAATTAAAGGGTGCACCGACACAGCTTGAACCAACATTCCACTGACTGGCTGCATCCCAACCGGCGTAGCAAGTTTGGTTTCTGGCATAGTAATAATAACTTGGTTACCAGACTGCGTAACCGTCCCCTTTATCTGACCTACGCCGGTCAAACTCAGCACCTCCCGTCCTAATTCACTTCGCAGTACTACATTTCTAAGTTCGGCTGACTTGGCCATAACGGTAACCGTACGCTTGACATCGTCCCAATGTACCTGGGCACCTAAGGCCTCGCCCAAAAAACGAAGCGGTACCATGGTGCGGTCGCCGATAATAATAGGCGGTGCATCGAGGTTATGTTCTTCATTTCGAACAAAAGCTGTATTTTTTCCTATACCAAGGGTAATTTCACCGTCAGGTAAGGCTACTCGCACGCTACGAGTAGCGTTGTCCCAAGAAACCTGGGCCCCGAGGCCCTCTGAGATAACACGGAGCGGGACCATAGTACGATTATTATGGATTACAGGGGGCACATCTGATACCACAGCTTGTCCGTTAATAATGAGCCCGATCGAACTTGCAGCTGCCTGAGCGGGAATGATGCTAGTACATATCAACCATAAAAACAGGCACCATAAAAATGCCCGTCGATAAAACGCCATCATAATGTATATCCTCCTAAGGGAACTAACTTTCCATTCTTTGTCCTTTACTTCGCCCTGATTCCCTATAATCCTGCCACTACAAAATTCAAATAAAAAAGGGCCGAAGCCCTAGAGTGGCTATGACCCTGAAATATCCAGTAGCGGTTGCATCCATTCGCTATCCAAATAGCTTTGTGGTACAGCTATGGGGTTGTCGAAATCAGGTAGTGGTTTACCCTCAATTAAGATTTGGAAGCGATTAATGCCGGAGACGCTGCGCAGCGTCATAGCTAAAGCCAACACCGTAGGACTTTGTTCATCTCGGCGGATATTGCCCCTAGTATCGCGTTCCACCGCTTCCCGGGAAAAGTTTAAGCGGATAAGGTCACCTTCTTGTTGGTAACCCAAGAGGCGTGTCCCTTCGGCAAATACACGAGATAAGTAAGGCATGCCCTGCGGTCCAGCAACCAGCCGTTCTAACGTAAAGGTAATGGGATCGGCCACATCCGGATCAATTTTGATCGTCACCGGTACCAAGTATGTGTCGTTGTAGCTAAAAAACACGGTCGTCGTTGAACTGTCCCCTATATCACCGGCGGCGATAAGATTAATATAGTCCGGATGCTCAAGGAGAGTGCTGTTCTCCGATACCCCGTTTATTAAAACCTCGACCGACTTTATTTCCTCATCAGGTAATTCGGCTAGCGTAAGGACCAAGCTGTTCATGGCCCGTTGCCACAACTTTTGATCCATATCCTCAATGACATCGCCACCTAAATCGACACAGGCAATCCCGTTTTTTACATAGACATCTCTAAGCAAAACTCCTGTCGGGAAAGGCGATGTCAGTAGCTCTTTGTCCTCTGAACCAGCCAGTAACTTTTCCACCACGCGCCGAGCGAAATAATCGCCTTCCGGTACCTTAGCTCTCACCGGCACCAGATAATTACCTTCCCGTGTGCTATAATACACAATGACGAGCTTTTCTGAGGCAACTGACGGTTCTATGGGCTCTACGCCCGGTTCACCTTGAAATGCAAGTCCCTGAGCACACCCCGTTAGGATAAATAGGGAACACACAATCGACAACAGCGCGGCTTTTTTCGGCCCGCGTTGCATAAATAGGGCACCCCCTTCGGTTATATGCCCTTGAACCACCCCATACAATATATTCGACACCCTTATCATTTTCCCTTGTTACTCAACCATCTTTTTCAAATCTTTTTCCCAAGAAGGAAAAACACCGTCGGCATAAAATACCTTGACTTAAGCATGATCATAAACGAAAATCTATTTGCAGGAGGTGTCGATAAAAATGGAAATTAAGGAACTGGTTCCTCTAAAAAACCATACTTCCTACAAAATTGGTGGACCGGCTCGTTTTTTCTGTGAGCCTATATCCGTAGCTGAAGTAAAAAGCGCTCTGGACTTTGCTAACGCCCAAGGTTTAGAAGTATACGTTTTAGGAAGCGGGACCAACGTCCTAGTTAGCGATGAAGGGGTTAACGGGCTAGTCCTTAAGATTGGACGTAACTTCGGTTACTTGTCAATCGAAGATGCAACCGTACGTGTAGGGGCCGGACTTCCCCTTGATCATCTTATCGGGTCTTTGGCCGACGAAGGCTGGGGCGGGTTCGAGAAGCTAGCCGGCATTCCAGGATCGGTGGGCGGCGGTCTCTTTATGAACGCCGGGGCCTACGGCGTTACCCTAGGCGATTTTGTTCGTGAAAGTATGGTAATAGATCATTACGGTGTACTAAGGCGCATATTACCAAAAGAACATCAGTTTTCCTATCGCACCAGTGTTTTTCAACATAAAGAACTTATTGTGCTGGAGACGCTACTTAGTGTTACTCCCCGACCACGGGAACAGGTGGTGCAAACCATCGCCGAAAGTAAAGAAAAGAGGCGGCGGCTTCCTCTGCTCCCCAGCTGCGGCTCGACTTTTCGAAACCCAGCAGGAACGTATGCCGGTAAGGTTATCGAGGAGCTGGGCTTAAAAGGGACACAAATTGGACAGGCGCAGATTTCAACTACCCATGCTAATTTTATTGTTAATTTGGGCGGCGCTACCGCCGAAGATGTTTATGGCTTAATTAAGCTTATTAAAAAAGAAGCCGCCGCCCGCGGAATTACTATGGAAACAGAAGTACGCTTGTGGGGACAATTTAAATAAAAATCACGGAGGCCCGAAGCGGCCTCCTCGTGCTATAAACTTATGTATTCGTATATATCTGGTGGAGGCGGGGGGGAATTGCACCCCCCGTCCGAAAATATGCCAGTAGAGGCATCTACGAGCGTAGCTCCTGCTTTTAATTTTGCCTGTGCTGTCTCCCAGAAGCTAGATACAGTTCAAGCTAGCCCTCTAAATTTCCCGGCCGACTCGAGAGCAGCTGTCTACCGGTAGCCCGCTAATATGACACCCGTATCCGGCCCCGCAGGCTTAGACCGGGCGGATGGGCTACGTTTAAGTTACGCAGCCAGTGCGTAATCGTTGTTGGCAGTTAATGCCTTTCCATGTTGTTACGCGGCCATGGTCCGCGGCTCGCTTCCTCTACCAGCCCTATCCCCGTCGAACCTAAATCGCCCCCAAGGAACGCTCCTTAAAGGC
>JBMNSQ010000068.1:0-9023 GCA_050945275.1 bacterium | reverse complement strand
CTCCAGCACCATCAGAGCTCCAACTTTATTCTGGGATAGCACCTGGACCGCCCGCACTACTTCGCGGATCGTGTGACTTACGTCACCGGCCTCAACAAAACGAGTAGTCCCCGAAAAAAGGCGGCCGCGGCCTAGTTGTTCTAGGCCACGCCTAAGTTCGGGCTGAAAAATGAGCGGGATGGCAATCAGGCCCATGGTCATTCCCTTATTGAGCAGCCAACTGGTAGCTGCCAACTCAAAGCGCCGGCTAAAAGAGTAGGCGAGCAAAAGTACAGCCAACCCTTTAATTAGCTGTACGGCACGAGTGCCCCTTATCCAGATGATCACCCGGTAAAAGACGAAGGCCACTATTATAATATCCAAAACATCCAGCAAGCCAAATTCGCCAAGCTGTGTCAGCATAAGCTTCACCTTACCATTTACTGTTTCTCTTTCTATTACTTCCTTATCTTTATAACCATTATACTAACTATAGTTTCGCTGACCAAGGCAAAAAAACCTTTTGGGTGGTTAAAGTTTTTACCAGAACTATTAACCAAGCTCTTCGGTGCGGGCTTTGATCACTTCTTCTCTTAAACTAGACCAAATAGTATGAAACAAATCCAGAAAACGTGGATCAGATCGGATCACAGTAAGGTTGCGTGGCCGGGGTAAGTCAATAGGTAAAATCTCTTTTACTCTACCCGGGCGGGCTGTCATAACTAACACCCTATCCCCTAAGCTTAGCGCCTCATCGATACTGTGGGTAATGAAAATAGCTGTCTTTTGAGTTCCTTCCCATATTTTTAGTAGTTCTTGCTGAAGCATAACTCTGGTCTGTTCATCAAGTGATCCAAAAGGTTCGTCTAGCAGCAATATCGAAGGGTCGTTGGCGAAGGCTCGGGCCACACTCACTCGCTGTTTCATGCCGCCGGATAGTTGATGGGGATAAGCGTGGGCAAATTTAGTAAGGCCAGTCATTTTAAGATAATGATCGGCGATGAGTTCGCGCTCTGCCTTAGGAACGTTCCTCATGGCTAAACCATAGATTACATTGGTTTTTACCGTATACCAAGGAAATAGCGATTGTTCTTGGAACACCATAGAGTTAACTGGTTTGCCTTCTTCTCGAACCGTTACCACGGCCCCGCCAGTGGTAGGTTGCTCTAGATTGGCCAAAATTCGAAGTAAGGTGGTCTTACCGCACCCACTGGGCCCCACGATACAAAGAAATTCGCCCTCCTTTACTGTAAGATTTATATTTTCCAAGGCTACTATCGGAGAGCCACGGTGTCTAGGGAACACCTTACTAATGTTATTTACTAAGATAGCATCACGCCTAGAGCTCATCTTAGCCTCCCTGCATGCAATGTTACCGCCACTTAAACATGGGGTGTTTTCCATGGTATCACCCGCCGTTCAATGTAGTCCAATAGATAGGACATAATATAGCCGAGGACAGACATCATGATTAGAGCTACAAACATGCGTTCAATATCAAACATATCGTAGGCCCGCCATATCCAGTAGCCGACACCGGCCCGGGCAGCGGATAGTTCGGCCGCCACAATGAGCAGCAGGGCCGTTCCCATTCCCAGCTTAAAGCCGGCGAAAATCATGGGCAATGCACCGGGCAAAGCGACAGTGCAATAAAAATTCCAACGACTGGCATTATAGTTTTTGGCTACGTCGAGATAGATTTTATCAATGCTCAAAACTCCGGCCATGGTATTTATCAGGACTAAATAAAAAACGCCAATGGCAATGGTAAATATCTTGGAACTTTCTCCGAGTCCAAATACTAGTAGAATGAGCGGCATAACAGCCAGCTTGGGAATTGGAAAAGTAGCCGCTACCATGGGCTCGAGAGCTGCCCGCACTAGTGGAAACAAGCCCATAGACAGTCCGAGCACCACACCGGGCAGGGCACCGGCGGCAAATCCTAAGATAATACGGCGAACACTGATCCAACTATGATACAGAAGTTCGCCAGAAAAAAGAACCGGGAAAAACGTCTCCATAATACGGCTGGGACAAGAGAACAAACGTATATCAACCAGGCCCGAACGGGCAAGAATTTCCCATAATAATAGTAGCAAAACCGGGGAAAAAAAAGAGACAACTTTTCCTTCTGTTCGCACCAAGTACCACCTCCACGGGGTTCGGGGGGAGAGGCAGGGAAAGAGGGCTGCAGCCCCAGCCCTCCCTTATGGACTTACTCGTATTTACCTATTGCTTCGAGGGCGCGATCAACATACTGATTATCAAGAACATCTTCCAATTTCAGATCGCCTTTTATGAGCTCACGCTGTTTGTACCACTGGATATCCAAATCAACACCTTTGGCCCGGGCGTATCCGTCGGGATTTAGTCCAACTGGGAACATATGTTCATAGAGTTCTCTGTCTTTAACAACTGACCTTTCGGCCAAGATTGTGATAATCTCGTCGCGGTTCTTGTCTTTGAAGAAGGCATCATTGTAATCGCGTAGAGCCTTAATATAAGCAATCATGAACCGATCAGCCACTTCAGGCCGCTCGATGATGGAAGTTCCGTAGACCAGAAACGCCGTTTGGGCATGGGGGTCATACTCTGCTGGGTCTTTCCAGGGATCAACAATACCTTGGGTAATGCCTTGGGTGACAAAGGGCTCAATAATCATACCTCCGTCGATGCTGCCGTTGGCCATGGCAGCCACAATGTCCGGAAAAGCGCGAATTACCTCCAGTTCTACATCATCTGTGGTCATACCGCCAGCGTTTAAGCAACGATCCAAGGCAATCTCGTCGAGCGAGGCCGTGCCCACAACAGCTAGCCTACGTCCTCTAAGGTCCTCAAAGTCCTTGATTTCGTCTACCAATTCTTTACGTATACAAAGTCGATAGTACCCTTGGCCAGCAACATTGATGCCTTTGTCGGCGACAACCTTGATGTCAATGTCACGCAACATAGCGTTAAACAGACCGGCCGCACTTACCGTACAACCCACATCCAATTGCCCGGCCGCCAGCGCATTTATCATTTCCTGACCGGTATTGAAGTTGACTGACTCTATGTTGAGTCCCAGCTCTTTGTAATAACCTTTGGCCATCCCAATGAGTAAACCAGCATCAGAGACTACTTCCTTGGCCCCAACGGTTACGGTTACCTCGGGTGATAACGGACTTAGCACATCGACCTCTTGCGGCGGAGGACTTGGCTCTTGGGGGGCTGGAGTAGGGCTGCACCCAACCACCAAGACAGCCATCACCACCACCAACACTGACCAGACCTTAACTTTCACCGAACTTTTCCCTCCCCAAAATGTTTTCAGAAAATGTGCCGGTCAAAGCACACCTTCTCCTCCTCCCCATAATATTGACCAAGGAGGGATTTTGTGACAAAACCCCTGCCGGTTGGCAGGGGTTTATCAAGTTTGCCTGGACTGTAAAACTTCTTTAATCCGCAAATTGGGCGGGCACGGAGGCCCTCCTTCGGATACAGGCCCTCACACAAAAAGTGTTGCCGCCCTTAGCGTAGGGGACGGGCTCTGCTTCGTCCCGCAAAATAAGGGGAAAAGGGGGCCACACACAGCCCGCCTCTATCCACCAATTTTCCGGGATTGTAAGATTTCTTTAACCTGGGCTAATTGTATCCGTACTTGATCAGGCGCTGTACCGCCATAAGAAGTGCGAGCGGCCACAGCCGCTTCCGGAGTAAGAACAGATAGAACATCGGGGGTAAACAAGGGTGAAGCCAGCTGCAGTTCTTCTAAGGTAAGATCCTCTAACTTTTTCCCACGGTCTAAACAATACTGTACTAACTTGCCTACAACGGCATGAGCCTGGCGAAACGCTAAACCTTGTTTGGCCAAGTAATCGGCGATATCGGTAGCGGTGGAAAAATCATCGTACGCAGCTTGGCGCATACGGGCTCTGTTTATCCGGGTAGTGGCAATAAGGCCGCTAAAGATGCTAAGGCAAGCCGTTAACGTATCTACGGTATCAAACAAGGCCTCTTTGTCTTCTTGCAGATCCTTATTGTAAGCCAAGGGTAGCCCTTTCATGGTCATAAGAAGGGCCATTAGGTGACCAGCTACCCGGCCAGCTTTTCCTCGCACTAGCTCCGGTACATCAGGGTTCTTTTTTTGCGGCATCATGCTGGAACCGGTACTGTAGGAGTCGTCTAGCTCAATAAAGCCAAACTCTTGACTGGACCAAAGTATAAGCTCTTCGGCTAAGCGAGATAGATGCATCAAACAAATGGATGCAGCCGACAAAAATTCTAAGATATAATCACGGTCACTGACGGCATCGAGGCTATTAGCATAAACGGTAGCAAAACCCAGCTCGTTGGCTACTTGCTGCCGGTCAATGGAAAAACTTGTTCCCGCCAAGGCTCCCGCTCCCAGCGGCATGATATCAGCGTGCTTACGACAACCGATAAAGCGCTGCCGGTCACGCTCTAACATATGCACATAAGCTAGCAAATGGTGCGCCAGCAGCACCGGTTGAGCATGCTGCAAATGGGTGTAGCCGGGCATAATTACATCTAGATGAGCCTCGGCCTTTTTGACAAGTTCTTTCTCTAGCGCGGTAATTAAACCCAACACTTTATCTACCTGCTGGCGTACATATAAATGAGTGTCAAGGGCCACTTGGTCATTACGGCTACGGGCCGTATGCACCTTACCCCCTACCGGACCGACTTTTTCTATCAGTCGGCGCTCGATATACATATGGATGTCTTCATGCTCGGGAGAAAAATCGACCTTGCCCTGGCTGATTTCATCCCGAATTTGGCTAAGGCCAGAAGAAATAGTCTGTGCTTCCTCAGAGCTAAGTATCCCTACCTGAGCCAGCATGTTAACATGAGCCAGGCTTCCGGCAATATCTTGTTCCCATAAACGGTAATCAAACTGGAGGGAGGAATTAAACTCCTCCACCTCTTTGGCCGTCTGCTCGCGAAACCGTCCGCCCCAAAGCTTCATGCTTGGGCCCCCTTATTCTTGAGCCAGCCTTGGACTGCCAGTGGTAGACCGTACAGGTTGATAAACCCGGCCGCATCTTGTTGATCGTATACTTCGTCGGCGCCAAAGGTGGCCAAATCTTCCCGGTACAGGCTGTTGGGAGAAGTGCGACCAGAGACGATAAGGCTGCCTTTGTATAGTTTTAGCCGGACACTGCCGGTCACCGGCTGTTGGGTCACATTAACAAAAGCATCGAGCGCTTCTCTAAGCGGTGTGAACCACAACCCATAGTAGACAAGTTCGGCATATTTGGCTGCGATGAGCTCTTTGTAATGCATGGTATCGCGGTCCAAGGTTAGATACTCCAATTCCTTGTGAGCATACATCAGCACTGTGCCGCCCGGTGTCTCGTAAACCCCGCGGGACTTCATGCCCACAAGGCGGTTTTCCACCAGATCAACCCGGCCAACACCATTGGCACCGGCAATATCGTTTAGTTTTTCTATTAGCTGTACCGGGGGAAGCTTTTCTCCATCTACAGCTACCGGTTCACCTTGCTCAAAATCAATGGTAACGTAAGTGGGCTTATCCGGTGCCTTTTCCGGTGATACCGTGAGGAGAAACATATCTTCTGGCGGCTCGAAATCGGGATCCTCCAACACGCCACCTTCGTAGCTAATATGCCATAAGTTGCGATCCATGCTATAAGGTTTTTCTTTGCTCACCGGTACCGGGATGCCGCGAGCTACGGCATAATCGATTTCTTCCTCTCGTGACTTAATATCCCATTCCCGCCAAGGAGCAATTACTTTAAGCTGCGGAGCCAATGCTTTGGCTGTAAACTCAAACCGCACTTGGTCATTGCCTTTTCCGGTACAGCCGTGAACAATAGCATCCGCTTGCTCGGCTAACGCTATTTCCACCAACCGCTTAGCAATAACCGGCCGAGCAATAGACGTACCCTGATGATATTTACCCTCATAGATAGCCCCCGCCTTAATTAGGGGGAATACATAATCCCGTACAAACTCTTCCTTTAGATCCTCGATATAAATTTTGCTAGCACCGGTTTGAATGGCTTTCTCGTAAAGAGGGTCTAATTCCTCGCCTTGGCCGACGTCAGCCGCCATGGCTATTACTTCGCAACCGTAGTTTTCCTGAAGCCAGGGAATAATGATTGACGTATCCAGCCCGCCGGAGTAAGCCAACACCACTTTCTTAATCTCACTCATCGTTCTCCTCCTTAAGTCGCCAGTTTGGTTCTTATAATTATAAACCCTAATGTATAGTAATGCAATACCTCCACTACCCATTTGAGCAGAATTTGCATATCCTAGCATCAGGGGTAGCACCTCTTCATTCAATAACAAGGAGGATTTGAGATGGGTATGAATCGCCCGCCCTGGGAGGAGCCCTGTGTAACAGACGAAAGATTATTTAACCTGCGAGAAAGTCTTATTGGTGAGCTCCAGGCCATTAACCAGTATCAGGGCTATGCTATGGAAACTGATGATCGCCAGTTGCGTCAGCTGTATTGCCATACCATGAACGACGAGAAGCACCATGTGGCTGAGTTTATGCACGCCATTTGTCAGATCGATCCCGTTCAGCGCCGGTATTGCCAGGAACTGATGGGACAAATGCCAAGTGCACCTGGTATGCCACCGGGCCGACCACCTATTGGTTATGCTGCCGATTCCGACAAAAAAGATAAAAACTAGGCTAATAAACTGAGAAAATCCCGCAGGTAAGCTAAACTGCTACCTGCGGGATTTTAACTTAAGCAGAAAACAACTAGATCTAGTGCCTACTTAGCCGGGTTGTGCATTCGCTGCAGCGACCGTAGAATAAAACTCGGTGAGACAATACTTCCCAGCCATGCTTTTCACGCACTTGCTGCTCCAACTCTTCGGACACAGGGATATCCACATCCAACACCCGTCCGCAGTCAACACAACTAAAGTGGTAATGTGGCTTAGGATTGCCATCGAACCGGCTATAAGTGCTACCAAAACTAAGTTCCATAACTTCGTCCATATCGCGAAGCAATTTTAGGTTCCGGTAAACAGTGCCAAGACTAATGTTCGGAATCTCCTCACGAACCCGCTCATACACCCAGTCGGCTGTAGGATGGGCCTTTGTACTTCTAAGTACATCCAATATCACCCGACGCTGGCGTGTCGAGCGGCGTCTAAGGGTTTTTCTCTGAGTTTTTTCTTTTGTCTTGTCCCCCACTATCTCACCCCATCTAAAATAACGAATAACCGTTATTAATATTATACCACTTTAGCGAAATAAGTAAACTTCTAGGCCGGATGAAACGAACGAACCTGATCACTTAGTGCAGCCACTTCTGAAAAAAGGGCACTAAATCTCGGCCGCTAACTTCTGTTGCTACTTGAATAAAGTCATCACTGGTCGCCACCTTATAAGCGAACCGCTTATAGTATGTTTGCAGTACTTCAAGTAGTAGCTCTTCACCGATTACCTCGCGCAACTCAAGAAACAGCAAACAACCTTTGCCATAAACCAAAGCATTGTAGGCCAAATCACTGGGGAACTCGTTTAGCGGCCTAAGTATCTCTCCGTCGCCGTTGGCTTGTTTGTAGGCCTGATACAAATTTATGAGAGACCGGGCTTCGTCATGGCCGCCTCTTCGTACCTTCTCAAAAAACAAGACGGTGCTAAATTCGGTGAGCCCTTCATCTAACCACGCTTCTGTAATCTGATTATTGCCCACCACGCCGTACCACCACTGATGGGCTGTTTCGTGAACGGTTATGTAATCGAGCAGGTCAACATCGGTCGGACCATAAAATTGCCGCGCTAGAAACACAATGTTGGGATACTCCATCCCACCATAATAAAAGCCGGTAGCGGCCAGGGTAAGCTGGTCATAAGGATATGGGCCAAAAGTTTTATTAAAAAAGTTTACCGCTTCAGCACCTGCTACCAGCGCTCGTTGTCCCCCTGCTTTGTCGGAGCGAGGGAATACCGAACGCACCATCGTTTTATCCACCTGTTGTTCTAGCGCTCTAAAGTCGCTGCTTATAACCAAGGCAAAATCCCGGACTAGCGACGTATCCCACACTAACTCTTTTTGGCGTCCAGGCAAGCGGCGGCGCAGGCGAAGATTGCCCGTAGCTGCAACTCGGTACTTGTCAGGAAGGGTTAATTTTACCCGGTAACGCCCCACCTCGCTGTAAAAGGGGTCGCCCCAATCATAATACGGATCTAAATTCCAACCGGTAGCATCATACACTGCCAGCACTGGGTACCAATTTCCCAGACTTATAATACCATCATTTTCGCCCAGTCGCCCGGCATAATCCGGCACAGTAAGTTGCCAGTTAAGGTTTAGTACCACCTGTTCTTGTGGCAACAAATCAGCGTTCAGTTCAACCTTAAGAAGCGTACCGTCCACTCTATAAGAAAGCGGTCTATTGGCAACAGTCACTGCCGTTACTTCTAATCGACCTGGACGCGCAACATCTTGGCTAAAAACAGCAGCATTGGGATACAAGTGAAAATATAATTCCGGCAGCGATATCGATTGGTTGTTGGTATACTCCACCCGGCTACGGCCAGTTACTGTACCCGACTGAGGGTCAAGCACAACATCTATATCATAAACCGCCGGCACAAACCCGTCCACAGTCGGAACCACCGGCTCCGGCAACACCGAACCCTCCACTTGCCAGCTGACTTGATAGATAAAAACCGCCATTACCAATAGCGCCACTACCGCTGCAGCGATAGCTAGCCGCTGTTTGCGCCGAGTTAGCACAGCTCCACCTCCGATAACTACCACCTGAGCAATAAAAAACAGCATATTAACTAAGTGCCAATACAACTAGGGTCGAAGGCGCTTCTTATAGCGGCGCATTATACAGCGAGAGAACGCCGAGACCCTCGTAAAGTTCTATTGTATCTTATTGCTCCCACCCTCACCTTATTCTCTACATATAAAGAAAAGCCTTATGCTCGGCCCCGACGTATTTTCACCCTTTCTTCACCCGTTCTTCACAATTCCCTCATATAACAGGGTTATACTTTAGATACCCTAATTAAGAGAGGAGTGTCAACAATGAAAAAG
>JBMNSQ010000067.1:0-9151 GCA_050945275.1 bacterium | reverse complement strand
TCCCGGCAGATAAGCCGCCTTGTTTAATTTGCCATTCATTCGGCATGCTTAGGATAACACGCCGGGAGGGAATTAAACCTTGATCTAAATCAAAATAAATCAGAATTTATGACTTTACGTTTATATCTAACGGGACGGGGTGGAACCCGTCCCTTACAAACTCTCCAGCTTACTTATATCTGTGATAAAGATAGTACGGTGCCCTTGACGTTTAATGATGCCTTCTGTTTGCAGAGCGTTAAGCCGTCGGCTAACTGTTTCAATGGTCGTTCCCAAGAGGTGGGCTAGCTCCTCCCGAGTAAGATCAAGCGTAATTCTGACGCCTTGAGAAGTAGGAACACCCTTTTGGGCCATGACTAGCAGCCAAGAGACTAATCTTTCCTCCACATTCTTCAATGTAAGATCACTAATGAATTCTTCTGCTTGCGCCAACCGGGCACTCATGGCATCGAGCAGGGACAAGGCTATTTCCGGCTTTTCCCGAAGCAGGGTTTTAAAACCTTGTTGAGGTAGCAAACAAATCCCGCTGCTATCCATGGCCTCAGCATAGCAAGATTGACGCGTATTTTGGAACAGGGCTAGCTCGCCAAAAAAGTCCCCCTGTTCCAGGATTCTTAGGATTTGCTGTCGGCCTTCGACAGAAACAGTATATAGTTTTATCCTTCCGGAACGGACAATATAAAGGTAGCTCCCCGGATCCCCTTGTGAAAAGAGTAGTTCTCCTTTTTGATATTCTCGATGTTCTATTAGGCTGTTTAATTCTAGTAAACCAGCTGGGTTAAGTGAGCTAAAAATTGGAACCGTCCGGGCACAGACATGATCTGTGTTGGGGCAGTTATGGCAACGGGGCATCGGGCTACACCTCCTGGTTCTCTGGAACCTATTGTTTCTTTAATAATAGCAGATTTCTACGAAGCAGCCATAGGCTGTTCCCTACCAGAAACCTAGCGAGAGCAAAAAGCCTGTAAGAGAATGAGACGAGAGAGCACCTTATATTTTCTGCTTGCCAAAGTTAATTAAGTGGAGTAAAATAGTCCAGAAAGGAGTGATCGTAATGGCAAAAATGGTAAAGCGTAAAATGGTAAAGATTGATGAAGACAAGTGCAACGGTTGCGGTCTTTGTGTAACCCCTTGTGCTGAAGGCGCCATTGAAATTGTAGATGGGAAAGCCAGAGTGCTTCGGGAAGAGCTCTGCGACGGCGCCGGTTATTGTCTAGGGGTGTGCCCCACCGGAGCCCTCAGTATTGAAGAGCGAGAAGCCCCCGCTTTCGACGAAGAAGCGGTAGCAAAGCATGTGAAGCCAGCTGCCCATGAAATTAATTGTTTTAGCTGCGGGCAGGGCGAGGACGAACAAGCTCTTGTTCCCGTGCGTATTAAGGGCGAGAGTCTCTGGGTATGCACCCATTGCCTACCTAAATTAATTCATGGTTAATTGACAGGATGGGGGCGCCGCGGAGCATGATGACGGCTGGCGGCAAGCAGGCACGGTCTATATCCGAAAAATGAGATCTGCCCCTATTGGTTGGGCGGCTCCAGCAGAATTAGGTGGTTACCGACAGTGGTGACCACCACTTCTTTTCTGTCGGCCAAGGGAAAAATACCTTGTAGCGGGGTTGAACTTTCGTAGCACCAATTAACGTCTCCTTCGAGAGAAAATGAATAGACTATGTTCGGATCGGCGACCAATATTTCCTCGTCCCGCACGGCTAGCGAACGACAAGGGCCCTTGAGGCCCTTTCGCCACAGTTTGTTACCGCCGGTGCTAGCTAAGGTAATATAAGCAACCGCCAGCGGCGAGTCGCCAGCTTCTACCACCGCTAAGGTTTCATTGTCTACCCAAACCACATCAGGCACTTGGCCTTTAAGCTCGAAATCGCTGACCTCGCCGCTTGTTGAAACTATATATACTTTGTTTCCGACAGCAGCTGCAATACTATGGGTCCCCACTGCAAACGCTTGAATAATATCTGGACTGCGCCAAAGTGCTTTAGCCTCCGGTTTGCCAGGGGTTAACTGTAGCAGCTGGCCTTGGGGCTGATCCTGAACTAGCATCACCGTACTTAAGAACCAGCCGTTCGTCCCTGGTATTAAGGTCAAAGCCGAACTATTTCGTAGCAAATGCTCTGAGATTAGTCCTCCTCCGGCTTCATATAGCCGCACCCGTTCTAATAAATTGGCATCTCCTTCTACCATAGGTCCCTGGGCCACAGCCGCCCGGCCTTCACAGCCCACAGCCAATGCTTGAACCGGCCATTTGCTGGATTCAGACCACTGTATACCCTGCTTGGCCTCAAAACTGCTCACCTGACCTTTATCGGTGGCTAATAACAATTGACAGCCATCACTGACCGCTTTAAACGAAGCTGAGCTCTCTTCTGTCCATAAAACGGAGCCATCACTAGCAATAGCAACTACCTTGTCGGAATCATCGCCAGCTAGTAGTTGACTCTTGGTTAAAGGACCGCCGAGCCAACATGTAAGCTCCCCAGCTTGGCCGAAGTATTGCCATACTTCTTGGGCCCGGGGCCAGGTACTTCTGAGACCCAGCACCGGTCGGGCTAAACGGGGATTGCCACTGCCAGCATCCAGAAATAAAAATGGCAATAAAAGTATAATAAACAGGGCTGCCCACAAGCCCCCTTGGTAACGATGGTCACGCACCTTTGTTCACCCCAATTTGCTATCTACCCTGACTAAAACATTCGCCCTAAATACCCTATTTCCTTCTTCTTCCAGCAGAGAGGGTAAACATGTTTTTGAGCCCGAACTATTATTTTTGTTTACAGCGAAGTAATTATGTAGTATACTTGAATCAACAAGGTTAGCGATTAAGGAGGGTCAACATGATTGAGGTAGTAGTTACCCCGGAAGCCAAAGACCATCTGCTGGGCAAAGGCACCACTGCCGTCAGGATTGAACACGCCCAGTGTGGCGGCTGAGGCGGTCCGGTAATTCGCCCTGCCGTGTTAGCAGGCGCACCAGCGGATAGCGAAGGTTATCATCAGCAACATATTGACGGGTTGGATATTTACATCAGTGACGAAATTAAAGCACAACCGGGCGGTATTCGCGTAACCTTAAGTGGGTGGGGACCATTTCGCTTTGTTAACCTAGAAGGGGCCGTATAAGGCCCCTTCTTCGTATCTAATCTATAAGTTTTTGTAGCGGTAATTATTCTTTTGAGTTTGACTAGTCATTGGAAATAGTTTGCCCTTGTCCCTCTTTTGGACAATGATGCTGTTTATAAAGGCTTAGAAACTCAAGCAAAAATCTCATTTCGCTCGGGCTACAGTTGCAAATACGTTCTAACACAGCTTGAGCCTGGGGCTTTTCCAACCATTTGCGCACAGCTGGGCTCAGGCGCCCATAAAAAACCGCTGGATCCTCTTCCTGTATAAGATAACAAGGCGATACACCGAGGGCAGCTGCAATGTTGTCCAATGTAAAGAGTGATGGTTGCACTTCGCTGCGCTCGATTTGCCCAATAAGGCCTGGCGACACCGAAGCTCGCTCGGCCAGTTCAGCCTGACTGTATCCTAATTCTTCTCGCGTCTGGCGCAGACGAGTACCAAGTCCTGCCAGGGGACCCAAAATTCCAGTCATACTGGTTCCAAGTGCCTCAGCTATGCGTCCTAAGGTTGCCGGTGCCGGACTGACTCGTCCTCGTTCGATTTCACTTAAGTAAGAAGCGCCGATACCGACCTTCTTGGATAGCTCAGCCAAGGTTAATCCTTTTTCTGTTCTAAGCAGCCGTACCCTCTGACCTGGGGTAATCCGTCCCTGGGCATTGCTGCTGGTGAACAGGGCCGCTGGCTCCAGGTTCAGGGCCTCAGCCAATCGCTGTATAACCTGCAGTGATGGGGATTTGCGACCGTTTTCCACTTCGCTCAAATACGACACCGAAATGTTAGCGCGTCCGGCTAAATTCGTGAGAGATAGCCCCCGTTCTTCCCGGGCCATGCGAATCCTTTGACCACATACCGCCCCTGGGGGTCTGGTTGTTTCGACCGTGCTCATAAGATCCCCCCTTTGACGATATTATAACATTGATTCGCTTTTAGCGAAAGTATGGCAAAGCGGCAGTTTAAAAACTGCCGCTTTGCTGTCGCCTGCTATATATACCCGGCCTTTTTCAGTATTTCTGCTGCCTTCTCTTTATCTTCGGGAGCAATTAATACCACCGGTCCTTCACAGCCCATACCTGTTTCGGCGTAAATACCCTGACGCCATAACTCTTGAGCTGCGTCTTCAATTTCCAGAACGTCCACTCCGCCAATTTCAGCCCCGGTGGGCTTTTTCGGTGGTGCCTGAACCACTTCGGCAACGTCTTTTTCCCGCTCAGGCGGGATTAACAATTCCTCAATCCCTGCCTTTTGGGCTGCCTGCCACTCGGCATTCATAACTTCTGGCAGCTTTGCCGCCGCACAAGAAGCGGCAAAGGCCACCGCCCCAGCAATAACCGGTGCGCCCGACGCACGCGAGATAATGTTAACAATGTAGTTCCAACCGGGCCCAACGCCAGGGCCATAACCATATCCTAACGATTCGTAGCTGCCGCCTGTATTGTAGGCGCTAAACATCTTCATAAGCAGGTTGCCGGTTAGTGTATCGCACACCATGACATCGGGACTGCCAGCCAAGAGATCGTTGCCGCGCATGATTACACCCTTATCAGCCCGCATTGTCTGGCCAAATGTTATCGGATATCCGTTTTGAGCTAATTCTTTTAGCTGCCGTTCCAATTGACGCGCCCCGTCAATATTTAATATGCCTACTGTCGGCTCACTGATCCCTAAGCTTTTGGCCACCGCTATGCCGTAGACGGTGTTTTTAAGAAGTGCCGGCACGCGCTCAGCGGCACTGGTACCAGTGGTGGTAGCCAGAAGGAGCGGTTTTCCCCGAGCCGGGGTAATAACTCGCCCCACCGTGGCCACACCCACAGGAAACGGATAATGCATAGTAACTGCCGCCGACAACTCGCCTGATTTAAGCATTTCTTCCATCCGCCGGTGGGCTATCTCTTCCGATTCGCAAACCTCATGTTCTAGCTTGGAATCAGTCTGGGGACCCACCAACACTACGTCAATGCTGCTGTCGGCTTGGGCCGCCAACTGAGCGCCTTTGACTACTTCTTCTACACCGTGCTCGCTACCTAAGGTGGTAACTCCTACACGGACCCGGGGCCCAGCCATATGGCCGGTCTCCAGCGCGTCTGCTAGCTGAGTAAAAACCTTGGCAATTAACTCTTTAGAGCCCATAACCTCCCCCCCTTAGTCTTCACTCTGGGCTAGGCCTTGAGCGACCTGCCGCAAAGCGTCGGCTATGAGTTTTTTGACTGCACTTTCGTCAATATCGTCCTTTGGTTTAAGACCGGGATTGGACTCCATAAGGAACGAAATGCCATCGAACAGGTTTGTCATGCGGCCCAGGAACAAGCTTCCTTTACCGATGATCATAGCCCGTTTGATTTTTCCTTCGCGAAGAAGATCACAAGCGTGACCAACGTAAGGGACGCCGGAGGGAATATGACCCTGGGTCGGAGCAAAACCAGGCATACCGTGGCGGGCTACAAAATCGGGAATTTGGCTTCGCTGCAGCTGCTTTTTCATTACTGCCAGCGCAGCGATCATCCTATAATTGGCCGTGGGCACGTCGCCGGCCCCTGCCGGCTCGGTCATCTCCGGTACTTGCATCTCCACGGAATATTTATCTACATCTTCCATGGTTAGTCCGACGCGCTCTAGCGGGTCAGCCACCAAAGCTTGCATGACCGCCTGAGGCGAAGAGCCGGAGCCAATGTTATGCTTCCCTAACGAATCGGTCCGAATGATGGGGCTTTCGCCATCGTTTTCCGAAATTAACAGGGCAAAGCCGCCCAAGACATCTTCCAAAATGGGCATGCCCTTTTTCACATGGTCCTTGCCGTTCATACCTAATTTGGCTGTGGCCCCGCCAGCCACCACAACCACATTCTTAAACATGCCAGACTTAACCAAACCAGTGGCTAGTACCATGGCATGGGACGGTGCCGCACAAAAACCACGGGTATCGGACCCAGTAGCCTTCGAGCAACCGCCAAATTCGCCGATAGCCTTGGCAAAATTACCACCACCGCGCTGGTTCATATCACCGCAAGCTTCTTCTGAGCATTCGATAATATAATCTACTTCCCGGGGATCAATTCCGGCGTTGTTTAACAGGTGACGCAAGGCCAGTACGCCGGAAGCTTTGCTGCTGGTGTTTTCAGTGATCACATGCGCCGTTAAAGTGGGATCCACCTCATGAGCCTGACGAACGCAACCAACCAGACGATCGTCTAGCATTAAAGGGGAAGCCGTCTTAGCATCTACTAATTTGTTGATAGCAGCCAGCTCATGGCCGTTGCCAATTTTCTTAATATCAGCCTCTGTCATTAGCGGATGCTGCTCTAGCTTGGGCCGAACTTCCTCCAGAAACTTATCTTCAAGCAGAACCAGATCGAAGCTATCCACCAATCGCATCCAGGCAAAAAACTCGTCCTCCGGTATAATCTCCCCATAACGTCCATACCTTTTGCCCTCTACTTTATCTCCCTCATACCAAGGGCGAGGAATTGCTGCCAGCTCGTCGGGATGCATATTGCCAATGTAGGTCTGAAAAGGAGCGTAACCGATAGCTTGGTCAAATGTCCTAACATGCTTTTTAAACTCGGTCAAATACGCCGACTTGGGGTCTTTATGGCGTTCTAAGTCCTGAGTGGTGCCGTATTCATAGGCCATGTTCGGCACATGGGCCAAGATATAGGCGGCACTTTTCACTACTGGATCGTGCATAGTGTCACCTCCGCAAGTAGTTCGTGCCCTGGCGCACCAAACTCGGGCACCAGGGCGCGCTTCATTAACTTTGTAACCTAATTATCGAATACGGTCTGACCGTCCACCTCAGTTTCCAAGGCAGCCAGTGCCTTCTCTACCAAACTCCGACGAAGGGTCTTTTCCTCATGAGGAGGAAGTTCCGGATTCCCGAGCGGGTGAGGAATAGCCACTGTGGGAACAATCCGGTTAGCACCCACCGTGAGCGAAATAGGTACCACTGTGCACATGTGTACCACCGGTAATCCAGAGCGTTCGATCTCTTTTACCATCGCTGCGCCGCAGCGAGTACATGTGCCTCAGGTGGATGTTAGGATAACGGCGTCTACGCCGCCTTCCTTTAGCTCCTTGGCAATGGCCGCCCCAAATTTGGCTGCATTAGCCACTGAGGTACCGTTACCAACGGTGGAATAGAAATAATCAAATACCTTACCGATTTTGCCTTCTTTCTCCAGATCGCGCATTACGTCCAGTGGCACTACCCGGTCGGCATCGGTGTTGGCATAAGTGGGGTCGTATCCACCGTGGGCTGTAGCGTGAGTTTCCGCCGTTAGATCGTCCAACTCGGCCAAGCTATATTTGCCAAACTTAGTGGCCGAAGACGCCTCAATACGATCGGGGTTGCCCTTGGGGACAATGCCGCCCGAAGTCACAAAGGCAATGGTGGCCTCGGCCATGTTCTTGACCGCGGGATTTGGAGCTACCCGGTCGAACGCCGGCATGGGAAGCTCGGTGGTAAACGGTTGGCCGCTTAGTTTAGCCAACAGCATTTCCATCGCCCGCTCAGCGCCTGGTTTATCGGCTACGATATTCTTACGAATACCGCGAGGCATATAACCTTCTGCGCCTGGATCGCCTATGGCTTCGCCCTTGGCCAGTTTGAGGGCAAACGCAGCCAAATTCGGCAGTACTTTACGCATACTGCGCGCAGAATCACCGGTAGGCAAAATATAGACGTCTTTTTTGTAAATATCCGCACCGGGGTTTTCTGTAAACATGGCGGTGGTAGCCGGGATATTTAATTCGCTTTGGACAGCGGCGCAAACAGCACCGCAAGCCGTGCCATAGCGACCAGCGTTAAAAGCTGGACCGGCCACTACCACGTCCGGTTCAAACTTCTTAATCAGCGCCAGTACTTCGGCAGAAGCTGTTTCCATGTTCTCACCAAAATAACTGTCGCCGCAAATTACGGTTCCCACTATCTCGGCTTCCTGACCGAAAGCCGCTTTGAGTCCCATACCAGGCCCTACTACTCCCTCTCGGGCTTCGGGCGGTATGTTGGCCTTTTCCTCGCCCCCAATTTGGGCAAAGAACTGGTTAATATAGTGGACTACCCTAATTTTCTTGTCGGCCATGGTTCTCCCTCCCCTCAAAGCTTACTGTTCTGCTCGCGCATTCCTTTCACGGCATCAATGAGGGCTTCTACCTCCACAACCATCTCCATCATGGCCACTTGTTCTTCATAGACATCGGCATCCACTTGATCCTTGATGTCGGGCTCCATGACGTGGTAAACGGGGAGTCCCAACTGGACTCCTGTCAATGGACCAGCATAGGTGGGATCGCCAGCGGTTACTGTCTCCGCCGCAAGCTCGGCGCTATCGGGATCAGCGGAACCTAATACAACTACCAGTTCCTCTGCTCCGTGTTTCTCGCCTAACTCTTTGATCCGAGCCTGATTCTCCAGGTCCATTGTACCTGCCGCCGTTCAGACGAAGCACTCTGTGGTGACAAAGACGACCTCGGCACCGGCAGTCTTGAGGCACTCTTCAATGGCCGGCCCGGGTACTCCGTCCCTGTCGCCCAAGGCAATAACTTTCTTGCCTGTGAGTTTCATGCGATAACCTCCTTATATTAATTATGAATTTTGTGTCGTTCCATCCTTAGTAACCAATACCGCGTACTTTGTTAAAACCGAGTTCGTTGGTGGCCCCGGTAATAACTTGCAGCTCTACCGTTAAAGAACCGTCGGCAGCCTTAGATCCGTCAAAGCCGCCGGCGATTATGTCCACTACCGATAGATCACCAATGACGGTTTTCATTGGGGGTAGCTTAATAATCTCGTTAGCATTACCGGCCGAAACCACAGCATCAGCTTTCGGACTGATATCGGCCAGCGATTGCGATGCGCCGTCGCGGCCAGCATACTCGTCGGTAATAAGAACTGTTTTTATACCTTGGCCCTCTAGCTTATTGCAATTCATGATTAAGTCGGCATCGGGGTTGCCAAAGCCCTCCTCCGATACAATGGCAGCCTCGGCTCCCAGCATTTTAGCCAGCTTAGTCGCATAGCTGGAAGA
>JBMNSQ010000066.1:0-9166 GCA_050945275.1 bacterium | reverse complement strand
TGGTGCCAACTTTTATGGGTGCCCATGCTGTGCCCCCAGAGTACAAGGGAAAAAAGGCGGACTTTGTCCGCCTGATTAAGGAGGAAATGATACCGGAGATTGCTAGGCTCAAATTAGCCGAGTTTTGCGATGTGTTTTGTGAACAAGGCGTATTTAACGTAGATGAGTCTAGAGAAATATTGGAGTGCGGTAAGGAGCACGGTTTAACGCCAAAGGCTCATGCTGAAGAAATAACCGCCTTAGGCGGTGCCAGTATGGCAGCTAAGGTCGGAGCTATTTCGGCCGAGCATCTCATTCATGCCACCGACCAGAGTATAGAGGATATGAGCTTAAGCGGGACCATTGCCGTGCTTCTTCCAGCCACGTCGCTAAATTTAGGGGTTAAATTCGCTCGGGCTCGGGATATGATTGCAGCTGGCGTACCTGTAGCCTTAGCTACCGATTTTAACCCTGGCTCCTGCCCAACCGAGTCTCTGCAGCTAGTAATGAATTTAGCATGTATGAAATATAAACTGACGCCGGAGGAAGTCCTTACAGCAGTTACCCTAAACGCTGCAGCCGCCATCAACAGGGCGAGTGTGGTGGGCAGCATCGAACCGGGCAAACAAGCTGACCTAGTGCTATGGGATGCGCCTGACCTTGATTTTATCATGTATCGTTTTGGTACAAACCTTGTTAAGACTGTCGTGAAAAAGGGCCAAGCGTTCACTATCCCGACAGAATTGGAACCGATTTTTTAAGTAAGGAGCGACTTATATGGCGCGTTTAGTAGAATGTGTACCTAATTTCAGCGAGGGGCGCAGACCGGAGGTTATTGAAGCTATCTTAAATGAGATCCGCCAGGTGCCAGGGGTGCGGCTGCTAGATTACCTGTCCGACGCCAGTCACAACCGCACAGTAGTAAGCTTTGTCGGAGAGCCGCAGGCAGCCAAGCAGGCAGCCTTTAGGGCCTGTGTCAAAGCGACGGAACTTATTGATATGAACCAGCATCGCGGGGAGCACCCCCGCATCGGCGCTACTGATGTAATTCCCTTTATTCCACTGACTGAAGTTACTATGGACGAATGTATAGAGCTAGCTCAGTCCCTAGGCAAAGAGATTGCGGACAAGCTGGAAATCCCTGTATACCTGTACGAAGAAGCTTCTACCAGGCCCCATTTAAAAACATTGCCCCAGATTAGAAAAGGCGACTACGAAGGGCTAAGAGAAGCGATCAAGGAACCGCAGCGCTATCCGGACTTTGGCCCCAAAAGCACCCATCCTACTGCTGGAGCCGTAGCGGTAGGAGCTAGGGAGTTTCTCATTGCTTTCAATGTAAATTTAGATACGGCTGATGTGAAAATAGCTAAACAAATCGCCAAAGCTATTCGCGAATCCGGCGGTGGGTATAAAAACGTCAAAGCACTGGGTATTATGATTGAAGAGCGCGGTCAGGCTCAAGTTACCATTAACATGTGTAACTACCGGACAACGCCACTGCACCGGGTATTTGAAACCATCAAGAACGAAGCTGCTCGGTATGGGGTGAATGTAGTTGGGAGCGAGATCATCGGGCTTACGCCCCTGGAAGCCTTAGTAGATGCTGCTGTTTTTTACCTTCGCCTCGAGGGATTTAAACGTGAACAGATTATTGAGACCAGGCTCTGGGAATAGCACCTTCCTATACCATTGTTATCTTGAACGCCCACAAATTTCTCATACAGAGTGTAGCCAAGGCTCGTTCCAATTTGTCCCGCTACGCTCCCGATGTGTAGGGGCGGGCCTCAGTGCCCGCCCGATATAAAAAACAAGACCTCCATTGTAAAGGAGATAGGTAATGCTGAATTTAACGATGAGTAGCTTCCTTGAACAACTGGCCTCCGATGCCCCGGCTCCCGGCGGCGGCAGTGCGTCCGCTTTAGCTGGTGCACTAGCGGCTGCACTGGTTAATATGGTAGCTAACCTTACCCAAGGCAAGGAGAAATTTGTAGCAGTAGAAGCCGAAATGGTTAAGCTTAGCCAAGATGCCACCGCTCTAAGACAACAATTAGCTACCCTGATAGAAGAAGATGTTCTAGCTTTTCAGCAGGTGATGGCCGCGTTTAAGCTACCTAAGGAGACAACCGCCGATAAAGAGCACCGCCGGGCCCGCATACAGGAATCCATGATATATGCTGCCAAGGTGCCACTCAAGACAGCCGAGACGGCTCTTAAGGTATTAGAAATAGTCCATCTAGCAGCCGAAAAGGGCAATCCGGCTGCCGCTAGCGATGCGGGGGTAGCGGCGCTGTTAGCGCAAGCTGCTGTGGAAGGGGCGGCCATGAATGTTAGGATCAATTTAGAGTCCATAAAAGATGAAAGAACCCGGCACGATTTAGCTACCCGTATAGAGGAGATTGTTCGGCTGGCACAATCTACCACGTCGAACAAATAACACCGGGAGGAATTGCTAGATTGATGTCAAATATATATATAGTTATCAAGGTATCCTATTATCAGCAGCTACTAGCTATTAGGACTCGGTGTTAGAGTTTAGATGGCATGTATTTACCCCAAAGTAGGGTATCTTTTACATCGTCACATAAAGCCTAGGTGTCATTGGCCTAAGGTTCTCATTAGAATATAGTGTTGACCGGGCGCAACAAGTCAATAAGCCCATAGATATTAGTTATAGGGGGCTTTGACCTTTGGTCAATGCTCCTATATTGTGTTTAAAAGCTGGTTTGTTGATGACAGCTCAAAAATTGCCAGCTATGGACACAGGTTTAGCTTCAGATTTGATGATCAGAATTAATGGAAGGGGGTATGCGGGCAATAACTGCCAGCACGAAGCTGTAACTTTTCAGCATCCACACTATCTATATTGCATAAAGGAGGATACGAAAATCATGAAGAAGCTACTAAGCGCGCTATTAGTTTCAGTTATAGCCCTGTCGCTACTTGCAGGTTGTAGTAATGGTAATAGTGAGCAGCCAGCTGCTGGTTTGGATGAGGAGTATACTTTAGTTTTGGCCAATGGTAACCCTCCGGGAGACGTAAAAGACTTAGCGGCTATTAAATTTGCCGAACTGTGTGAGGAAAAGTCCAATGGAAAAATAAAAGTTGAGGTATACTCTGGCGGGACTTTAGGTGATTGGCATGATACAATAGAAGGTTTAGCACATGACATGAATGACATAGTCTTAGAGAGCGTAGGGTCTTGCGAATCGTGGTCACGTACGGCCGCTCTTGAATCCATGCCTTATACTATTCGTGACTTAGATCACTTCTTGGCTGTTTGGAACGGAGAAGTAGGGCAAGAAATACTAGATATAGTAGGTCAAGAGGGGAATTTCAAACTATTAGGTCCCATGTATAGGGGCCCAAGAGTCGTTACCAGTAAAAAAGAAATTAGATCCCTTGAGGATTTCAAGGGTCTTAAAATACGTATTCCTAATGGACCGGTTTTTCACAAGTTTTTCTCTAGAATAGGAACAACCCCCACACCGCTGGCTCTATCAGAGACCTTTACAGCGCTTCAACAAAATACTGTGGAGGCCCAAGACAATCCGGTCGTGGAATCTTACAACTGGGGTTTTTATGAAACATGTAAATATGTAATCGAAACCAATCACATGTATGGGGTAGACATATTTATCTTTGATCGTGACAAGTTTAATTCGTTCCCAGAAGATGTCCAAGCCATTCTAGAAGAGGCTGCCGCCGAAGCTGCGGCCTATCGCAACCAACTATCGATCGATTTAGAAGAGGAATATAAGCAGAAATGGGAAGACGAGGGCTGTGAAATTATCCAAATAGATACAACGGTGCTGAGGGAAGTTTGCGAAGGGTTTGTTGAGCAGGAATTTCCTGACCTGGCTCCACTGGTAGCTAAGATGGAAGCTGCCAAGTAAATTAGTTAAGCATGGCGGCAACAGGTTCCTGTACTTGCATCTTAATTCGCAGTTCTGATTTACTTCTGCCGCCTCCTTTTACACCGTTTGCCTTTATTAGATTCACGCTAAGATTCTTGCTCGTACACCTATCATACTAAGAAATTAAAAACGTTAACCTGCTGGCCACATATCATGTCCACATATAAAAAATGTTTTATAAAGCTGGTAAGCAAGATAAAATTTGTAGGTCGGTGGTTATAACTATCTTGTATACATCTTTATTGCAAAGGGGGTTGTGACCTGTATGCTAAAAACTTACTCCAAAGTTTTGGATTGGTGTGAAAAGGTAAGTATGTTAGTGGGCGGCTTTATGATGATGATAATGGCTGCCGTAATGCTTCAGCAAGTAATTCTAAGATATGCGTTTCATTCTTCAAACGTTTGGTCTGAAGAACTCACGCGGTATTTATTTGTTTCGGTTACCCTGTTGCTAGGGTTTGTTGGTATTCGAAGAAATGCTCATCTTAGGGTTGAGTTTCTTATTGCTTTAATTCCACTAAAGCCACGCAAGGTTATACAAATCGTCCTTGATATATTCGTTACCGCTATGATGGCTATTGTCATGGTTTTATCCATCGGATTGGTGAAAGGTAGTAGCAATAATCTATCGCTGGGGCTCGGAATTAGCATGTCAGTTCCTTATATGGCAATTCCTATTGGATTGTTTTTAATGATACTAGCTCAAGTAGAACAGATTGCTATACACGTTACCTCCTTGGCACAGCACCTTAGTTGCAGGGGACGTGGAAGTGAAGGAGAGGGGGTAGTCCAGTCGTGAATGCTGGTTTAATGCTTATTATATTAATGCTAGTATTATCATTATTAGGTGTTCCTATTGGATTCGCTTTAGGTGTAGCTTCAATCGTACCAATGCTCCTTTCTGGCATGCCCCTAATGGTTATTCCCCAAAAAATGTTTGTTGGCATGGATTCTATTCCGCTGTTGGCAATAGGATTCTTTATGTTAGCAGGCAACTTAATGGCTGGCGGCATAAACACTAAGATAATTAATTTGTCAAACGCTTTGTTTGGCTGGGTGAAAGGGAGTTTGGCTGCCATCACAGTGGTTGCTTCTGCTATATTTGCTTCTATTTCGGGTTCCGGTGTGGCAACGGTAGCTGCAATCGGCGGCACAACCATTCCCGCTATGATTAAGGAAGGGTATCCGGGCCCCTTTGCGGCTGCTGTAGCATCATTTTCAGCAATTTTGGGGCCATTGATTCCTCCCAGTGTATTTCTTATTGTGTATGGTGCTAGCACTGAAACTTCTATTGGAAAGCTATTTATGGCTGCCTTTATTCCCGGAATTATGCTTGTCTTTTGTATCCTAGCATACAGTTTAATCTATGCCCGGGTTAATAATTTCCCCAGCTACGAACCGATGCCTCCGAAACAGATTTTAGGGGTGGTTTTAGATAGTGGCTGGGCTTGTTTCATGCCAATTCTCATTCTTGGCGGTATTTTCTTTGGTATTGTGACGACAACTGAGGCGGCTAATATTTCAGCAGTCTATGCCTTAGTGGTAAGTGTTTGTGTGTACAAAGACATCAAAGTAAAAGATCTTCCAAAGATTTTCTCTGACAGTGCTTTATCAACTTGTACTGTAATGATTCTGCTGGCTTTTGCCAAACCAGCCAGTTGGATTATTGTCAGGTCAAAACTCCCGAATGTGGTGTTAGACTTCTTTATGAATGTTACCAGTAGCCCCTGGGTAATGTTGTTTATGATCAACATTTTACTTCTTATTGTCGGGATGATAATGGAGGGTAATTGCGCCATTGTTATGCTGGCCCCACTCCTGTTACCGCTTATAAAAGCTATGGGCATGGACCCGATTCATTTTGGTGTAATCATGGCCCTCAACCTATGCATTGGCCTGGTAACACCCCCAGTAGGATCGTGCCTGCTACTAGGCAATACCATTGCGGATCAGCCGCTGGAGCAAACTCTTAAACAAATACTTCCTTTAATTGCCATAGGCTTGTGTGTTCTGGCATTGGTTACTTATGTTCCTGCTTTCAGTCTTTGGTTACCGAGCTTAGCAAAATAGATGTGACAGGAACATCCGTTCGGGATAGGCCAGGCAAGGTGGAGTAACACCCAAATTATGAGCTGACCTGAACAAGCATTAAAAGACATGGGAGGCGTACAATGTGAAAGATAACATTATTACAGTTAAGAGAAAAACAACCGAGTCAGAAATCACGGTGGTGCTTGACTGTAATAAGTTAAAATCAGATTACCGCAAAAGAATCAAAACACCTATTACTTTTTTGAACCACATGATTGAGCAAATTGCCTGGAGAGCGGAGCTCAACATCGAGATAGATGTAAAATTGGACGAATTTTATCTCAGTCATGTTGTATGCGAAGATGTAGGAATTGCTTTTGGTAAGGCTGTAGCAGAATATATGAAGACTAATGCTGACAATGGAGTCATGGGATTTGGGGATGGGATTGGAATTATTGATGAGGCCATGGCTCGTTCCGTTATCAGCTTTGAAAGTAGGGCCCTTTTTCAATTTGATCATCATGGCAATACAATTCCGGCGGAAACTGAAGGTATGCTGAGTGAAGACGTGGAAACTTTCCTGGAGAATTTTGTTCAGGGAGCAATGTGTACTCTTCATGTAGATTTATTAAAGGGACGCAATGGACATCATATCTGGGAGGCTGTTTATCGCTCTTTTGGTATAGCGCTGAAGAGGGCAATGACCCTTAGCGAGAGCAGAAAAGGATTAACTTCCGGTGTAGCAGGAAAAGTTGAATTTGAAATAAACTAGAATTTATTTCATTCATAATAATTGGCAACCAAGAACAAAACAAGGCCTGTCATCATTATGGAGTGACAGGCTTTTGCATGTAACTCCACTGCGGTTAAAATCATGATTAAAATAGAGATGCTACCGAAAAGTCTAAACGTCCAAGTTGAAAAACGTATAGATTAGATGAAATGAACGAGATTAGCACCGCTGTTTTTTCTGTTTTGCTGCGTGTCGCTGAGAAGCTATGCTAGAGGCTTACTGTTCGAAGCAAAAGCAAGCTTTGTTGACAATTAATCTAAAGAAGGTTATTCTCACTATGGCAGGGAATTACTAATATTTCAACTTAGATACAATAGAGGTAGTGATTTTTTGTGGCAAGAACTATGACAGCAGATGAAAAACATAAGATGATGACGGGGGCACCGGTGGAACGTCTTATTTGCTCCCTAGCTGTACCGGCCATAGTAAGCATGTTAATAACCGCCATTTACAATATGGCGGATACATTTTTCGTCAGCCGGATTAGTACCAGTGCGTCGGGCGCGGTAGGTGTTGCTTTTTCGCTTATGGCTATTATTCAGGCACTCGGCTTTACCTTTGGTGCCGGTTCGGGGAATTACATATCTCGGCTTCTAGGGCAGAAAAATAAGTCATATGCGGCTAAAGTGGCGGCTACCGGCTTTTTTACGACCTTCGGTTTAGGGGCTTTACTTGCTGTATTGGGTCTAATTTTTCTGGACCCGTTGGTGTATGCCCTTGGGGCCACTGATACCATTGCTCCTTATGCAAAGAGCTATCTCGGCTATATACTCATTGGCATGCCTTACATGGCCTCCTCGTTTGTACTAAATACCATCCTTCGTTTTCAGGGTAGTTCCTTTTATGCCATGCTGGGAATTGGAACCGGTGGCCTCCTTAATATTGTTTTGGATCCTATCTTTATTTTTGGGCTAGATATGGGTATCGGTGGAGCGGCCTTGGCTACCATCATTAGCCAATTTATTAGCTTCTTGATCCTGCTTCGCAACTGCGGTGTAGGTGGTAATATCGAGATTCGATTTCAAAACTTCACCCCTAAGTGGGAGATCTACAAGGAGATTTTCCGTGGTGGCCTCCCTTCTTTTTACCGACAGACTTTAGCCAGTATTGCCATGATCTGCCTGAACTTTAGCGCTGGTCTGTTTGGGGATGCGGCTATTGCTGCTATGTCCATCGTGGCCCGCGTGTTTCAGTTCGCTATTTCGGCCGTGCTCGGCTTTGGCCAAGGTTTTCAGCCGGTGTGTGGATTCAACTATGGTGCTAAGCGTTATGACCGGGTACTTAAGGCCTTCTGGTTTACTGTGAAGGCAGCCGCTGTTGTAATGGCTGCGCTAGGTGCCATGGGTTTTGTTTTTGCTCCGAAGATCATGGCCCTTTTCCGTAAAGAAGACCTGGCTGTAATTGCCATTGGTACCCGCGCACTTAGGTTCCAATCCCTTTCCTTTCCGCTTTCGGCGTGGATTATTTCCACCAACATGCTTCTTCAGACCATTGGTAAAAGTAACCGGGCCTCACTGGTAGCGGTGTCTAGGCAGGGCCTATTTTTCCTACCGGCTATTGTACTTTTGCCGCGACAGTTTGGGCTCCTTGGCGTGCAGATCAGTCAGCCCATAGCGGATGCATTTTCTTTTCTTGTCGCTGTTCTCATGGGGGTTAGCGTGTTAAAAGAATTGAAATCCGAACAGCGTAAGGAGATCTCCGAGTTCCGCAAAACCGAGGTTATGAAGGGGGTCGTCTTATGATAGTGGTGCCTTTGGAAGTGGGATAGTCTGGAAAAGTTCCGCCTTGTCTAAAGGCGGTTTTTTGTTTATGACCCGGCCGGAATTTTATTTTTTGGGAACTTTTTGCCAGGACGCCCGTCTAAGATCTATAGAAAGAGTAACAGCCAGAAGTGACACGTTTCTGTCTTCACAAGTTCATTATAAGGGAGGAATAGGGTTGAGAAAAAGGATAAGTGTACTGTTAACCGTTTTATTGGTGGTTACGGCATGTATACCAGCGCTAGCGGCTTCGGCACCGGAGATTAATTTAGAGCAGGCAGTTAAAATTGCCAAAGCAGCTTTCCCTGTGCCCGAGGCACTCACAGAATTCGAGTCTAACTTTAGTTCCTACGGTAACAAGCCACGCTGGGATCTTTCCTGGAGGCCCCCTTCTGATAGTGCTGTTCGTGGCAACCTCAATGTAGCGGTAGATGCGAAAAGTGGCGATATACTGAGCATGTACAGTTGGGAGGATGAGCAGACACCTAAAGCGGCTTTACCTAAATACAGTCGGGCTGAGGCGGAAAAGGTAGCTCGAGAAGTCGCGGCCAAAATTCAGCCCCTTTTTGCCGAAACGCGGTTGGTTGAATTCCCGGATGATGAGCGGTTCTGGGGCGGTCCCATAACTGGCTATACCTTTCAGTTTGAACGGATGGTAAATGGATACCCTTACCCTAACAACACCATTA
>JBMNSQ010000065.1:0-9388 GCA_050945275.1 bacterium | reverse complement strand
CGCCGCCAGTAGGCAGAAACGTAAGCGAGACTATAAGACAGGTGAAGGCCTTTGAGCTAGTTAGGAATTCCAAGGGAACAGAGGTTACTCCGGCTGGTTGGAAACCTGGCAAACAGACGCTAAAACCTGGCCCGGATCTGGTGGGTAATGTATGGAAAGTATGGAAAGTAAGCGAGGCCTTTGACGACTAATTATCACTTGGACTAGCGTATAAAATGGGAACCTTTGCCATCAAACCTCGATGGCAAAGGTTCTTTTTGGGTGAAATTGATCTAGTTTGGGTCCAACCTACCCATACATTTCGTAAGTAAGGAAAAGTTCTTTTTTATGGTAAAAGGGTTGGGCATACTTAGAAATGGCCTAGTAACAAAAGGGTAAAATAATATCTATAACCCAAGATTCATACAAGGAGTGAGCTAGTTGACAGGTGAGTGTTACCGTTGATGAAAGTTCCATCGTAGATATTGATGTGTCCAAGGATAACGGAGAAACTCCACCTATTCTACAGTCGGTTATTGACAAAATGGTCCCACGCATAGTAGAACATCAATCGGTATATGTAGATGCAATTACTGGTGCTACCGCTACCAGTGGTGCTGTAAGGCATGCTGTGATAGAGGCCTTGACTAAGGCTTTGGAGGCGGCAGGTTCGGGTGCAAAGGCCATAAGTGCTTTTCAGACCGTTCCAGAGAAAAAAACAGGTGCAACTGAAACGGTTAACACCGGCGTATTAGTAGTAGGTATGGGTGGTTCTGGTTCTGCTGCTGCTATGCGTGCAGTCGAGATCATGCATGAGCTCGATCCCGATAATGTAAATGTACTGGCTATTGATAAGGCAGGCAAATATGGCGGGACTTCTTCCTTAACCACAGGTTTAATGGCGGTTAATCCTTCTCGCTTTCAGGAAGAACACAATAATGGTAAGAATTACATGGATAAGTCGGCTATGCGTCAGGCATGGCTGGAATATACCGAAGGCGACGCCAAGATGGATATAGTGGACAAGTTTCTGGATAATTCGGGTGCTGCCTTGGATTGGCTTGTTTATGATCATGGCTTTAAGTTTTCCACGCCTCGTACCGGCTTTACTCCCAGTGATATTTACGAGTGCTGGTATAGTTATATGCCCACGGATACTGGTGCAAACAAAGATGTAATTGGCAAGTACTATGACGGACTGTATGAAAAATACACTGCTTTAGGCGGGAAGTATATGCTAGAGACTGAGGCCTATGATCTGATCTGATCTATGACACTGGAACTGATACTGTGCAAGGAGTCAAGGCTCGGGGCTATGATGGTACTGAATATGAAATCTACGCTGATGCAGTAATTTTGGCCACCGGTGGTTTTGCTGGTAGCGGTGAAATGATGACCAAATACTTGAGCAATGAGTATTACCCTCTTAAAGGCGAAAGGAAAGTCTTTGGCATGCAACAAAACGACGGTAAAATGATTGAGGCAGCCATAGATAAAGGTATCGGTACGTATAATATCGGCATACCTCCTATTGTTCACATGGCTGGGACTTCTGGGTTCCTTACCCAGTTTGAAAAACGCGAAATTCCAGGTGAAGTGAACCAGTGGTACGGAAGACCTGCTGCTTGGTCCCCCGGTGACATCCCCTTAAATATGGTTATTAACCCTAAGGCGTTAGCCGTGGATAGCAACGGAAAACGCTTTACTGCAGAGACTGGCCTTGGCCACTTTGATCCCTGGGTAGCAGGCCCCAACTATTTTACTATTTGGTCTGATAATCAGGTACAGCGCATTAAAAACGAAGGCTTCAGTGCCATGGCTGGTGGAATAGCTACAGGATTCTTAGGTCACGGATCGGCAATTCCCCTTGATACGCCGCTATCGGAGATAGAAGAAGTGCTCCAGGCAGGTGTAGATGCAGACTTTATTTATAAAGCCGACACCCTGTCAGAACTGGCAGAGCTAATGGGGATGGACCCAGCAATGTTGGAAGAGACTGTTGCTACCTATAACGGCTACTGCGATACGGACAAAGATCTTGACTTTGAAAAACCAGCTGAGTTCTTAGAAGAAATAAAAGAAGGTCCTTATTATGCTATTGTTGGTGCTTCTTATTGCTATAGCACGAGTGGTGGCCTTGACATTGATGCCAACTTTAACTTGATTAAAGCAGATGGTAAGACCCCTATTCCCAACCTATACGCTGTAGGAACTGATTCCATGGGTGTATTGTTTACTGAGAAGAAACCTTATGTTACTTTCGGCGCTGCTGCACAGGGTTGGGCTTATACTTCCGGTTATCTCTGTGGTGAAATTGCAGTCAAATATGTCGCTCAAAAGTAATACTCATTTATTTCACGCCTCTTAATTACGAAAATCGATTAAGTAGAACTAACATGCCCAAACTGCTCAAACCGCCACCTAGCTTTAACTTGGGTGGCGGTTTGCCGTCTTTATTTCTGTGTATCCCATATCTTTTATGTTCCGGGTCGGGGATCTTAGGGTGGTTTGTTTTTATACACTTGTTCTAATTGGCAGGGAAATAATATTGTTGTATGGAATATGAAACCTAAAGCCTACAGTACAGACGGAAGACGGAAAAGGAAATGGTATTGAAAGGAGAGCGGGTATGAGACTAGTAACCTATAAGCATAAAAATGAGGTTCGCACTGGCGTTGTTATAAACGATCATGTGATAGACTTTGTGGCCAGTGCGGGTGCTATTGGTAACGAAGATCGTCTGCCGCCGAGTTGCGATATGAAGTCGTTATTGGCGTCGGAATTTGGTTTAGAGACTGCTCGGCAACTAGAGGCAAAAGCGGCAGCCAGTCCGGCTTGGCTGAAGGACGTGGCCCTGCCTTTAGACGAGGTCGCCCTTAAAGCACCAATCTTAAATCCAAACAAGATCGTATGTATTGGCCTAAATTACCAAGACCATGCCAAAGAAAGCAATTTACCTCTTCCTCAGGAACCGGTTATCTTTGGCAAGTATGCTAATTCCATTATCGGACCAGAGGAGAATATTTTGTTGCCAACAGAGTTGACCACTAAGGTGGATTACGAAGCCGAGTTAGCGGTGGTAATTGGCCGGCGTGCCTCTAATGTCACGGAAAAGGACGCTTTGGATTATGTAGCTGGTTATACCAACTTTAATGATGTTAGTGCTCGTGATCTGCAGATGCGTGATGGGCAGTGGATGAAAGGAAAGTGTCTGGATACGTTTGCTCCTATGGGACCGTGGCTTGTAACTACCGATGAAATTCCAGACCCAGGCAATCTCGATATTAGACTTCGGCTCAATGGGAGGATTATGCAGTCTTCAAATACGAGTAACCTAATATTTGGTGTGCCCCACCTGGTTTCTTTTTTGTCCCGACTTATGACACTAGATCCAGGTGATATAATTGCTACTGGAACACCGGCTGGGGTGGGCTTTGCCCAAAGACCCCCAGTTTACCTTACCCCTGGCGACATAGTGGAGGTTGAAATCAAGGGCCTCGGTGTGCTTCGAAATGGGGTAGCCGCAAAAGTTTCTTAGCAAGTATTGATGGACCGTGTTTAATTGGGAGGTTATATCATGCACGGGTATATGGGAAAGGTGCTTAGAGTAGATCTGACATCGCGCCAGGTAGAGGTAGAGGAGCTGCAGGAGGACGTGGTGCGGCAGTTTCTGGGCGGAAGTGGACTGGCCGCCAAGTATCTATTTGAAGAGACAACTGCAAATACCGATCCTTTAGGACCGGATAATTTACTTATTTTTATGACCGGCCCCTTTACCGGTACAATAGTACCTAATTCGGGCCGGCACGCTGTGGTGGCTCGTTCTCCACTCACTGGAATCTGGGGTGAGGGTGATATAGGTGGGACGTGGGGAGTAGCGCTAAAAAGAGCCGGCTATGATGGAATTATTGTTAAAGGTAAAGCTGACTCTCCTGTCTACTTGTGGATTCACGAAGGTGGAGTTGAAATTCGGGACGCTAAGCATTTATGGGGGAAAGATACATTTGAAGTTGATAAGCTAATTAAGGCCGATACCCACCCTAAGGCCGTTGTGACGGCTATAGGGCAAGCAGGAGAAAACCAAGTCTCGTATGCAGTAATTATGAGCGATGGGCTCGATGCCCGTGCCGGCGGGCGCGGTGGACTAGGTGCTGTAATGGGTTCGAAGAATCTCAAGGCTATTGGAGCTTATGGGACTTTAAGACCAACCGTGGCCGATGATAAGAATCTTCGGTCTTTTACCAAAGAAATGTCAACGGCAATTCATGAGGCCACCAAAGGGATGGCTCGTTTCGGGACTGCCGGCGGGATTCAGGCCATGGAAGAATTGGGAGACGTTCCCATCAAGAATTGGTATCAGGGAAGCTGGGCTGATGGGGCCGCCGCACTCAGTGGGGCTAAAATGCGAGATACTATTCTTACCAAGAATTATCACTGTGCGTCGTGCGTTATTGGGTGCGGACGGGTAGTAAAACTTCGCCGGGGTGACTATGTAGGTGTCGAGCAGGCGGGGCCTGAATATGAGACTTTAGCATCTATAGGAGCACTCTGCTTGGTGGACGACCTGGAGACGGTAGCATTGGCCGGTGAGTACTGCAATCGTTACGGTCTCGATACAATCTCCACTGGTTCAGCCATCGCTTTTGCCATGGAGTGCTTTGAACATGGTCTTATTAAAGCTGATGATGCTGATGGATTAGATTTGAGCTGGGGCAATGGTGAAACAGTGCTGGAGTTGATTCATCTTATTGCTAAGCGGGAAGGCTTAGGGGCTCTTTTGGCTCTAGGCACCCGAGCAGCGGCTGAAAAATTAGGTGGCCTTGCCCAAGAATATGCCATCCATGTAAAAGGCCTGGAATTTCCGGCTCATGATCCTAGAGCCTATAACAGTATTGCAGTAGGTTATGCCACCTCTAACCGTGGGGCTTGTCACCTACAAGGTTATACTCATGGGTTCGAAAAAAACGTTACCATGCCGGAACTAGGTTATAATGAAATTCAAGACCGCTTTGGTGTGGAGGGGAAAGGCATTCTTACAGCCCGCTGCCAGGATCTGATGTGTTTAATGGATGCATTAAAAATATGTAAGTTTTCGCTGTCCGGAGGGGTCAAGGCTACTCACATGCTTATGTGGCTTAACTATGTGACTGGGTGGGGCCTATCGCTGAAGGAGTTTTTACAAATTGGTGAGAGAATATTCAACCTTAAACGTCTATATAATGTGCGTTGTGGTATTACGTCCAAGGACGATACCTTGCCTAAGCGAATCTTAACTCACAAGCGAGGTAGTGGCGGTGCAGCCGATAATCTTCCACCTTTAGCCACTATGCTGGACGAATACTATAATTATCGCGGCTGGACTAAAGATGGTGTTCCGACTAAGGAAAAAATCGCAGCCTTAGGCCTCTAAGACCGCTAAGTGCTACCAAGGCTTCTTTTATGCTCTGTAAGGCAAGCTTGTTTTGCGGAGCAAGGGGTCCAGGACATAAAACTATGCGAAGGAGAAGTGTTTAGTATGAAGGTGCGTGAAATGGCCGCTAAAATACTGCCGGAGTTGGTAGAGCTCAGACGCTATTTTCATATGTATCCCGAGCCCAGCTTTGAAGAGATTAACACTGCCAACAAGATTGCCGACGAGCTTACTAAATTAGGCATAGCTGTGCAGCGTATGGCCAAAACCGGCGTTGTGGGCATAATTCAAGGTAAGAGTCCCGGCCCTGTTGTAGCCCTTCGTGCTGATATCGACGCCCTTTCGATCCAAGAAAGGAGTGGGGCTCCCTATGCTTCTCGAAAAGAGGGCTACTCGCATGCTTGCGGCCACGACTGCCACATTACTTGTCTCCTGGGAGCGGCCATGATCCTAGCCCAGCTCAAAAACGAGATTGCCGGGACGGTAAAATTTATCTTTCAGCCAGCCGAAGAGATGCTGCTGGGTGCTCCGAAAATGGTGGAGGAAGGAGTCATAGATGATGCATCAGCCATTTTTGGCCTGCATGTCTGGGGTGACCTGCCTAGCAAGAGGGTAAATATAGAAGCTGGTCCGCGTATGGCCTCGTCCGACATCTTTAAGATAATCGTGGAAGGTAAGGGCGGGCATGGTTCGGCACCGCATCAAGGGGTGGATGCGGTCATGGTAGCGGCAGCTATCATTATGAATTTGCAGACTATCGTTAGCCGTGAAATAACCCCACTAGAGCCAGTGGTGGTGCATATTGGCAAACTGGAGTCCGGGGATCGGTACAACATTATTTCCAGCCGGGCTATGCTGGAAGGAACCTGTCGCACCTTTAACCAGGATATTAGGAAGAAGCTGCCTGAGATTATAGAGCGCATCAGCGAGAGCACTGCTGCAGCCTACCGAGCTACAGCCAAGCTGGAATACTCGTGGGGTTGCCAGCCCGTTATTAACGATGACTCGGTGGCGAAAGTAGCCCGACAAGCCCTGACCAAGTTGTACGGCCAAGATGCTTTTATTGATATGCCACCGCTTATGGGCAGCGAGGATTTTTCTTTTTATATGGAAAAGGTGCCGGGCGCTTTTGCTTTTTTAGGTGTTTCTAATCCAGATAAAGGGATAGAGTGGCCCCAACACCATGCCTGTTATGACGTGGATGAAGATGCGCTGCAGGTGGGGGCCGCCTTACATGCTCAGTTTGCGCTGGATTTTCTGTCCAAAAAGTAGTCGAACCGAAAACTATTTTTAACATGCTACAGTAAGCCTCTTTATGACTTTTTATAAGTCGTAAGGAAATCTTCCCGGCTTATTCCTGCTTGAGTACATATTGTACGCAAGGTAGAAGCTTTTAAGCGGAAATGATTAGGCATAGTTAGAGGGGTTCGTGTACCATCTGAATTGTTACGAATCATAGCAATATGTTCACGTTC
Organism: bacterium; assembly: GCA_050945275.1. Classification (GTDB taxonomy): domain Bacteria; phylum Bacillota; class DTU030; order DUMP01; family DUMP01; genus JAAYWY01. The sequence goes on along the minus strand of JBMNSQ010000065.1, from coordinate 2,524 downwards.
CCTAACTATTTGAAAGCCTAAAGCCAGAAGAGTTTTTACTACTTGAGTTTTTGGAGCATCGGCTGGAAATTTTGTCATACGGCGACTCCAGCTTCGGCAACAAAGACTTCTAGTGCTGTATCGGCTTCTAATACATCCTTTCCGAAGGTTTCAATGTGAAAGCGAATTGCCGACTTAACATCCTCTAGTACTTCTTCGTACGTATTGCCTTCCGCAACAATTACCCCTTTTAACCCCAGGGGGTAAGCTACATAGCCATCTTGATGTTTTTCCACTATGACTTTATAGTGCACCATGGTCAGTCCCCCTTATCCTCTACTAGCTTCAGTATACCACAATACAGTCGAAATTTTTCTCTACAAACTATTACCGAATTCTGAAAGAACTGTTTACTAGTTTGCCTAGTCAATTAGTGTACATTTACCTCTGGTAATATTCAGTTTCATTATAATTGAATAAAGTAACCCCGACAATGTCTTGGGTGGAGCGCTTATCCTTAATGCTTCTTGTGTCCGTTATGAAATAGACATTGGGATATATTGGCGGAGCGATTCGCATGTTCCTGCTATTATTACAAACTATCACCAAAATCCTGGCGAAACTTTTCTACCAGTTTTTCTTGCCATTTGGAGACGGGCTTTAATCGGCCGAAGAAGAAGCGCATTATTTTCGGTTCTTCCACAAAGGTGAGTCCTTGGATAAGCTCTCGATTCTTATGCAGCCAGACTATGCGGTCTATAGCATATTTTACTTGCGACAGGGTAAATACGCGCCGGGGCATGGCTAGTCTAAGTAGCTCCATATTGGACAAAGGTTCTGTTCCATCGGGATTTCTTTGCTCGGACATGGTGCCGCGCTCCATACCGCGAATACCACCGGCAATGTACAGGGCCACTGCTAGGGCACCGGCCGGGTATTCCCGTTGTGAGATGTGGTCGACAAATTCCATAGCATTGATATGGCAGCCCAGGCCTCCAGGCGGAGTTACAACAGGCACACCATGCTTTCTAAGTTCATCTGTCATAAAGGCAATAAACTGTGGCCCTTGGCTGATAAAGTTTTCATCCATGGTTTCGTCAAGACCTACTGTTATGGCTTCCATTTCTCTTACCGACATGCCACCGTAGGTAAGAAAGCCTTCGTACAAGGGTACTAGTTCGCGCATCTTTATTAATAGATCTTTATTGTTGGTACAGATGGCACCACCTCTGGCACAGCCCAGTTTGCGAGCGGAGAAGTAGATAATATCGCACAGAGAGGCCAGCTTAAGGGTAATTTCTCTTATGCTCATGGATTTACACTGTTGTTCTCGAGTCTTAATAAAGTGCAAGTTGTCGGCCAGCAAACTAGCATCTAATACCAGGATAAGCCCGTGCTGATTGCAAACCTTTCTCACCTCAGTTAGGTTTTCCAGTGAAAAGGGTTGACCGCCGATAAGATTAGTGCCCGCTTCCATCCGGACAAAGGCAATCTTGTCAGCGCCGTGCTGTTTGATAAGGGAATTTAGCTTGTTAATATCCATGTTTCCCTTAAAAGGGACTGTGCTTGAGACGTCTAGACCTTCATCGGTAAGCGCTTCTTCCACTTGGCCGCCATTTAAGCTGATGTGAGATTTGGTGGTTGTGAAGTGGTAATTCATGGGCACAATGGAACCGGGTTGGACCAATGCTTGTGAGATAATGTTTTCACAGGCCCTCCCTTGGTGCACAGGCAAAAAGAATTCTGTGCCGAATATCTCTCTGATTTTGTCTTCTAGCCGGATAAAGGTCTCACTACCGGCATAGCTGTCGTCGGCTATCATCATAGCTGCTTGTTGCCTATCGCTCATGGCATTGACACCGCTATCGGTTAGCATGTCGAGGAAAACGTCTCTATTCTTAAGAAGAAATGTGTTGTTTCCGGCTTCGGTTATGGCTTCCAGGCGCCGCTCTACGTTGGGCAGGTTTAATTTTTGTACGGTGCGTACCTTATGCATTTCTAGGGGAATCTGTTCTCCGGTGAAGAATTTAACGTTGGCCATTTACTAGTCCTCCATTTCGTTTTGTGTACTGCTGTGATGAGGTGTTGTTTGCGATAATAATAGTCAGGATCCATAAGACCATCCCCTTTCATGACAAAACAAATAACCCCGTCCCTTGCTAAAACAAAGGACGGGGTGTTTTCCCGTGTTACCACCTTACTTTATTGGTATTTCACAATACCAACCTTATCAAGTACAGTGCAAGCCATGCAGTTATACTCTAGCACTGTAACGGGTGCAGGTTCCCGGCATCAGCCTACTTAGGATTACCCTTTCGGTGAGCAGCTCTTGAGATGTATTCAGAACGCTTCACCTTGCACCTCTCACCACCGGTAGCTCTCTGTAAGGCCTCGGTCGTTCTTACTTCTTCTCAATCATTGCCTTTAAACTGTTTGTCTTATTATAGATGCTGATTTACGTTCTGTCAATGGCAAAATAAAAAATTGTCACCGGACTATGATATTGTCACCTTGTAACGGGACTGAGAAAATGTCACCATGGACA
>JBMNSQ010000064.1:0-9482 GCA_050945275.1 bacterium | reverse complement strand
CAGCGCATTTCCAGGTCATGAGAGCAGCTAAGCCGCGTACCTCATCCAGATCTACGCTGGGATGGAACCGCACACCACCCTTGAATGGACCGCGAGCATCGTTGTGCTGGACACGGAACCCGGAGTATACTTCTACTGTTCCATCATCTTTCACGACTGGGACTTGGACCATGACTTCCCGTTGGGGCGTTTCTAACATTTTTCTTACGCCTGGTTCTAGGTTTAGTCCTTCGGCAGCCTGTTCAAAGAAATATTTAGTCGCTGCGGCTAGACTCATCCTATACCACCTCCATGTTGATTTTTAAGTATTAGAATTGGTAGGGGCATAAAATGTAAACATTTGTTCTTCTTGCGCGGATTAACACCCCCATTCTAATGATTTATGGGGTTTTCCAACAGGTTCCGTTTTACCCGTTTTACCCGCCTAACAATTAAGCCCCAATCTTGTATACATTATACCATATAAGAACAGCTAAGTATGTTAGAATATATCGTGTGTTTAATTATTAATGTTCACCACTGAGCCTGATAAATCCTGCAAGGTTAGGCGTGTTTGTAAAAGATTATATAGAAAAAGCCCCCTAGCGGGGGCCTGCTACTTTGTAGCGATTTTATGAGGTTTCGACTGATAAGAAGATCACTTGGTTTTTCCCAGCAGCTTTGGCTTGATATAAGGCTTTATCAGCCATTAGGAATAAATCTTCCGGGGAATAAGTAGTATCTGGAACCATGGAAGAGACTCCTATACTCGCAGTAACAAAGCTACTTACCGGTGAGTAGGCATGGGGAATGTTAAGATCCTCAATACCCTTTCGTAGCCGGAGGGATATGTTAACAGCGTCATCTGCTCCTGTCTCAGGTAGAAGAACTACAAATTCTTCTCCCCCGTAGCGAACTATAAGATCAGTTGCTCTTCTGGAACAGTTTGTTAACACCTGTGCAATTTGTTTTAGACATGCATCGCCTGCTGCGTGACCATATCCGTCATTGTATTTTTTAAAATTATCGACATCTACAATTAGTAATGATATGGGCTTTTTACTTTTCAAGCTACGTCTCCATTCGATATCAGTGGTCTTGTCCAATTGTCGTCTGTTCCAAAAGTTGGTTAAAGGATCTTTTAAGGACAATAGATACAGGCTATGATTCATCCTTTCCAGTTCAGCTTTTTGGGCTTCTATTTGTTGTTTTGATTTCTCCAGAGCATTAGTTCGTTGCTTCACCAATTGATCTAAATTTATGTTCATCTCTCTTAATTGGGCTGTCATCAATTCTTCTGCATCAAGGGCATGAGAGAATCTATGGGCTAACACTAAAGAATACATAAACACGAATATTAACTGACCGACAGATGAAAGGCTGCCGCTTCGAAACACGCTTCTCAACATGAGTGAGGGATTATCGCTCATCCATATGCTTAAAAAGACGATATCGTTAAGAGCAGTTGTAAATAAGGCCAGCGCCCCACCAACAATAAACCCTATACCAGGTGTTTTCTTGCGAAGTTGCTTGATGCAAACTCTCACCAAAAAAATGATTGTACATAAGGCAAATATCTGGTACGCGGGGTTGAAAACGGTAAAGACTTTTGCCGGTGTAGCAAGAACTAGTCCGGTAAAGACGAGTCCAATTAGTTGTCCTACTCGAACAAAGCGGGAGGAAACATCCTCGGGGAAAAGAGACTTAAAGAACATGATAATTAAAAGTGTGCCAACATAAAAAACTGACGTTTGAATTTTGTGAGCCACTTCCCAGTTAAATCCGGGGAAGAGATAAATGAAGAATCGTTCTCCTACCAATAAGGTCCTTATCCCAATTAACACGCAAAATAAGCCGAAATAAAGAGGTGAGTATTCTTTTTCTCTAAATAGAAATAACGCAAGGTGATAGGTACCAGTGATAATTAAACCGCCAAATAAAAGAAGGTCCAAAGCAATGCTTTTGTAGCGTAGGTCAAGAATATGTTTTTCGTTACCTAATACTAATCCTTCCAGTATGCCCCCACTACGGTGTCGAAAGTTAGACACTTGTATTACGACTTCATTCTCACCGGGCATAGCTTCAAAGAAGGCTACTTGGGGGAGGTATTGAGGTGTAGATGCTTCCTCACTTTTACCTATTGTTCCGGCGGAGGCAATCTGCTTCCCGTTAACCCACAGGTTATACGATGTAAAAATTCTCGGAATCTTAAGTCCCAATCTGTCACTGGTATCTACTTTGAAGAGTAGTCTAAAGGTGGCAAAACCATCCCCTGATAATTCTTTATCGTTGACTATGTATCCATTCCATGACCGGGGAAGATTTATGTACCCAGTTTTCTTGGTCCCGGTTGTTTCTAATTCCTGAGGCTCCAACAGCTTATTCCAAAAAATTCCCACTCCCCATCTAATCTAACAACCGTTTTTTCTGGTTGCCACTCAGTTAGGTCGAGGATACCATTTGCTGAGCGCGGACGATGCTCGGAGAATTCACTAGTACAACCAGCTAAGAAAACCATTAGTAGCATCAAGGTTAACAGAGTTAATAAGAGGGATTGTTGCTTATTCATTTGGTAACCCTTATCACTCCTTATGGGTTTAATTACAGGGAGATTGTTCTGGCAAGGGATATAGTGGTAACGTCACAACCCTTCATATTTCTCTGTAAAGCAACAAAATCCTGCATGATGAAGGTATATATTTGTAGATAACGATAAAAAAGGCCCCGGCCGGGGCCTGCTAGCGAGCCATAGCTTTCATAACTTTTTTATATAATTTATATTTACTTCTACTTCTCTTTGGCTAGATTACCTAGTTTATAAATTGTTTTAATCCTAATTATAGCAGACGTCGGTAGATCTAAACAGCTAAACTTGAAAGCTTTAGCCAGCTTTGTAGCGCAGGGTACGAGTGGCGTTTAAGACTGCCAGCAAGGCTACGCCTACATCGGCGAATACTGCTCCCCAGATAGTGGCTACTCCAAATGCTCCTAAAACCAGGAAGAAGAACTTAACAGTTAGAGCGAGGGCAATATTTTGTATTACTACAACACGAGTGTGGCGGGCGATATCCACTGCTGTTGCCAGTTTGGCGGGGTTGTCTTGCATTAAAACCACGTCGGCGGCTTCAATAGCGGCGTCGCTGCCCAGACCGCCCATGGCCACTCCAACATCGGCTCGGGCGATAACCGGTGCATCGTTAACACCGTCGCCGACAAAGGCGAGGCTGTGGCCTAGGGGGCTCAACTGGGCCAGCAAAGTCTCCACCTGTTTTACCTTGCCTTCAGGTAACAGGCCGGCAAAGTAACCGTCAAGATTTAGCTGAGCAGCTACTTGGCGAGCGGTGCTGTCTTCATCGCCGGTGAGCATAAAGAGTTTCTTAACTCCTAGTTGTCTCAGGTTTTTAGTGGCTGTTGGGGCGTCAACTTTTAGCCGGTCGGACACGATTATTTCGCCTGCCAGTTGTCCATCCACGGCAACAAACACTCGTGTTCCCTGGGCCTTACAAATGTCAGAGTTGTGAGGAATCCCTTCACGATGCAACAACCTATCGTTGCCTACGGCGACGGTATGGCCATCGACAGTAGATAACATACCATGTCCGGGGATGTCTTGGTAATGGGCAGCTGGATCCGGTTGGATATCGCCTTTATAAGCGCGGCGAATCGATTCAGCAATAGGGTGGGTGGAAAATGCTTCAGCATAGGCGGCGTAGCGAAGGACTTCCTCTTCGGTAAAACCACACTGTGCCCGAATTTCATTCACGGCAAAGACTCCTTCGGTTAAAGTGCCGGTTTTATCAAATACTACGGTATGCAGGTTGGCCAAGGCATTAAGAAAGTTACCGCCTTTGACTAGAATTCCATGGCGCGAGGAGTTACCGATGCCGCCAAAATATCCCAGTGGAATAGAAACCACCAGGGCACAAGGACAAGATATAACCAGTAGCACTAAGGCCCGGTAGACCCAATCGGCGAAACTGTCTCCCGGTATAACCAGCGGTGGTAGCGCTGCTACGGCGACTGCAGCGGCTACTACAGCCGGGGTGTAGTAGCGGGCAAAGGTGGTGATGAATTGCTCGGCTGGTGCTTTTCGAGTCTCGGCTTCTTCAACCAATTGTAAGATACGGGCCACGGCTGATTGCTCATATGGCTTAGTTACTTCAACTGTAAGCAAAGTATCGCCGTTGACCATACCGGCCAGGATGGTATCTTCTGGTCCTAATCGTTTCGGCACCGGTTCGCCGGTGAGAGCTGATGTATCTACAAAGGAGGCACCGGCTATAATCACGCCATCTAGGGGCACTCGTTCCCCTGGTTTAACAACTATTTTTTCGCCCACGGCCACGGCTTCTGGCGGAACTTTTCTTATCAGATCACCCTGTTTAATGTTGGCGTAATCCGGGCGAATGGCCAGTAGTGCGGCGATAGAGCGACGAGAGCTATTCACAGCCCGGCTTTGAAAATATTCACCTACAGCGTAAAACAGCATAACTGCTACGGCTTCGGGTAATTCACCGATGGCCACTGCGCCTAAAGTTGCAATAGTCATGAGGAAGTTCTCGTCAAACACCCGGCCTCGGCTTAAGTTAGAGCCGGCTTGTCTAAGCACAGGCCAGCCTACTAATAGGTAGGCCGGAATAAACAGACCCCAGCGAAGAAGCTCCGATCTGGAGCCCAACCACCAGCCCAGAGCTAATAGCAAAGTCGATAAGCCTATGGGAATAATCTGGTTTCGCTCACTGTGTTCATGAGCGGCAGCCATTTGTTCCAGAGAATACGTGGATTCTGGAACCAGGTTAAGTCCTGGATGAACCTTATCAATAGCTTCTTGAGCCATAGCAGATAGTTCAGTCGGTAGTTCTACGGTGCGGGTAGTGAAATTTACTACTGTATTTTCTAAACCGGCTATTTTTTGTAGTTTCCGTTCTATTTCAGCGGCACAGCCAGCACAATCCAGGCCAGTTAAAATATAACGCAATGGGATGACTCCTTCCGATTTGATAAATACTTATTGATCTTTATGTTGCACGTGAATAAAAGCTTGGTTAATCAGAGCTAGAACATGTTCATCGTCTAATGAATAAAAAACCATCTTCCCTTCGCGGCGGTATTTTACTAGCTTATGTGTGCGAAGTAGCCGTAGATGATGAGAAATATTAGAGACCGTACTGTCTAAGATGGTAGCAATGTCGCAGACACAAAGCTCCTCGTGAGCGAGAAGGTATAGGATTGAAGTCCGAGTCTCATCGGCTAGGACTTTGAAAATGGCGGCTACGTCTTTAAGCGGAGGCAGTTTTCCTTGCCAGTGCCTTAGCTTGTCCGGGCTACAACGAAACTCATCACAAATATCATTGGTCAATTCTTCACCTCATTTGAACAACTGCTCAAGTGTTCAACTAAAGTATAATATGAGGTTAAACAAACTTCAAGCGGCAAATTTAACTTTACCAACAGATAATGCCTGCTCCACGTAATATGTAATATTTCCCCCGACACACCCAGTAGCTAGACTTGCCATTTTGACCAGTCTCTTAGATGTCATCGCTATGAAAGCTCCTACCTTTGTTATCGCTATGAGTCTCTACATTTGTCATCCCGCCTGTCCAGCCTGCCCAGCCTGTCCAGAGCGAAGCGTAGGGAGCGCCCTTTTTGTCATCCCGAGCACTTCCTTTCCTGTCATCCCGAGGGCAACGCCCGAGGGATCTTGCCCGAAATTCCTCAGTCGTTCCGCTTTGTCGGAATGACAGAAAACGTTCGTTTATCGTGGTGCGGTAAGGCGTGGGAATTCTGAGCGAAGCTCTAAAATGACCGAAAAAACAGGGCCAACATATCGTTGACCCTGTGAGCATTATCAATTTACATGGTATTAAAAGGAACTATCTGAAAGAGGGGAATACGTTTATTGTAATAATACCGGTCTGTCAGAAAAAGATCTTGAAATGCTATTTGGCGAGGTTGACGTGTCGGTATGACTCGCCTATCAAGGATAACAGGAGAACAGGTTAGTGTTGCTTTTGAAATACAATATCCCCGTTTACCATGGTGAGCACGGGCCAGCCTGATAGTTTCCAGTCCAAAAAGGGTGTGTTTCGTTCAGTGAGTGGGAGATCGTTGGCATTGATAGTGTGGGTGGCATTGAGGTCGATAACGGTGACATCGGCTGGTATTCCCGGTTTAAGGGTTCCCGCTTGGTTTAGGCCAAGGATTTGGGCTGGGCCAGTGGTGAGTTTGGTGATTAAGGTGGCCAGGTCTAGTTTTCCTGTACGGACGAGCTTGGTATAAAGAAGGGGGAAGGTGTGGCGCAAAAAGCTTCCGCCCCAGGCGGCAGCGGCGAACTCTACATCTTTTTTCTCCGGGGCCACGGGTGTATGGTTAGTAGTGATAGCAGTTAGCGTTCCATCATTTAGGCAGGCGATCAGGGCTTTCTGATCCTTTTTTTCGCCCAGAGGAGGATCCAGTTTGAAGTTGGTATTGTAGTCGGTTATGTTGTCACAGGTAAGAATAAGATGAGAAGCTAAAGCGGCTGCCGTGGTGCGAACGCCTTGTTTTTGGGCTTGAGCCAACAGTGCCACGGCTCCAGAGGTGGATAGATGGGTAAAATGTAGCTGCCCACCGGTGGCCCGGGCCAACAGAAGGTCGCGGGCTACGGCCACTTCCTCGGCCACTGCCGGTATAGCAGGGAGCCCCAGGCGAGTGGCCACTGCTCCCTCGCGGATAAGGCCGCCAGCAGATAAGTTTGGATCTTCCGGGTAGACGAACAAGGGCCGATTAAAGGCCCCGGCATATCTTAGGGACAGCGATAGCAGCTGTGAGTTTATAATCCACTTTTTGCCGTCAGACAAAGCGCGAGCTCCGGCGTCCACTAGTGAACCTATATCGGCCAGCTCAGCGCCTTCTAAGTTACGGCTCAGTGCCCCTACTGGATAAAAATGTACCGGTGAATTAGCTCTAGCTAATTTTATAAGGCCACTCAATCGTAGTTCATCAGTGAGAGGTGGTATAACATCTGGCAAAATTGTAATTCCGGTATAGCCACCGCTAGCTGCGGCCCGGCCCAAAGAAGCCAGGGAGCGAGCATTTACACTCCCTGGCCGACAAGTGAGATCAATAAATCCGGGAACAACCAGATGCCCTGATACACTTACTATTTCGGCTTCAGCGGGTGGGTCCATAAAAATAATATCTTTAATAAGTCCAGTTTTGATGTCAATCAGTAGTGTACCTTCTTGGTCCAGCCCTTGAGCCGGGTCTAGGAGGCGACCGCCTGTGAGTGCCTTAAGCATTTCTGTTCACCTCCTAAAAGTGCGGTGAGTATAGCTAGCCGCACAAGTACGCCGTTTGTTACTTGGTCGGTAATTACAGCTTGCGGACCAAAGGCTACGTCGTAGTTTATCTCCACTCCGATATTTGCTGGACCAGGATGCATAACTAGAGCATTCGCTGGAGCTTGGGCCAACAGGTTACTACTTAGGCCCCATAAGCGGTTGTACTCAGACAGTGAAGCCAAATATCCTTCGGCCTGCCTTTCACGTTGAACCCTAAGCAGGTAGATTACGTCAGCATCAGCTACTGCGGCAGCCGGATCGGTCATCACTTCGGCCCCGAGGCTGTCTAACCCGGGTGGTAGTAGTGTAGGAGGAGCTGCCACTGTTACTTTGGCTCCTAGCTTGGAGAAAGCATCGATGTTGGAGCGCGCGACTCGGCTGTGCAGGATATCTCCTAGGATAGCCACTTTTAGTCCCTCCACACGCCCCCGTTCTTCCCATATGGTGAGTAAATCAAGCAGGGATTGAGTTGGATGGGCGTGCCAGCCATCGCCGGCATTGATGACAGGAATAGATACTTTCTTAGCTACTAACGCCGCTGCTCCGGCAGCCTTGTGTCTTAGTACCATGGCGGTTGCGCCGGTGGCAGCCAACGTACGGGCTGTATCCACCAAGCTTTCCCCTTTAATCACGCTGCTGGTGTCGGAGGCGATGCTTATTACGTCAGCACCACCTAGATAAGCGGCTTGAGCAAATGAAACTCGTGTTCTAGTACTAGGCTCGTAGAACATTAGAACTAATTTCTCACCGGCAAGATGGGTGAGCCGTTCGCCTCTTTGAAGGCGGATTTTTAGATCCAGCGATAGCTTGAGTAGGTTTTCAATTTCACTGCGCGACAGTTCTTCTAATGATAATAGATCTTTGTGCAGCACAGCCTTTCCCTCCTGACAGATTATTGGCTGTGCGGCCAGAAAGGGGGAAGGATCTCGCCCGAGATTCCTTGCCGGCCTCACAGGACCGCACTTAAAGGATTATGCGGGTAGATTATAACGGGGTTACCTGAGCAGCACCCAGAGCTTGTAGCTTCTGCTCTTCATTCTTATTAACTATAGGGCAGCGGACCAACAGCGGTAAGGTTACGGCCCGGTATATTTCGGATAAAACAGTTTGAACTGAGGCGAAGTCGTCTGATGTGAGCAAAATAGCATTGGCACCAGCAGCGGCGGCTGCTCGAGCTAGTCGGACCAACCGTCTCTTATTGTTACTGATAATTCGAAACTCCACCATAAGTGGTAGTTTAACCTGGTGCCGTGTGCGTGCTACCATCTGGGCTGCTTGATTCGGTTCTACAAACGAGTTGATGCTCAAGCAATGATAAGAGTTGCTTTCGATATTGCTTACCAAATTAGCGTAGGGGGCCCACGTAGCTCTGACACATGTACACATCTAACATCACCTCCGTTTACAGCGCTATTTTATCGGAGTGGATAACCGGCCGCCTTAAGGCTACTTAAAACATCAATTGTAGCTTGCCTTGCAGCAGCGCCGAATTCATCCGGAGAAAAAGCGCTGTTATAGGGTTCCCGACTAAAGGCAAATATTATGCTCCGGGCGGCCACTAAAACGGCACCCAGGCCGTTGTTATCGAAACAGGGCAACGCATCGGCTATACGGCCACCTTGTACCCCCAATCCAGGGAGTAGTAGATAAGAGTGGGGTAGAAGTTGACGGAGGGTTTTGGCTTCACTAGGATGAGTTAAGCCGACGACAACACCCACCGGGGAATAATTATCCGCTCCTTTGGTTTCTTCGGCCCACGTGGCCACCCACGTAGCTATTTCTTGCCAGACGGGCTGCTTAGTTTCTTGTACGGTAAGGTTTTGTAGGTCGGCCGCACCGGGGTTGGATGTTCGAATCAGGAGAAAAATTCCCCGCTGGTTACGAGCAGCGGCATTGACAAAGTGTTCTAGACCATCGCGTCCCAAGAACGGATTTACGGTAAGTGCATCGCAGGGGAAGGCATGCCTGTTAACGTCGGAGGCTAAATATGCCCTGGAATAGGCGAGAGCAGTATTGGGAATGTCGCCCCGTTTAGCATCCATTATTACTAGTAAATTTTTAGAACGGGCATAGTTAGCGGTTTCTTCAAGCGCCTTCATGCCTGCCCAGCCGAATTCCTCATAGAAGGCAGCTTGCGGTTTTACGGCTGCTACTAAATCGGCTGTATGGTCTATAATG
>JBMNSQ010000063.1:0-9754 GCA_050945275.1 bacterium | reverse complement strand
TGTAAGCTCAAGAAGACTTAAGTTATAGAATGATAGGGGACGGAAGAGAATATGCGCGTTGTATTTTACCCACCGTACGATACCTTAATTGGTAGATCGGAACTTAATATAGACGTAGAAAATATAACCTTGTGGGAGCTGCTACTTAATATCGGTCAAAATTATCCTAACTTTAACAAAGAACTACCAACTGAAAGCAGTGACGAAGCTCTAAGAGCTCGAATGCTACCTATCGGCAACGGCCACATTTACTCGGTAAATGATGTCCTTTCTCCCGACGCCACGGTGAAACTCTTTCCTCCTGTGTTCGGGGGCTAAACCCTTTTATTCTTCGTCTTGTGTTACGATTCCTCCTGGCTGCTATTCTTTGCTTATCCGAGCCTTACTGCAAGCGCCATTCCTCGTTTTTTTATTAACAATTACATTGACGGTTCTTGTCGTATCATGTCTGACTACCATTGGTCATATTTTGAAGGTAAACGGTAAACACCACTACTGATACTGGTTTTAGCTGTTCCCTGATCTCTTAACACAAATGTCATAAACAAGTCCTTGACTAAATTCTGTTTTTGTGTGATAATAAGGACAATAGCGAGGTATACTAAAGTTTCGGAAGGAGGTTGCGGGCGATGAAGAAAAGGTTGGAAGCACTAAAACGCGAACGTGAACAATTACTCGACGATTGGACCAGCGATAAGGACGATAAAGACTCCCGCTTAAAGATGCTGGTCAGACTTATGGATCTTGAAGAAGAGATCGGCGAAAATATCGCCTAATTTTATACGATCAGGCCGATTCTGCTTATTTAAGAACAATAAATTAGCCTACTTGTGCACCTAGCAGCAGTAGGCTAATTTATTTTACCCATCTTTATGCGGATCTCCCTTCGGAAGGAGATCCGTACTTTATATAAAATGACACGTGTCTCGTTCCCTACCCAATGCCCAGGGGTTGCTAGGCCCAACCGTTAAAGCCGAGCTTAACCCCATTCAAAAGAGCGAAGCGATTAAAGGAAACCGCCAATGTATCTCCCATTTTGTAGAGTGGACAAGTCGAGCCCCGAAGAGCGAGTTCAGAGGCGGCCCGGATGTTCTAAAGAGCGTTACAAAGAGCGTTACAAGAGCGTTACAGAGCATTAAAATAGGCCAAGCAAAAAGTACAAATATGCAGCAGGCCCGCACTTTGCAAAAAAGTGCGGGCCTGGCAAAATATATTCCGGCAACGACCTACTCTCCCAGGGGAATCCCCCAAGTACCATCGGCGCTGGAGGGCTTAACGGCCGTGTTCGAGATGGGAACGGGTGTGACCCCTCCGCTGAAGTTACCGGAAAGAGAAAGTGTACATGCTGCACACTCAAAACAGAGAGCGAACATAAAGTAGTCAAGTCCTCGACCTATTAGTACCGGTCAGCTAAAACGATTGCTCGCCTTACACATCCGGCCTATCAACCTTGTCATCTCCAAGGGGTCTTACTGGATTAACTCCATGGGAAACCTCATCTTGGGAGGGGCTTCACGCTTAGATGCTTTCAGCGTTTATCCCTTCCGGACTTGGCTACCCAGCATTGCCCCTGGCGGGACAACTGGTACACCAGCGGTCCGTCCATCCCGGTCCTCTCGTACTAGGGACGGCTTCCCTCAAGTTTCCTGCGCTCGCGACGGATAGGGACCGAACTGTCTCACGACGTTCTGAACCCAGCTCACGTACCGCTTTAATGGGCGAACAGCCCAACCCTTGGGACTTACTTCAGCCCCAGGATGCGATGAGCCGACATCGAGGTGCCAAACCTCCCCGTCGATGTGAACTCTTGGGGGAGATTAGCCTGTTATCCCCGGGGTAGCTTTTATCCGTTGAGCGATGGCCCTTCCACTCGGAGCCACCGGATCACTAAGCCCGACTTTCGTCCCTGCTCGACGTGTCTGTCTCGCAGTTAAGCTCCCTTGTGCCTTTACACTCTGAAGCGCGATTCCCAACCGCGCTGAGGGAACCTTTGGGCGCCTCCGTTACCTTTTAGGAGGCGACCGCCCCAGTCAAACTGCCCGCCTGACACTGTCCCTCGGCCGGATAACGGCTCGGGGTTAGAACTTCAGTGCTGCCAGGGTGGTATCCCAAGGATGGCTCCACCAGACCTGGCGGCCTGGCTTCGAAGCCTCCCACCTATCCTGTACAAGAAGCACCAAAATCCAATATCAGGTTGCAGTAAAGCTCCACGGGGTCTTTCTGTCCAGTCGCGAGTAACCTGCATCTTCACAGGTAATGCAATTTCACCGAGTCCCTCGTTGAGACAGTGCCCAAGTCGTTACGCCATTCGTGCGGGTCGGAACTTACCCGACAAGGAATTTCGCTACCTTAGGACCGTTATAGTTACGGCCGCCGTTTACTGGGGCTTCGGTTCAAAGCTCTCACTCTTCCCCTTAACCTTCCAGCACCGGGCAGGCGTCAGTCCCTATACGTGGTGTTTCCACTTCGCAGGGACCTGTGTTTTTGCTAAACAGTCGCTTGGGCCTGGTTTCTGCGGCCAGCTTTTGCTTGGGAGTTTTCTTACACAAATGCTGGCGCCCCTTCTCCCGAAGTTACGGGGCTATTTTGCCGAGTTCCTTAACGAGGGTTCTCTCGCGCGCCTTGGGATTCTCTCCCCACCTACCTGTGTCGGTTTGCGGTACGGGCACCTTCGACCTCGCTAGAGGTTTTTCTTGGCAGCATGGGATCAGTTACTTCGCAGCCGTAGCCGCTCCCCTTCGCTTCTCAGAACTCCCAGACGGATTTGCCTATCCGGGCTTCCTACTAGCTTGGACGTGCTCTTCCAATCGCACGCTTAACCTACCCTCCTGCGTCACCCCTTCGCTCAAACGGTCTCCGGTGGGGCCGGAATATTAACCGGCTGTCCATCGACTACGCCATTTGGCCTCGCCTTAGGTCCCGCCTAACCCTGAGCGGACGAGCCTTCCTCAGGAATCCTTAGGCTTACGGCGGGCAGGATTCTCACCTGCCTTTTCGCTACTCATACCGGCATTCTCACTTCCCAAAAGTCCACCAGACTTCGCAATCTAGCTTCGCTCCTTTGGGAACGCTCCCCTACCACGTTAATGGTTAGTCCACTAACATCCGAAGCTTCGGTGCTGAGCTTGAGCCCCGATCATTTATGGCGCAGGATCACTCGACCAGTGAGCTATTACGCACTCTTTAAATGATGGCTGCTTCTGAGCCAACATCCTGGCTGTCTGTGCACTCCCACATCCTTATCCACTTAGCTCAGCTTTGGGACCTTAGCTGTCGGTCTGGGCTGTTTCCCTTTTGACTACGAACCTTAGCGCCCGCAGTCTGACTCCCAGCCTAAAATTCTACGGCATTCGGAGTTTGAATGGGTTCGGTAACCTGGTAAGGCCCCTAGCCCAATCAGTGCTCTACCTCCGTAGCTTATAGCTGAGGCTAGCCCTAAAGCTATTTCGGGGAGAACCAGCTATCTCCGGGTTCGATTGGCTTTTCACCCCTACCCACAGCTCATCCCCCAGTTTTTCAACACTGGTGGGTTCGGGCCTCCGCGAGGTCTTACCCTCGTTTCACCCTGGCCATGGGTAGATCACCCGGTTTCGGGTCTGCGGTTTGCTACTTGACGCCCTTTCAGACTCGCTTTCGCTACGGCTCCGGCTATATGCCTTAACCTCGCAACAAAACGCAACTCGCCGGATCATTCTGCAATAGGCACGCGGTCGCTTTCGCTCCCACGGCTTGTAGACACACGGTTTCAGGTACTATTTCACTCCCCTCCCGGGGTGCTTTTCACCTTTCCCTCACGGTACTAGTGCACTATCGGTCGCTTTGAGTAATTAGCCTTAGGAGGTGGTCCTCCCAGATTCCCACGGAATTCCACGTGCTCCGCGGTACTCGGGTGGCTGCTATGTCTACAATTCGTTTTCGCCTACGAGGCTGTCACTCTCTTTGGCCGCTCTTCCCAGAGCGTTCGGCTAACAAATCTTTAACATCAACCGCGCTGCCGTTTGGTCATGCAGCTCCCACAACGCCGTATATGCAACGCCGGCAGGCTTTAACACATACACGGTTTAGGCTAAGCCCGGTTCGCTCGCCGCTACTTAGGGCCTCGATTATTCTTTCTTTTCCTCAGGCTACTTAGATGTTTCAGTTCACCTGGTTGCCTTTCCTACCCTATGTGTTCAGATAGGAATGACAGGGTATTACCCCTGCCAGGTTTCCCCATTCGGGTATCCTCGGATCGACGTCTGTTTGCGACTCCCCGAGGCGTATCGCCGCTTACCGCGCCCTTCGTCGGCTCAAAGCGCCAAGGCATCCGCCGTGTGCCCTTTCTAACTTGACTACCTGTGTTTGTTCGCTCTTCTGTTTTCAATGTGCAGATGGTGCAAGAAGTATATAACCAAACAAGAGGTAAGAACCTGGCGAAAGCAACTATACGCCAAATTGGGTTTTGGAGATAAACTCCTTAGAAAGGAGGTGATCCAGCCGCACCTTCCGATACGGCTACCTTGTTACGACTTCACTCCAATCGCTGATCCCACCGTGGACGGCTGCCTCCTTGCGGTTAGCCCACCGGCTTCGGGTGTTACCAACTCTCGTAGTGTGACGGGCGGTGTGTACAAGGCCCGGGAACGTATTCACCGCGGCATGCTGATCCGCGATTACTAGCGATTCCTACTTCATGCAGGCGAGTTGCAGCCTGCAATCCGAACTGAGATCGGCTTTGTGGGATTCGCTCCCCCTCACGGGTTCGCTGCCCGTTGTACCGACCATTGTAGCACGTGTGTCGCCCAGAGCATAAGGGGCATGATGATTTGACGTCGTCCCCACCTTCCTCCAGATTCTCTCTGGCAGTCTACTTTGAGTGCCCATCTTATATGCTGGCAACAAAGTATAGGGGTTGCGCTCGTTGCGGGACTTAACCCAACATCTCACGACACGAGCTGACGACAACCATGCACCACCTGTCTCACAGTTCCCCGAAGGGCACCCCGGTGTTTCCACTAGGTCCTGTGGATGTCAAGCCCTGGTAAGGTTCTTCGCGTTGCGTCGAATTAAACCACATGCTCCACCGCTTGTGCGGGCCCCCGTCAATTCCTTTGAGTTTCAGCCTTGCGGCCGTACTCCCCAGGCGGGGTGCTTATTGCGTTTGCTGCGGCACTGGGGGGTTCGATACCCCCAACACCTAGCACCCATAGTTTACAGCGTGGACTACCAGGGTATCTAATCCTGTTTGCTCCCCACGCTTTCGCGCCTCAGCGTCAGGTACAGTCCAGAGAGCCGCCTTCGCCACTGGTGTTCCTCCCAATATCTACGCATTTCACCGCTACACTGGGAATTCCGCTCTCCTCTCCTGCCCTCAAGCCTGCCAGTTTCAGGCGCAGTCTTAAGGTTGAGCCTTAAAATTTCACACCTGACTTGACAAACCGCCTACACGCCCTTTACGCCCAGTAATTCCGGACAACGCTCGCCCCCTACGTATTACCGCGGCTGCTGGCACGTAGTTAGCCGGGGCTTCCTCTAGGGGTACCGTCATTATCGTCCCCCTAGACAGGGCTTTACGACCCGAAGGCCTTCTTCACCCACGCGGCGTCGCTCCGTCAGGCTTTCGCCCATTGCGGAAGATTCCCCACTGCTGCCTCCCGTAGGAGTCTGGGCCGTGTCTCAGTCCCAGTGTGGCCGACCACCCTCTCAGGCCGGCTACCCGTCGTTGCCTTGGTGAGCCGTTACCTCACCAACTAGCTGATGGGCCGCGAATCCCTCCCTAAGCGGTAACCCTTTGCTTATGAATGCATGCGCATTCGTAAGCTCATCCGGTATTAGCAACCCTTTCGGGCTGTTATCCCGGGCTTAGGGACAGGTTATTCACGTGTTACTCACCCGTCCGCCACTATCCGGCACTCAATTCGCAAGTTAGATTTCTCTGTCCATGACTCTCCTTCTGCAGGAAAATTATTTACGGACTTCCTCAACCTAAACTCGCCAATTGAGTGCCGGACCGTTCGACTTGCATGTGTTAAGCGCGCCGCCAGCGTTCGTCCTGAGCCAGGATCAAACTCTCCGCAAAAGAAACCTTTATCCGATCCAAAAATCGGTTCAAGTTCTCTAAATCAGAAAGTATCCAGGCTTTAGTCGCTTTACGACTGCAGGTTCTTTACCTCTGTTTAGTTTTCAAGGATCTTGCCGCCGGGGATGGCCCCGTTGGCTTTATTATATTAGCACACTCAGCTTTTGGTGTCAAGACTGTTTGATCTTGTTGTTTACCGCCTGAGCGGCAGCCAGTGTGCTGCGCAACGTTTACTAGTTTACCATCGGAAGGCAGTTCCATCAAGGTTGATAAAACGTCTTTTTATGTCGTATTGGCTCGTTTAGTACCTTAGCGCCAGATTAAGTTTTAAAGTTACATGTTATACACCGCCGCGAAACAGCTCAAGTCCTAGTTGCTGCGCTTCGCCATCTGAATGCAATTTATTTTGTTTAATTTGTTGCTCTAAATCATTGTTTTGCCCAAGCAAGGCAGCTAAGTCTCGAGCTGCCATAATCGATTGGCCCTGATAATGATTGTTAAACGTCACGTAGACGATGCCAGTAGCTTCTTCTAATTTTTTTAGTGGCGATAGCCACTCAGCTAGTTCTTCTTTTTTATAGGTGTAATCGTACCTCTCAAAACTTTGGCTATGCCCATACCATTTATCTGCATTCCGACCATGAAAACGTACATAAGCATAATCGGTGGTGGCATGAGCAAGCGGTGGTATTAAGCCCTTTAGCCGCGGTGCATCCACCGCCACGTATGAAAGGCCGTGCCTAGACAGTAACTCGAATGTACCCGTTTTGGACCAATTGCGGTTACGAAATTCCACCGCCACCGGAAGTCCCGCTAGCCGGTCACGCAAACGTTCAATATAATCCCGGTTATCTTTTGTATTATGAAAGCTATAAGGGAATTGGGCTAAAACGCATATAAGGCGGTTAGCCTCGACTAAGGGACGAAGTCCCGTTAGGAAGGTAATAAATTCAGCACTGTCGCTGCGCTCGTGAGTTAGACCTTTATAAGCTTTGACCACAAATCGAAATTTATCGGGAGTTAATGCCAGCATGCGCTCAAACATTTGCGCCGTTGGTTGGCGGTAGTAAGTGGCGTTGATTTCAGAGAAAGGAAAACGCAGTGCATAATATTTCAAGCGCCGATTGGCCGGAAGATCCGGTGGATAAAAAATGCCCTGCCAATCATTATAGTAGTAACCGCTCGTGGCAATATAAATCATACTTGTTCACCTCTCACCAGTGGTACTATTCGCGCTCGGACTCGTTATTACCTTCACCTTGACCCATTACCGCTCTTGGGATAAGGTTAAAAGCAGGGTTGACTTTTCGATTTAGGAGGGATGGTAGTGACCAAGTGGGCACTAGTATCCGACTTTGACGGTACAGCCAGTATTAGAGACGTTGGCGACGCCATCGTCAAAAACTTCGTCGGCCCAAACTGCTGGGCCGACGTGGACGCCTCTATATCACACCGCCAAATAACAGCCAAGGAAGCTTACGAATTGGTCATCACCAAGATGCAAGTATCCGACCACGAGTTGGCGAATTTCGTGCTCGGTTTTAAGCTCGATCCTGACTTCAAAGCCGCTGCTTCGTTATTTGCTGATCGGGGGCTGCCGGTCCTTATCTTAAGTGATGGCTATGATTATTACATTGATCGTATTTTAAAACGAGACGGTCTTGAGTGGGTACCGCGTATCGCTAATGAACTTACAATAGAAAATCTAACAGCGAAG
The DNA here is from genome assembly GCA_050945275.1 of bacterium. Classification (GTDB taxonomy): domain Bacteria; phylum Bacillota; class DTU030; order DUMP01; family DUMP01; genus JAAYWY01. The sequence goes on along the minus strand of JBMNSQ010000063.1, from coordinate 1,979 downwards.
CCGTCCTTCCCTCACCACGGCCTGCTTGATTGCTATCACTGCGGCTGCTGTAAGACGTATCATTTACGAAAATTAAAAGCCAAGGGCTATAAGATTGCTTATTTTGGCGATGGCCATACTGACCGTTGTGCCGCCAAAAGCGCCGATGTTGTCTTTGCCAAAGATTATTTGGCTCGTTATCTCACGAAAAAAGGAATCCCCTTTATTCCCTTTAACCGCTATAGCGATGCCTTGCCAAAACTTAAAAGTTATCTAGAAAAATAGCAGTAAAAAGAGGTTGCCACAGCGGCAACCTCTTTTTACTATCTTATTTGCTATTGCATGCGAATTTGCTGTCTAAAGTTACCGTCAGCCTGCAGTACAATGATATGCCAAGACCAAGGATTGTCCCTTTAGGCGATCCCCAAAAGGCAATGGTAGGCCCTGTGTTGTCCCTTAAGCCTTTAATCACAATAGACTTTTGGGGGCGAAAATTAACATTCACTAAAATATACGTGGTGTATCCACTTCTGTTTCTAAGGCCTCTAAGGCCTTCTTTACTATCGCATGCCGTTTTTCCTTCTCAGCGTCAGGTGGTAACGAAACATCGCCTACTGGATGCACTATCCCGGCACCTTGTACAATTCGATTGCTATTGGCCATTACCGCTATATCGGGTAAACTAGTTATTTGAGCAACTGGAATTCCTGACCGCTCGATCTCTTTTGCTAACGTTGCACCGCAACGTGTGCTGGTACCTCAGGTTGAGGTTAGGATTACAGCGTCGATGCTCTCAGCCTTGAGACTATCAACAATCGCTTGTCCAATTTTTTGAGCCGAATCAATCGGCGTGGATACCCCCGTGGTGGAATAAATGACCGGGTGCAGCTTACCAATGATACCTTTCCCTTCGAGCTCACGAGCAACATCCAAAGGAACAAGCCTATGCGGATCTGCATTTACCGCTTTGGTATCATAACCTGTGTGGTTTCCGTAGTATTCTCCGGCTTTAAGGACTCCTTCGTCACCAGGATCAATCATGACATACTTGGTGGCTGCCCTCCACTCCAGCTTATCGGGGTTTCCAGTGGGAACCAGGCCACCATCGGTTATAAGGGCGACTTTTGCGGCTCCGATATCCTTTACCGCTGGTGCCGGTTCAACCTTATCATAAACAACCAAGTTGATCTCCGGTTCTATCTTCTCGCCTTTAAGCAGCGCTAATAACATGTCCACCCCTCGTTCGGCGGCCGTTTTATCAGACTGCTCATTAACCAATATACTGCGTTTGAAATACCCCTCCTCACCTGGTTTACCTATTCGTTCTTTATTATATAAACGTAGACCTAAGTTAACCATTCGTTGGACCACACTATTTAACTCTCTAGCAGAGTCTCCGGTTTTAAGGATGTAAACATTACGTCTGTAAAGATCTACCCCTGGATTCTCTTCGTACATTGCTGTTACTGCCGGAATATCCAACTTGTCTTGTGCCGCCTGACACAGAGCACCGGCAGCAACACCATAGCGTCCGGCGTTAAACGCCGGACCTGCTATCAACAAATCCGGTTGGTATTTTTTCATTATCTCAATAGCTTGTTCCGTAGCGGCCGTAAGATTCTCCGTAAAGTAATTGTCCCCGCAAATTATCGTAGCGACTACCTGACCTTTCTCCCCTAGCTCACGCTGCACAGCCAAACCAACACCAATCGGCCCCTCCTCAACCTGCATCTCGACGTTGGCCTTCTCTTCCCCTCCCAGCTGACCAAAAAACTGGTTAACGTACTGAACCACTTTTATGGGTCCCATACAGTCTCTCCCTCCTTAATTGGGCCATCCTTAACTTCTAAATCTAAACCATGGATACAGCCTAATATTCAACTTCAATGGTATGTGTACCTCCGAGTTGGCCTCCTTGTCCGAGCAAGGTGGAACGAACCCGGTTTAGCTGTCCTTCGGCGCCAGGCGCACAATGACCTATTGTGGATTCCACCGGTGGC
>JBMNSQ010000062.1:0-9809 GCA_050945275.1 bacterium | reverse complement strand
CAAAACTCGGCTAATTTGAGCCTAGCAATCTCCGGTATCATTTCCTCCTTAATCAGGCGGACAAAGTCCGCCTTTTTTCCCTTGTACTCTGGGGGCACAGCATGGGCACCCATAAAAGTTGGCACCAAGTCTACCGGATGAAGTCTATTTAGCTCTTGGATGACCTGAAGGGATTTAATTTCGCTCGGCAAATCGAGGCCGTATCCACTCTTGGCCTCACAAGTGGTGGTTCCATGGGCCAACATGCGATCAAGACTTTTGGTGGCAAAAGACGTTAATTCTTCAGAGCTGGCATCCCTAGTATTTTTTACAGTGTTCAAAATGCCGCCACCCATTTTGAGTATATCCAAATAGCCCATGCCTTTTAGCTTTAACGATAGCTCCTTTTGCCTCCAGCCGGCAAATACTAAATGGGTATGAGCATCCACCAAGCCTGGTGTAGCTAAGCAGCCCTTAGCATCCAACACTTTGTATTGTGCCGCCGCTACGGGGTCTAGTTCTTCGCCGGAGCCTACCTCGGCAATATATCCGTCCTTAATTACTATATAAGCATCTTGTAGTATCCTTATTTTGCCTTGGTTGGGTCCCTTAAGAGCACTGCTTCCCTCGGGAGTCGCCAAAACACCGATGTTCTTGATCAATAAAGCCTGAGAATAAGGCACAGCTTCACCCCTTCTTACCACTTGTTTGCCCAAACTTATGGTAATGCCTTTTCCACAAGTTGACTCACCAGTTTTTCGTCGGCCACAAAGGGAAGTGTAATATGACCCCGGCCAGCATATTTCTGATTGAATGTAGCACTAGTCTCGATAGAATTGGCATTTCTAGCCCAGGATCTTCTGGCCACTCCACCCATTACATCCCACAGTAGGGCCGACTTAATAATCTCATCCACCTGTTGACTACCATCTAACACCAAGCCAAAACCACCGTTTACAGCCTTCCCAATACCTACGCCACCACCATTGTGAAGTGCTACCAGACTCATCCCTCGGGCAGCGTTCCCGGCAAAACAATGAGTAGCCATGTCCGCCATCACGTTGCTGCCATCTTTAATATTAGCCGTTTCACGGAAGGGCGAATCAGTCCCGCTGGTATCGTGATGATCCCGTCCCAGCATTACCGGGCCGATCTCCCCGCGACGCACCATATCGTTGAACTTTAAAGCAATTTTTACCCTACCCTCGGCATCTTGATACAGTATCCGAGCCTGGGTTCCAACTACTAATTGGTTTTTCTCGGCATCGCGAATCCAGATATAGTTGTCGCGATCTTGCCCGCGGCGATTAGGGTCTATACATTCCATGGCTGCCCGATCTGTTCGAACCAGATCCTCATGATTCCCGCTCAAGCAAACCCAGCGGAAGGGCCCATAGCCATAGTCAAATAGCATTGGTCCCATGATATCTTCCACATAAGAAGGGAAGATAAAACCGTCTTTTGTATCGACGCCATTTTTCGCGATCTCTACGGCCCCGGCATCATAGACAGCCTTCATAAAGGAGTTGCCATAGTCAAAGAAGTACGTTCCTCGGTCAACAAGTGTTTTTATGAGCTCAAAGTGATGCCTTAAGCTCTCGTCCACCAACTGTTTAAACCGTTCCCTATTTTCGGCAAGCAGCTTTGTCCTTTGCTCAAAAGACATGCCTTGGGGGCAATATCCGCCATCATAAACAGCATGACACGATGTCTGATCGGAAAGAAGGTCGATGTGAATATTGTTTTGAACAGCGTATTGCAGTAAGTCCACAATATTTCCGTGGTAAGCGATGGAAATAGGTTGCTTCTTATTCATGAACTCATGAGCAACAGCAAATACCTCTTTAAGGTCGGATGAAACCTTACTCACCCATCCCTGATCAAAGCGAGTCTTTATACGGGAATAATCTACTTCGGCTATAATTCCGACGCCACGAGCAATTTCCACTGCTTTGGGCTGGGCACCGCTCATACCGCCAAGGCCAGACGAAACAAATAGCTTGCCGCTAAGGTCACCGTCTTGAGGGACATCTAGTTTTAGCCGCCCAGCATTAAGCAAAGTATTGAAGGTTCCGTGGACAATCCCTTGGGGACCGATGTACATCCAGCCGCCAGCTGTCATTTGACCATAGCTGGCTACTCCCATTTGTGCTGCTATTTCCCAATCCTGTTGGTTGTCAAACATTCCCACCATAAGACCATTAGTAATAATTACTCGTGGTGCATCAGGTTTGGAGGGAAATAACCCTACCGGATGGCCCGATGCCACTACTAAAGTCTGATCTTCGGTGAGCACCTCAAGATATTTCTTAATTAACCGGTACTGTAGCCAGTTCTGGCACACACTGCCGGTCTCACCGTAGGTAACCAGTTCATAGGGATAAAGGGCAACGTCAAAATCCAAATTATTGTCAATCATCACCTGGAAGGCTTTTCCGGCCAAACAGTTACCTTTGTATTCTTCAACCGGCCGACCATAAATCCTACCTTGGGGTCGGTACCGATAAGCATAAATCCGACCCCAGGTCATAAGTTCGTCCATAAACTCAGGGGCTAACTTCTCGTGTAATTCCTCAGGTACATAGCGCAGTGCATTTTTTAGAGCCGTCTTGGCCTGCTCTTTTGATAAACGAAACCCGCGGCTCGGAGCTCTTCGTATGCCGTCTACAAACGCCGGCATAGGTGGTAGCTCGGCATCCAATTTGATTGTCATGGCTGCCAAAACATCCTTATTGGTTAGCATCTAGCAAACCTCCTCCCATAATCTTTACAACATTTTATCCGCTTTTTAGAATAGGTCTAGTTACCGGCTTCACAAACAATCCTACAATATTAGATCAACCTGGCAACCCTGTAGCCGCTCACGAATGCTGCCACCGGCAATCAAATGCGCAATGTGCTCAATGTAACCACTGAGTTGGCTATCTCTCTCTATAAAAGGCACTTTTTGGCGAATCAGTTCGTAAATGGGTGCCAGTGTAGGGCCTAGGGTATTAGCCGGATCCCATTCTTGCTTGTTTAGTCGTAGATCAATAGCTTGTGCTGCTGTCATTATTTCGATGGCGGTCACAGCTGAGGCATTAGTCACTAAGTGGCGGCACTTACTGGCAGCAAAAGTAGCCATACTGATGTGGTCCTCCTGATCGGCTGATACTGGAACCGATTGGACTGTAGCTGGAGTGGCCAGTACCCTATTCTCATTTACCAAGGATGCCGCCGTGTACTGCGCAATCATAAAACCGGAATTTAACCCGGAATTGGGGACTAAAAAAGCGCTAAGGCCACTGTAGGCCGGATGTAGTAGCTGGTTAACCCGCCGCTCAGCCATAGCTGCCATGGACGCCACCGTTACGGCCAGGTAATCGAGGATAGCCCCGACAGGTTGCCCATGGAAATTACCCCCACTGATCACTTTGCCGTTTATGATTAGGGGATTATCAGTAGTAGAGTTAATTTCAATTTCTAATGTGGATTTAACGTGGCGCAAGGCATCAAAGACAGTCCCGTGCACCTGAGGCACACAACGGAAGGAGTACGGATCTTGTATCTTCGCATGGTTACCAGCGTCAACTAAAGTACAACCTGCTAGAAGGGTTCTCAGGTGCTCGGCCACAGCTAGGGCGCCGGGATGCGGCCTGGCCGCCACTAATTCCGGAGCATAGGCTGCTGTATTACCCATAAAAGCTGCCAGTGACAGGGCTGCGGCTGCATCTTGGGCCACTAGTATTTTATGCACTTCATCCCAAGTCAAAACACCCACGGCCGTCATAAAAGCAGTACCGTTTAATAACGCTAATCCTTCTTTAGCTTCTAAAGTTAGTGGCTCAATGCTCGCCTTCTTTAACGCTTCAGCCCCGCTAATTAGCTCACCATTAAGCCAGGCCGAACCTTCCCCCAGCAGCACTAACGCCAAATCCGCCAACGGCGCTAGGTCCCCACTGGCACCAAGCGACCCCTGGGAGTGAACAGCCGGGATAATACCACTGTTGAGTAGGCTTACCAATGTCTCGACAACGACTAGCCGAACGCCAGAATGGCCCCGGCAGAGGCTATTGGCTCTAAGTATCATAGCTGCCCGCACTACTTCCGGTGGGAAATGCTCCCCCACGCCACTGGCATGGCTTCGTACTAGGTTTTGCTGCAGCTCCCGCAAAGCATCGGGGGCAATAGATGTGTCGCATAAAGCACCAAAACCCGTGTTAATACCATATGCCGGATGCCCACTTTCTAGGTAACGCTCCACCATTTGGCGTCCTTCTTGAATTGCTCTTTTTGCTTGCTCGTCGATCCCTACGTTTTCTCCTTCAAGAGCCACCTTAATAATATCATCTATATTGAGTTCATGACCTGTAAGCAGTATCAAATCGTCTACCTCCTTCGTGACCTATAGTCTTAAACCTAGAATCACTATGTGCAATAAGCATGTAAATATTCCAGAACCTTATTTGCTGTAAAACATCGGGTGGTCAAACTACACTGCTGGCAAGACAAAATAAGGAGTCTTAACCAGACCCCCTCATATCAAATATCTATGGGTTAATCATATTATTGCGATCCAAATTTAATTGCAATTTCAATTTATGTCATGTGCTACTACGGTTTTGTGTAAACTGATATCACCTCACCCTTCAAAATAAAACAAAGGCCCAGCTGCTTTTGACCTTCTAATATCTCTCGCAACTGCGCCTATAGGTCGAATTATTATTCTGTGCTTTAATTATAAGCCTTTCAGCAAACCATGTCAACGGGCCAAAAGGATAAATGCCATTAACTCGTAACTTGTTAATTTAACAGGGGACGAAAATGTAACCTCGTAATGGACTAACTTTTTCCATTACTTGCTTCTAAGTTGTCTAATGCCCAAGATGAGATATGCCAAGCCCAACACACTCGTGCTCATTACCTCTGATGGGGCCACCGATCTGGCCATATAGAGCTACCGCTAGCCATTGGCCCTGGGCGGAATCCCCCACATAACGCGGTCCACGCACCACTGAAAACCGTAGTCCTGCCGTACGCAAAATTGTACCCAGTGCCAATTGACCCCTGCCCACCCCGTGCAAAGCCTCAAAAATAGCGTGCCACAGGGCATGATCCTCTGGATATTCGGTACTTACGACCCCTTCACGCCGGGATGCTGTCTCAATGGCAGCAATAATTTTTTCTACGTTCATTGAACCCACATGGCCAGTGACAACACGAAAATACTGACGGCAAGTACTGCTAGGTTGCCAGCTATCCCCATCCAACAGTGCGCGCAGAGCCACCTTACCAATAGTATCTTTATGATCTTGAGCCACGTTGTACCCCCCTGTTAAATCTTCTTGGTTAAAAATGCACCTTTTTCTACTTCCCATGTAACACCTTTAGCATACTACAACCTATGTTCCCTGGCAATGTAGTAAGCTCCCCCTGTCGAAAAAGCGTGAAATTGAAATGGCGGCTACCGACCCAGCTGACGGCATAATGGTTTTAGAAAAACCAAATACCGCACTGGGAGATAACCGCCAATACAAATATACCACTGAAGGCTACTGAAGGCTAAAATTAAATCATACTTTGCTTTTTTAACCTAGGAATCTGACTTTGTCCAACTTACAATAAGCGCTAAATATTATTAAAGCCAATGCAATAAGTGATATGATTATTTTCACTCCAATTGTTTTTCGCAACGCAATACACGAATATACTTACATCAAGCCCATGAGCGACAAAACTAACCTCATCAAAAACATTCCAACTATAGAATCGATTATTGGAACAGCCAATAAAAGCCCTCTATAGTTTGGATTAGCATTAGAAACCAAGACAATTCTTGCATAGTGACCAACCAAGGTTCCCATTAACATGCTGGGCATAAGAAGTATAGTTGCTTGGGCAGCATTGATTATTCCATCTGAGAATAAGTTGGCCGCAGTCGCAGCACCGGCTGCCTTAGCAAAAAATGCCGACAACAATACCACAACTGATTCACCTGGTAACCCAAAAATACCCATTACCGGTCCAAAAACAACACCAAGAATATCTATTATTCCAGTTAGTTTCAAAAACTCCACTATTACATATCCTAATATCATGGCTGGTAGAATCTGTTCAAATCCTATATAGAGCCCCTTCTTGGCTCCTCCCATAAATACTTCTATAGCACCCTTTTTCTTCTTGGCTTCTACTTGTTCACTCATGCTGCTACACCCGCTTTTTTGTTTCTTGATTTGATTATTAGCCTTACTAAATTGGCACCAAAGATTTTACAAATCCACAATATAACGATTAGTGGTCCTACCGGAAGCAACACAATCGGCAGTAAAGCAGCTTGTGTACCGATAGTATTTAGAATAACTGCCGAACCGGCATATTGATAGGCAACAAATACTGTTCGTTCATCGTCAGTCATATGGCCATTATCTACTAACTGTTTCGTCATAAAAGCAGCTATATCTGAACTAGTGAAAGACGACACAAAAGCTAAACCTGATATTCCTGGTATCCCAAGTAAAGGTCTTAAAATAGGGTTAAATAATTTTGCCGCTGCTTTAAGGCCACCTAAATGCTCTACCAGGTCAATTAAACCAACAGCCAAACATGTTGTCGGAATTAGGGTTAAGGTAAACAGGAAGCCGTCTCTCGCGCCGGTCCCGCCTGCTCCTCTAAAGTTACCACCTTCACCAATTGTGCCAAACTGACCAATCAGATTTGAAAGGTCAAGTGCCCTAATTGGCCCTTCTGCATTCTCAAATAGCCCTGAAAACATTAGAATGAGAATAAATAAAGCTACCCAGCCTTTCCACGTTACCCTCTCTTCTGCTTCGTTAACCATACCAATACCACCTCTTATTCCTTAAATTGGTCTAAGTTCAATACTATCGTTGAAAGCAGCTTGGTTCTCTCAAACAAGGAATCTACTAGCGCATATTCCTTAGCTGTATGGTTCCATTCTCCTCTTACTCCGCATGAACATAGGACAGGAGTCTTGGCGATTGTTATGAATGCGGCATCTGAACTTCCACCTAATCTTCTGCTTCCCATTTCTCCAAATCCATATTTCTTGGCCACTTCGTTACAGAAGTTATAGAATTTAATAACGTCATCAGTCGTTTCATACGCTGCCATGGAGCTAGCAACTTCCCATTCGGTTGAGGTCCCATCTACATGTGTTATTTCACATATTTCCCCAATCCGCTGTTTAGCTCTTTCCATTTCAGCCATGTTCTCGAATCGAACGTCAACCTCTACCTGGCATTGAGCAGGTATGGCATTGGATACTGTGCCGCCTTTAATCTTACTGACACTTACAGTTGTCCCTGATTCAAGGTCTGTAAGTTTTTGTATTTCTAGGATTTTATGTGCCATTTCCTCTATGGCATTTCGTCCACTTGCAAAATCGTTTCCAGCATGGGCCTCAATTCCGTTAACGGTTATATGGGGCTCCATTCTGCCTTTTCTTCCTATGCATAATGCATTATCAATTAGTCCGGTTTCCATATTAAAGGCACAAATACCATCTTTTGCTTCTTCTAGTATTACTTCAGCACCAGTTGAGTTTACGTGACCGATTTCCTCATCGCCGGAAAACACTATTTTTATCGGTCGCTCATTAAAATTGATGCTGTTTAAGGCTTTAATAACGTACAGGGATATGATTATTCCGCCCTTCATATCCAAGACGCCAGGCCCAAAAGCTTTACCGTCTTCTATACGAAAAGGTTTCTCGCCAAATGTTCCGGTTGGAAAGACCGTATCCATATGCCCAGAAAAAATCACTGGCTTCCCTGATCTTTCTGCCCCTAAGATTCCTACTAAAGTCTTCCCGCTTTGTGGGCCTACATCCACCAAGCGACAATCTAAACCTTCTTTTTCAAACTCAACTTTTAGACGTTCGGCTAACAAGTCTACCTTTTCTTTTTCCCTAGCATAGCTTTCGTAATTGACTAACTCTCTCCATAATCCTATCATCTCATCTTTTCTTTCATCCACATACTGGTAGATATTGTTCAACCGTTCCTCCATTCTTAGCCCTCCTTGCTCGTATTAGTCTTCGCTGAGTTTTTATTAACCGCTAATAGTACCCCCCCTTCCCGTGTAATTAGGATTAGCAATTATCAAAGTTCCTATCCGTTCACGCAAACAAAATTTGTGTATAAGCCTATAAATAATAACCTAAAATCTCACACCGCTTCAAAATTATGACGGGCAAGTGAATAAATTGCCATAAGTCCCGTGGAATTAGAATAGAGTGGTGTTGCCTTATTTTACTCTCTTTGGACAAGCTGGTCAATAGACTGACGGCCTAAACTCAATGCCAAACCATGGTATTATTTTTCCACCTCTGAACGCTTTTAACATTCTTAGCTAGTCTCCTACATATTCGTAACAAAATGTTAAGGCCACAAACCCTGTGGTTACAAGAGTTGTGACCTCTTTTTTCTTCTCTTTGCTGTCAAAGTCAGGACGGCCCATCAGCTTAAGATGGGACACTTGCAATATACCCAAATCGGTATTTTCAGCAATCGTCCAGTCGCAACAGCAACCATTTCTTCTGGTTTACTATCTCTGAATTACTTTCCAAAGAGGCAACTGCGGTAAACTGGCCAAGCGCACCTTATTGAGGTTTAAGGAATATAGTAAATTGATAGAACCGATAGCCTTGTAAAGGAGGCAGTGCATATGCCGCATGATAAAACGACAGAACCGCAGGCACAACATGTGACCAATCCACAAATGAGGCTGGCCCGGGCCTATGTCCCCATTCAGATATTCACTACCCGCCTAGAACCCATGGAAGGCTTAAGGCGCGGTACCATATTCCCTGAGCTTTATATGCCTTACAAACCCTGGAAAGGCCAAAGGGGGAATGAGTCGTGACACAAGAACGTACTCAACTACTATTGCAAATAATGGCCCTGCAATTCACAGCCGTAGATTTAAACCTTTATCTTGATACCCACCCCGAGGATCGGCGGGCACTTATGGATTATAACGCAACAGTTCAGGAACTATCCCAATTAAAAGAACAGTATAGCCGTCGCTTTGGACCCCTTATGAACTTTGGCTCATGCCCCAGCCAGTATCCGTGGGCCTGGGTTAACGACCCTTGGCCGTGGGAAGTCACTTTCTAGGAGGGATGAAGACATGTGGATTTACGAAAAAAAACTAGAATATCCAGCACGGGTAAGCGGGCCTAACCCCCGCCTGGCCAAGGTAGTGATAACCCAGTACGGTGGTCCGGATGGAGAATTGGCGGCATCTCTACGTTACCTTACCCAGCGCTACACTATGCCCACCGGGCAGGGGAAGGCAGTACTTACCGATATAGGTACCGAGGAGCTAGCCCATATGGAAATCGTGGCTGCCCTTGTATATAACCTCGTTAAAGATGCTTCTTTAGAATCAATAAAAGCAGCCGGATTAGATGGCTACTATGCCGACCATGACAGAGCTTTGTATTTCGTCAACGCCGAAGGCGTTCCCTGGACCGCTAGCTACATTCAGTCTAAGGGGGATCCCATCACCGATCTATACGAAAACATGGCCGCCGAAGAGAAAGCCCGTTCCACTTATGAGTATCTAATCCAACTATCCGATGACCCCCTGGTCACCGATACCCTTCGTTGGCTACGGCAACGTGAAGTAGTCCACTTCCAACGCTTCGGCGAACTGCTTCAGCATATGTATGAATGGAAGGATAGCAAAAAAATATTTTAGCAACAAGGATTAAGGCCTGACACCAACCATGTGTCAGGCCTTGTTCAATACACCTAAGCCCATCGTCATCACGTTACTAAGCTGCAACACATCGTTTGGCTTTAGATCAGCAGGTTAGGTTCTTTTCG
>JBMNSQ010000061.1:0-9879 GCA_050945275.1 bacterium | reverse complement strand
CCCTTCAACAAAGTCTGGAGCATTTGGGACACGGGTAATCTCGGTAAGCCGTTTTATTTCTTGAACTTGCAGAATATCTACGCCATATTCTTCCTGCCCAAGATTAAATACTACCAGTTGCCTTTCTTTCCTCTTCATTAGTTTACCTCCTTAATTGGTTTAATTGATTTAGCCTGTCGTGTCGTTTTTCAGCCAGATTCAAAACTCCTCCAGGATCTAGAATTAGAGCCACTCGACCATCACCTAAGATAGTAGCACCAGCAATTCCTGGCAGTCCCCCGAAAAACCGGCCTAAAGACTTGATCACTATTTCGCGTTGGCCAACTAAATTATCTACTATTAAGCCGGCACGGTTACCATTACCTTGCACTATCACCACTGGAAGCTCGAACGGGTTATTGCTACTACTGTCCTGACTATCGAGAAGAGGGGCCAGGCGAACCAGTGGCACTACTTCACCCCTTAGCGTCATTACTTCTTGTCCGCGAACTTTTTTGATGGCGTGTGTTTCTAGAACCTGAATTTCTTCTACTGTTTCTAAAGGCAACGCATAAATTTCCCTACCTAACTCAATCATAAGGGCCTGAATAATAGCTAAGGTCAGAGGCAATCGGATACTGAACCTGGTCCCTTCACCAGGAACACTGCTAACCTCAACGTTACCTCCTAGCGACTCGATCTTGTTTTGCACCACATCAAGACCTACGCCGCGGCCAGAGATATCACTTACCGTATCTGAGGAAGAAAATCCCGGTAAAAATAGTAACCGATAAATTTCCTCGCCAGTTAATCGCTTTGCATGCTCAGCTGTAATTAACCCTTTCTTTTCAGCCTGCTTTAACACTAGGTCCTGATGAATGCCTTCCCCATCGTCTTCTACTGCGATAAGAACATGGTTGCCCTCATACCCGGCAAAAAGACGTACACTGGCAGTAGCAGGTTTACCTTTGGCTACTCTATCTGTCGGTGGTTCCACCCCATGGTCGATTGCATTTCGCAGTAAATGTACCAACGGATCACCAATTTCATCAATAACACTACGGTCAAGTTCAGTTTCTTCTCCCTCGATAATAAATTCAACTTCCCGACCAAGTTCTCGGGCTAAATCTCTTACCATACGAGGAAAACGATTAAATACTTGTGCTAGAGGCACCATACGAGCTTTCATAACCGCATCTTGCAGACCACTGGCAACTCGCGACAAAGATTTTAACGTTTCTTCAATTTCCGGCGAACCGTAAGCCAGCAAAAGCTGATCTAGTCGGGTCTTGGTAATAACCAATTCTCCTACCAGATTCATAAGATTGTCCAGCCGATGGATGTCAATTCGAACTGTTTGTGTAGTCAGCTGATGATGGCTTTTGTCTGGAATCTTTGTCTTTGCCGCTGTCGCTGTTGCCTTCTGTCTCTCGGTTAAAGAATCAACGGCTACAATCTTGGCGTCCACCACATCACTGACTCCAATTATAAGTTCCTTTATCTTATCTTTGTTGAGCTTAGTAACAAATAGTAACTGAAAACATTGGTCAAACTTTTCCTCTTCTAAATCCTCAACCGGCGGTTCAACCCGGAGTATCTCGCCTTCGGGTTGAAGCCGCTGAAAGACTAAGAAAGCGCGTACCGCTTTCATTAAGCAGTCCGAAGCCAGCTTCACCTGAATAAAGTACGCCTGATATCCACGTGATAAAGCCTCAATTATTACACCCTGCTCGTGGGGCTCAAGCATCCCATCGGCCATTTGTTGATCAAGCTTTTCTTCTTTCATAACCGCAGCTTGATCTAAGGAGCCAGTACCGCTACAGCGACTTATTTCCTGCAGCAAAGTGTCTATTACTTCCACTCCTGGCTCAGCGTCATTTTGGGCATCGGCCATAATGCTTTCGAGGGCATCTACGCCTTGAAAAAGAAGATCTGATAGTGGCGGCGACAGTTTTGCTGTCCCAGCGCGGACTTTGTCCAATACATCCTCTAAATGGTGTGTAAGCATGGTGATAGTGTTAAAACCCATAGTGGCAGCCATGCCTTTTATGGTATGAGCGCTACGAAAAACGACATTGATAGCTTCTTCATCGCTGGGGTTCTTCTCTAGCGATAGCAAACCGTCATTTAGGGTTTGTAAATGTTCTTGTGCTTCTGCGAAAAACACTTCTCTATACTGCGACACATCATTTGACATAGACCTCTCCCCTTTTTTAATATACCCTCGCTAGCATAGCGGCTATATGCCTGAGTCGACTCCAAAACGACAACAGTTCTTGCTCTGGTTTAGCTATAATAACCCATGCCGCCGCAACTCCCGTTGGCGTTTGAAAATAAAAGCTATAATTTTTTCTTGACTGGCTTGGCTAATTTCCGCAAACTCTACTGCTAGTCGTCGCTTTTTGTTGGCGCCAGTCTCAATATGTTCAATACGTCTTACTTGGCCTCTACATTTAACTTCTTCCGGTAAATGAATTGCCAGTTCCAACCACGTCCCTGCCGGTAGTTCGTATGGATAAATTATCCGAGCTCCACCACCGCTAATGTCCACGGTGTAAGTCTTAACTTCCTCCCCCTCAGGTTGTGATAAGGGACCTTGGGGCAGTTGCCGCACCGTTACCGGCAGACTCAATTCCAAACGAACAAATTCTCGCCGTTGGGTTTTAAAAAGCACCCGGGGCCGGCGGACAACGATAAGTGGATGGGGCACTAATTGTCGTGTTAGTACCTCAGTTATAAACATAATAGGCCAAGTGTAAACCCGGATTTGTTCCCCCGGCTTAAACGGAACTAGTTCCCCATGGTACATCGGGGCAGCTAGGCTAAGGGTATCGTCGTCTATCCCCGCTATGTAGGAAGAATAAAATTCTTTGTCATCAACTGCAACTCTTTGAACAGCAACTTTTCGGTTAAGCTCGAGTTGACGTGCCACGTAGTTTCACCCCCTAGCCAAATAACAAACGTAATCTATCCAAAAACCCGCCCCAGCCTTCTTTCTGGGCTATCGCCGTGTCTACCCCGGTCAAAGTAGTAGCAATGTCTTTTAGTTGTTTTGACGCCGGTGCTGACGGAAAGGCGAATAAGAGTGGCTGCTGTTTTATTACAGCTGCTTTAAGCAGTCGATCTTCCGGTATATAACCCAAATAGTTCACTGTGGATGACAAGAAGTCCTTCACCACCCGGCAAAAATTACTAGTCACCTGTTCGGCTTCTTTGCGATTGGCCACGCGATTAACAAGCAAATAAAATACTAAATTTGTATTCTTGCGTGAAAGCACCTTGATTAAAGCATAGGCATCAGTCAAAGCTGTAGGATCCGGTGTAGTTACAACCACAACCTCCTGTGCCGCTATCGCCACACTGGTTACCAAGGAGGATAAACCCGCCCCGGTATCGATCAAGAAAAAATCGCTATCAATTTGAGCCGCATCATGGAACAAATAAGCAATTTCTCTCTCCGGTAGCGAAGCTAATTCCTCCAACCCGCTGCCCCCGGCTACCACTCTTAGTCCATAAGCCGGGTATACAATATCGGTTAAGCTACATTCCCGACGTACAACATGGCTAAGGGTGTAAAGTGGGGTAATACCTAACACTATATCCACGTTGGCTAACCCTAAATCCGCGTCAAACAAAGTAACTGTATGACCCTGCTCCTTTAGCGCCAACGCTAAATTCACGGCAATGTTAGTTTTTCCTACCCCTCCCTTACCACTGGCAATAGCGATGGTTCGTTTGGGACGACGCCGTTGCCATTCCTTAACCAATTGGCGCAGGCGGTGTGCCTGATCAGCCATTTAAGGCACCTCCCAAAACAAGTTCGGTAAGAAATTCGGGATCGGTTGCTTCGAGATCATCGGGTACATTTTGACCATTGGTGACAAAGGTAACTGGAAGCTGAGTTCGATTGACTAGATTAAGTAACGCTCCTGCCGATTTAGTTTCATCAATTTTAGTAAAAACAACTTGTGAGGGAGCAAATATACTAAAATGTTCATATATCAGGTCTAAGTCCTCAGTTTTAGTGGTTGCGCTGAGGACCAGTGCTGTCTCGATATTTGAAACAGCCGCCAGTAGGTTTTTTAGTTCGGCTAAATGTAATCCCTGCTTAGGGCTACGACCAGCGGTGTCCACCAGAACCATATCTACTTCCAAATGCCGCTTTAACGCCGCATCTAAGTCCTCAGGTGTATAAACCACTTCCAGCGGAATATGTAAGATGTCAGCATATCGTTTAAGCTGATCTACAGCAGCGATCCTGTAGGTATCAGTAGTAATAAGAGCTACTTTTTTTCTTTGTTGCAGGCTATACACAGCTGCCAGTTTAGCTACCGTGGTTGTCTTGCCTACTCCAGTAGGGCCAACAAAAGCTAAAGTCCGATCAGGTTGATCCTGTACCTTTTTTGATTGAAACAGTTTCATAATCACCTGATGAATTCTGCTACCCAATATATTAGCATCACCCATTTGCTCCGGAGGTACAGCTTCCAAGGCATGCTCTACTATTGATTTAGCCAAATCAGGGGTAACACCTCGACGTACCAGGCGTTCTCTATACCGACACACCAATTCATAGGGAGCTTGCAGCTGCTTAGGCAGTGTCTTTATATCTTCAGGTACAAAATCCCTTGTTACAGGTGACCCCGATAGCACTACCTTTGTTGTTGCCGGTATGAGAGGAGATTCTAAACGTGGCGAAGCAGGTGGCACAACCGGCTGGGCTACAGCTGCCGTCACTTCAACGCGGCGCGGTTTGATAAACCCCAAGATTCCCGGCGCTCTTATTCGCCGAACTTCTAATATGACAGCGTCACGCCCTAGTTCTCTTTTTACCCGATCAACCGCTTCCTCCATTGAAAAAGCAATATACCGGCGTATTTTCATTCCAAGCTCACCCTTCCTAACACATCTATCGCCAAACTAGGATCCAGCTCATTATAAGAAACAACTGTTAATTGGGGGAAAGCACGTTCTACCAATCGTCTAAAATAAAAACGGATTATTGGTGAAGCCAATACTACTGGTATCTCTTGTCCCGGCGGCATCTTGCTAAGTGCGGCCTTGACTGCAGCCAGAATTCTCTCAGCTGTCTGTGGCTCCATGGCTAAAAAAGTTCCTTGTTCTGTCCGCTGCAAACTCGATTCCACGGCTTCTTCCACTGAACGGTCCAGTGCTACAGCTGATACCGGGCCACCTTCGACTGATAAATGGCGGGATATCTGTCGACCTAAGGCTTGACGCACATACTCTGTAAGCATATCTGTGTCTTTAGTCAAACGACCAAAATTGCCTACTGTCTCTAAAATAGTCGTTAGATCACGGATAGCCACCCCTTCTTGAAGTAAATTGCCCAATATCTTCTTTAGGTCAAGAGGTGCAATAATATTGGGCACTACTTCATTAACCAGAGCCGGACTTTCTTGACGGACCGTTTCCAGCATGAGTTCGAGCTGCTGACGACTCAAAATATCGGCTGCATGCTTCTTAATCACTTCTGTCAGGTGCGTGGCTATCACCGTTGCCGGATCAACTACTGTAAAACCATTGCGCTCAGCGTTTGTTTTTTCTTCTGCTGTCACCCACCAGGCAGGTAAACCGAACGCTGGCTCGCGGGTAGGAATTCCGGGTTCTTTCTTATCGGCTAGCTCACCCATAGCCAAATAGTAGCCGGGTAATACTTCGCCGATGGCCACTTCCACTCCCCGTAATAATATTACGTAACTGTTAGGTGAGAGCGTAATATCATCGCGAATACGAACCGTCGGTACCAATAATCCTAATTCCACTGCTAATTGTCTCCGCAATAGAACTACTTTGTCCAATAAATCGCCACCCTGCTGTGTATCAGCTAGCGATATTAGCCCATAACCAAGATCGATTTCTAACGGATCTACCGGCAGTAAGGCTGCTACCGCTTCCGGTCGTCTGAGCTCGTCTAAGCCGTGATCAGCTACACTGGTCGCCTCCGGCTCAATCTTCTCAGCTTGACTTAACCGATAGGCCAAATACGCAAACAGGGCCGCCAATGACAAAAAAGCGATGTGCGGCAATCCTGGAATAACTCCCAGCACCGCCAGGGAAGCAGCTGCCACGTACAAAACCCGCGGTTCACTAAATACTTGAGAGGTTAATTCTTGTCCTAAATTACCCTCAGAGGCAGCCCTCGTCACCAAAATACCCGTAGCAGTAGACATCAAAAGCGCTGGGATTTGGCTCACCAATCCGTCACCCACTGTGAGAATGGTATATTTTTGCAGCACTTCTAAAGGGCTAAGCTCACCCTGAACCACGCCGATAATAAATCCGCCCAGAATATTAGCTATGGTTATGATTATACCGGCGATAGCATCACCCTTAACAAATTTACTAGCTCCATCCATAGCCCCATAAAAGTCTGCCTCTCTCCGTATTTCCATACGCCGGGCTCGTGCTTGCTGCTCATCAATAAGCCCTGCATTTAAGTCAGCATCAATGCTCATTTGCTTCCCGGGCATAGCATCTAACGTGAAACGGGCTGTAACCTCGGCCACCCGTTCAGCACCTTTTGTAATTACTATAAACTGAATAACAACCAATATAAAAAAAACAATAAAGCCTACCACTGGATTACCACCAATTACAAATTGGCCAAAAGCTTGAACCACCTGCCCTGCGTATCCGTTCAGTAAAATAAGCCGGGTCGATGACACATTAAGCGCTAAACGAAAAAGAGTTGCCATTAAGAGTAATGATGGAAATACAGCGATTTCTAAAGGCTGGCGAACATGCATGGTAACTAGCAGTGTGGTAAGGGAAAAAGTTATGTTAAATGTAAGCAACAAATCGAGCAAAAATGTAGGCAGTGGCACCACCATCATAATAACAACAGCGATAACAGCTATTGCCACTGCTAGATCGCTGATACCCATACCCCGAGTTGTGGCTGTGCCCTGCATCTGAAGCATTCTCGTTTACCCCTCTCGCTTAAATCAATCCTTGTTGACCGTAAACATACGCCAAAATCTCCGCCACAGCTTGATAAAATTCAGCTGGAATACCTTCTCCTATCTCCACTGCTTGATATAAAGATCGGGCTAAGGGCTTATTTTCCACTACCATGACCGCATGCTCACGAGCAATAGTCATGATGCGCTGAGCAATTAGGCCCGCTCCTTTGGCTACTACCTCTGGTGCAGCCATAGCGGCCGAATCGTATTTTAGGGCAATAGCATAATGGGTCGGGTTGGTAATTACCACATCAGCTTTAGGGACTGCATCCATCATGCGAGCGTGGACCATTTTCCGTTGCCTTTCACGTATCTCGGCGCGTACCTCAGGACTGCCCTCAGTTTGCCTAAATTCCTCTTTAATCTCTTGTATGGACATACTCAGACTCTTTTCGTATTCCCAGCGTTGGTAGGCGTAATCGGCCACCGCTAATAAAAAGATAGCTGCCCCGCACTGCCATAATAAGCGCCGGCTTAAGCTGCCTAATATAGAGACGAATCCGGTAACGCTAACTAGAGGCAGTCTGGGTATCAAATAGTGCTCACTTTGAAGGCTCCTGTATGCCACAGCAGCCACCAAACAAAGCTTAATAACATTTCTAATTAAATTAGCCAGGGACCGGCGAGAGAAAATGCGCTGAAAGCCAGCAACAGGATTAAGCCGGTTAAGGCGCAAAGACAACGGTTCTGTGCTAAACAGAAAGCCTACCTGGACTAAGTTAGTTACTAGGCCAACTGTTACTACTACCAAAAACAGGGGGGCCAATAGGCGAAGCAGAGTTGATAACACAGCTGTCCCTATAAGAGTGGAAAAAGAAATATCAAAGTTAACCGGAGCCAACCTATATACAGTGTTTGTTAAGGCTATGAGTTCCTGTTGCCACCAGGGGATAAGCCACAAGGTAGCACTGCCGGCAGCTAATAAACTCACAGCCGCCGAAAACTCTGTACTATGAAAAACCTGGCCTTTTCTTCGAGCTTCCTGCCGCCTGTGAGGAGTAGCAGGCTCTGTTTTTTCCTCCTCAGCAAACAGCTGGAGATCTATTTTCCCAAAGCTTAGTTCATCACGGCGGCATCGTCGACAAAACATACTCAAGGGTTCGTTGCACCTCCGTGAGAACAATTCTTAAAAAGACCCCATATACCGGTAAAGAGACGCTTACCGTGAACAGCCCCAGCAGAGACTTCAGGGGTAAGCCCACCACAAAAATGTTCAGTTGTGGCATGGTTCGAGCCAACACCCCCAATGCTAAATCAGCCAAAAACAAAGCCCCTAAGACAGGAGTAGCAATCTCGACACCGGCCAGAAACATAACCGTTACGGCCCTAACTACTACCCAAAAGAGCCCAGGGCCGGGCTCGCCCCAAACTGCACCTGGAGGTATCTGACGCCAACTGCTGTGCAAAGCGTGTAGCAAAAAGTGATGGCCATCGTAGGCTAAAAAAACCATCATCGCTATTAAGTACAGGAAATTGCCTATTAGGGGTACTTGGGTACCGCTTTGTGGATCGAGCACATTAACCATGCCAAACCCCATTTGCATATCAAGCACTTGACCTGCTACTTGAAAAGCAGCAAATACAATGCTGCTGGCATACCCTAAAACCAGGCCTAACACGACTTCTCGCAGCATGGCTAACGAAAAAGCCCATAGCGATGCCGACAGTATCAGGTTATCTGCTGGGAACAGTGGTAGAAGAAGAAACGCTAACAGTAGGCTTAAAAAAACGCGAACACTAGGCTGAATACTTCGGCTAGAAAAAAACGGTGCTGTAGCTAAGAAGCCACCACAACGAATGGTTAGCAATAAAAATACACCATAAGCTTGGCTAATGTAGCTTAAATCTAACATAACACTACTTTACCACAACATATTAGAGGTCGAAGAAATAAGGCGGACGGTGAACTCGCGCATTATCCGAAGCATCCACGGGCCAAAGACTATCAATCCCAAAAACACAGCCAGTATTTTTGGAACAAAGGATAATGTTTGTTCCTGAATTTGGGTAGTAGCCTGAAAGATACTTACTAAAAGCCCTACCGATAGACTCAGCAGCAGCAGCGGACCAGCTACTAGAAGCGCCGTGTACAATGCATCTCGTCCAATGCTTAAAACAAATTCCTCACTCACGGCATGACACTCCATTTCTGTTAAAAACTCTGCAATAAAGCTTGGACCACCAGATGCCAGCCATCTACCATAACAAAAAGAAGGAGCTTAAACGGTAAAGAGATCATTACTGGTGGCAACATCAACATACCCATGGACATTAACGTGCTGGCCACCACCATGTCAATCACTAGAAACGGTATATAAATTAAAAAGCCAATTTGAAAGGCTGTTTTTAGTTCGCTAATAACAAAAGCAGGGATAAGAACATGTGTCGGCACATCAGACCGGTCCTCGGGCCGAGGTAAGTCGGCCATCTCGATGAACAACGCTAGGTCTGTTTCCCTCGTTTCCTGAAACATAAATGAACGGATAGGTTCTATACCACTTTCCAGAGCCTCGTCGGCTGATAACTCGCCGACTAGATAAGGCTGCAGCGCCTGTTGGTTTACCTGTCCCCAGTACGGGGCCATAATAAAAAAAGTAAGGAACAAAGCTAGGCCTAAAATAATTTGGTTCGGAGGAATCTGCTGGGTAGATAAGCCACTGCGAACAAATGATAAAACTATAACAATGCGGGTAAACGATGTGGTCAAAATTAAAAGGGCTGGGGCAAGCGAAAGAACTGTCAGCAGAAATAATATTTGCAAGCTAAGTACTACTTCCTGTGGTTCACCTGCTGGAGTAACACCCAACTCTAGACGGGGCAAAGGCAATGGCTGAGCTGCCACCGGAAGACCTGTTGCCACCAAGATTATTGCCAGCAGGAAGGCTACCATTAAACAGCGCTTCGACATTATCAT
>JBMNSQ010000060.1:0-10071 GCA_050945275.1 bacterium | reverse complement strand
CAACGAGTAGCAGTATAGACAGCACTAAAAGAGTTGCTGCTATAGGACGAGTCAAGATAAACAGAGGGTTAGATCCAGCAAGAATAAATGTTCTTCTAAGGTTTGTTTCTACGATCGGACCGAGAACTAGTCCTAAAACCATAGGCGCCACCGGAAAATCATGAGTCTCCATGAGATAACCGATTACACCAAAGACAAACATGAGAAGTACACCGTACAAATCACCCATCCCTCTAGCGCCAGCCGCACAAAAACCGAGTATTCCCGCCGCTAACACTGGGTACGAAACCCGAAATAATCTAAGGAAAGGTTTAATCATCTGTAATGCAACCGGTAACATCAGGAAAGATGCAACCAACAAGCCGGCAAAGACGGTGTAAGCTAATTTCTGCTGTTGCACCAAAAACAGCGGTCCTGGTTTTAGACCATGGATAAGAAAGGCGCCTAGCATTACAGCTGTAGTAGCACTACCCGGTATTCCTAGTGCCAATAAAGGAACCAGAGCACCGCCAACTGCAGCGTTGTTAGCAGTCTCGCAGGCCACCAATCCTTCTGGATTACCGGTCCCAAATTTTTCTGGTTCCTTTGATAATTTAACCGCATAGCTGTAGCTCATGATAGCTGCTGTGGTAGCGCCAACACCAGGAAGAATTCCAATCCACGAACCGATTAAACTAGACCGCAACAGAGGCCACGATACGCCTTGCAATTCTTTCAACGATGGTAATTTTACCTTTAACTGTGTCTGGTCGTCTAACCCTGCTGTTCCTACGGTACTGCCCATATCTTTGCTCGCCACTTGCTTAAACACCTCGGCTACAGCAAACAGTCCCAGCAACGCTGGAATAAATGGGATACCGCTTAACAAAGTATTGCTGCCAAATGTGAATCTTGGCACTCCGGTCATGGAGTCAATGCCAATGGTCGCAAAAAATAACCCCAAGAGCACGGCAATTACAGCCTTAACAAGGGATTTACCACCGAGACCAGAAACAGCTGTCAAGCCAAGTATACCGAGAGCAAAGTACTCTGGCGGCCCAAACTGCAAGGCTACTTTGGCTAGCAATGGCGCCAACAAGATGAGCACAATTGCTCCGAACACCGACCCTAAAACAGATGAAGATAATCCCCATCCTAGTGCCTTCCCTGCCTGCCCCTTCTTTGTCATCTCGTAGCCCTCAATGGTAGTTACAACCGCTTCTTCGGCTCCCGGTATGCGGAACAAAATGGCAGGAACCTGACCGGCATAAACAGAGCTAGCATATAATGCACCTAGTAACAACAGAGCTTGGGAAGAAGACATGCCGTAAGTCAATGGGATAAATAGCGCTGCACCAACGGTGCTTCCGAGACCCGGTAGCGCCCCGATAGCAAAACCAGCCACTAAACCAAACAATATAATTAGTAAATTTACCGGTTTAATAACTTCCAGTAATCCTAAAAGCAGGAACGAAAACCCCATTACAACCACTCCTAAGTTAGCAGTTAGTAAAAAATACGGCTAAAATGCAGGAAGGGGCCTACTCCTCTTGGTACGGAAATGTGCAAAACCTTCACAAAAACCACAAATAACATAGCTGTAATCCCTATGGGCAGCACTGTTAGTGAACGTGTTTTTCGAATACCTAGTAAGAACAGTACGATGGCAATATAAAACGGTGTACTAAAGACAAAACCAGCATAATTCATAGCCATAGCGTAAGCAAAACAGGCGGCAATCAAGCCCAGTAGCCGGCCCTTAACAATTTCTTCGCTAGGTTTATATAACTTGTCTTTGCTAGCGCTTCTTAGTTGGTTTAGTACCAGTGTTCCAGATAAGATAGCTATTCCTGCCAGAAGAGCCCTTGGCCACCAAAATCCACCTGCGACACGAGCAGTCACCGTAGCGGACGATATAAAACTATGAGCGAATAGCGCTAACGAGCTGCAAAATAGCACTGTAGAAAAAACAGTTTCTCCTTGTAGCAATGTCCCTACCCTCCCTTATGGTTTTTAGGGGAGAAACTCTCCCCTAAAAACCTGTGGTCCTAGAGGCCTAATTCCTTAACATATTCAGTGTATTGGTCAAGTTCATCTAACATACTTTCGTAAAACTCATTGCCTCTTTGAAAACCGGGGTATAGATCCAAATATCGCTCTTCTTCAAAAGTCTTATATTGCTCTGTTTCCCACGCCTTAGCAAAAGCGTCTTCCAGGACCTTTACAATTTCCTCCGGTGTCCCTTTCTTGACAGCAACACCTCTCCATTGCATAGGTACATAATTGACGCCTAGCTCCTGGGCACAGGGAACATCAGCAAACGCCTCTAGACGCTTGTCGGCAGCAACTAGTATAGGCCAAGTCTCACCAGCCTCAATGTAACCAATGGTCGGCCCAGTTTCCTCATGCATGGCCATTATATGTCCGCCCATTAACGCTGCATGCATTTCTGAGGCCGAGTCAAAAGGTACGTACTTAACCTCTACCCCTGCTGATTTCATAATGATGCTGGCCGCAATATCGTCATAGCTACCCGCCCCAGTACCACCAACGGTAACGGTGTGCGGGTTCTCCTTAGCATAGGTTACAAATTCATCCCAGGTTGTAAACGGGCTATTTTTCCCCACTTGAATCATACCTACATCAACGTGTGCTCTTATTAATGTATCTAGATTATCCACCGATGTCTGTAACAGACCCAACGCTTGAGCTGTTAACAGATCTGAAGTGATAGCGAAAACGGTATATCCATCTGTTTCCTGCTTTAGAACATAATCCATGGCCGTAGCTGAATTGGCCCCTGGCATATTTACAACGGCCAATGGAACCCCCAAGATGTCTTCCGCTGCCGCACACAAACCGCGGGCAAAGACATCAGTCCCGCCACCAGCACCCCAACCAACAATTACTTCAATAGACTGCGCCGGAAACGTTTCCTCTTTTTGGCTACAGCCACCCAATACCATAGAACTCAATACCAATACAGCCATTAACGATGCTACCACTACACGTTTCGAGATCCTCATCATATTTCCCCCTCTTTAATACTAGTTTAGGACTAACTAGCCATCCATGATGAGACCTGGTATCTATGTTAGCTGCATCCCTCCCTTACAAATGACTAAGGCCTAAAGGGCCTTAACCATTTGGTCCAGCGTCTCTTTCGCCCTAACCGGGTTAAAGATGCCGCACATGCACTGGCGTGCCATTTCATTGGCGGCTTCTTCAGATGTAATGACGCCGGTTTTAATGTCCTGAACTAACTTTTCCACCAAGCCAGCCGCTACCAAACCATGCCCGCACATAGTTACTATTTTTAGAACATCCTCGGAAGGCAGTTTTTCGGTCCGACCCCAAAATCCCATAGAATGCTCAATGGTATGAAACTTCACTCCAGCTTGTTGACAGCATTGGTCCAAGGCATCAAATAATCCTGTCACAACCACTGACAAGCCCATATCTGCCTCTACTACATCTTTTAGAGCACAAATTGCCTTTTGCTTGTCCGCAAAAACTGCGTGGATATTAGTGAACTGAGTTGCATTAGTAATCAATTGGTCGTGACCTAAGATTGCGACATTGCCGGTAAGATCGTCGCCATAATGTACTGCACCGTTCTTCTTCATAATCTCGATAAATTTCTTTACTTTTGGCTCTGCTCCATCAGTATTTATACCTCTGGACGGAGAAAGGATAAATACTACCTCATCTTTAAGGTCTTCTGGACTCCCTGTTCTATGGAGAGAGTGCGTCATATCGATTCACCTTCCCTTATAGTTATCTACATCTCGGTAACGCGACGTCCGATCCCAATACAAACCTTACCATTGGGTGATAAATAGTAACCGTGCTCTCGAATCACACTAAGGCACGGCGGCTCACCTTCGCCAACGCGGTTGATTAGATCAAGGGAAAAGACTGTATCTATTTCTTCGGCCACCTCTTTTAGTATTTCTAGAGTAGGCAACACTTTGTCCTCATCCACAATAAATTCGATAATAGCAGTAAGAACGCGCTCATCCTTAATGTCATCCTGCAGCTCACCGGTAGCCGTATCTTTCATTAGCTCGGTTACCGGGTTGGCTGGTTCAAAATAAACGCCTAAAGATGCCAACCTGGTGGATACCTTTTCCAGGTCTCTAAAAGTTGTTCCTGTGTTAGGGCGTCCCATTTCTACGCCAAAACCAACCTGCCCTTCAACAAATCTGTCGGTAACATCGTTAGTTTTTAGTTCATCAGTCCCTCTTCCGGCAACACCTGTTCCCGGGTGAACCGTTATGGGATCGCTAAATAACGATCTAATAAGCCTAGGCCACTCCAATTTTGGCTGAGTAAGAGCATCGGTTGGACAAACGCCACTCCTCTTGCATACCCCACACTCTACACATTCATCCTGGACAATAATAACGCTATCTGGCGTTTCCTTGATAGCTGACATGGGGCAATAGGGTATACATTGTCCACAACTAGCACATAAATCCTGATCGATTTGCAAAATCCCCACTCCTTCCACAAAATTCAAGTTTAGCTGACTAGCTGTAATACAACCTTGCCATCATATTTCTACGTCCAAGCTAATAATCCTTCTTTTATAAAGTAAATTTTATTATTTGGGTTACTAGCATAGTTGTATTACAGCCTGACCATCTGCTATAATCTAATTGGTAAAACAGATCTTGTTTCATGTATAGGTAACGTTAAAGGGGATAGTTTAATGTTCGAACCTAAACCAGTTCAAAGTGAAAAAGCTTACGTACAGGTTGTCAACCAAATACGCCAATACATTTTAGATGGAAAATTAAAACCCGGAGATAAATTGCCGCCGGAGCGAATATTGGCAGATATGTTTGGTACCTCTCGCCCTCCCATCCGTGAGGCCTTGAGTGCCCTAGAAGTAATGGGCTATGTGGAATCCCGCACCGGGTATGGGACTATCGTAACCGAAGTACCCATAGAGTCGACTTCTATTAGTCAAATTGCCGGACAAAGCAGCCCGTATGAAGTAATGGAAGCACGTTTGGTCCTAGAACCTGAAATTACGCGCATGGCCTGCCTCCAAGCTAAACAAGGGGACTTGGACGCCATGGAAGAAGTGCTAGAAAGGCTACGGATAGCTGAAATGGCCTCCGATTATGACAGCTACAATCAATGTGATGCCGACTTTCATCTAGCTATAGCTAAGGCCACACATAACGAGCTTCTTTATCGAGTCGGAGTTCTAATTAGCTTGGGCATGAAAGAGCAATTATGGAAAGCATTAAAGACCACCAGTTTGAAAATCCCAGAAAATATTAGGCGTTACACAAAAGAACACGAGGAAATCTACCAGTGTGTCAAAACTAAGGACTCGGTTAGAGTCATTAAGGTGATATACGATCATATTAAGAGCGTCGACAAAGATGTTTTTGGCCAATAACTTATACAAAGACTAAATTGCTCCTTCCTTCTACCAACAGGAAGGAGCAATTTTTTTATTTTATTGTAGGGCAAGCAGGAATTAGTCCCCTGCCTGTCGAATGGTAAGGCTGTAAGACAGGTTTGCAACTAGGTATGATTGCCGGGTCGACTTTTGTCGATGGCGAAAGGAGGAATGACATGGTTTCAACTGACATCAGTCTTAATGACGTATTTCAAGCCGAATCAGTAGCTGTTATTGGGGCGTCAGCTACCCCCGGTAAAACAGGTCACACCATCTTAAAGAACATAGTGGATGGAGGGTATAAGGGACAAATCTATCCAGTGAATCCTCGTTCGCCCGAAATACTTGGTTTAAAAGCTTATCCCTCTTTGGGCGACATCAAAACCCCAGTAGATTTAGGAGTATTTGTGGTACCGGCAGCTCTGGTGCCAGGTCTTATTTCCGAGGCTAAAGCTGTAGACATGAAAGGAGCCATCGTGATAAGCGGTGGGTTTGGTGAAGTCGGCAATGTAGAGTTGGAACAAGAATTGATAAACAGTCTTAAATCTACTAATATCCGCTTAATCGGACCTAATTGCCAAGGAATTAACTACACCCCCAACCATTTATGTGCAACCTGGCCTCTAATGGATAAACAAGGGCCTATTGCCATTATCTCGCAAAGCGGTACAGTTGGGGCTGCTTTATCCGGCTGGGCTGAAGAAGAAGGACTTGGCATTTCTGGGTTCGTCAGTCTGGGCAACAAATTAGATGTGGATGAAATGGATCTACTAGATTTCTTTGCCGATGATCCCCACACAAAGGTAATAGCCTTGTATGTGGAAGGAATCAGGGACGGCAGCCGATTCATCAACACGGTAAAGAACGTGGCCGCGAAGAAGAACCTAGTGATATTAAAAGGGGGCCGCACGTCACAGGGGCGCGTAGCAGCCCAATCTCATACCAAGTCTGTGGCCGGTAAATACGAGGTCTTCTCCGCTATTTGCCGTGATCTAAATATCACTGCTGTTAAAGATCTGGAACTACTGTACGATAGCTGCAAAGCACAAGCATGCATTGGCCGACTGCCCGGCAACAGGTTAATGCTGATGACATCTTCCGGTGGTAGCGGCATCATGTGCGTTGATGAAATGGAAGGTTCCGGGCTGGCATTAGCCAATCTTTCGCACACAGTAAAAAACGAACTTAAAGCTGCCCTTCCCGATCACTGCGTTGTGTCCAATCCTCTGGATCTTACCGGTGATACAGCGGCAGATCGTTATCAGTTAGCCGCTTCAATTGTTGGCCAAGAGGATATAGCCGATCTACTCCTATTTATTTTCGGCGACCCTATACCAGAAACCTTGCCGGCCGTCCTCGAAGCAAAAAGAGCCACCGGACTTCCTGTGGCTGTAGTCTATGTAGGCGGAGGCGAAATTCAAAAACAAGAAACAGTTACCTTGCAACAAAACAATATTCCCGTCTTCCCCACACCGGAACGGGCAATAAGAGCAATCAGTACATTACTGAAATAACGGTAAGACAATCAGAAAAAGGAGGCTTTATTTTGGCCACACCAGTAGTGCTTAACCAGGAAAATAAGAGAATGTTACTTATGGGTAACGAGGCTCTGGCTAGAGGGGTAATTGAGGCTGGAGTTGAGCTGGCATCAGCCTATCCTGGCACACCTTCCTCAGAAGTAATGGAGGTTTTATGGGACGCTTCAAAAGAAGTCGGGTTCTATGCTGAATGGAGTACTAACGAAAAGATAGCCTTTGAGGTGGCAGCCGGGGCTGCCCTAACCGGTGCCAGATCAGTTTGCGTCATGAAAAATGCCGGTCTCAACGTTGCTATGGACACATTTGCCACGCTTCCTTATACCGGCGTACGTGGTGGCTTTGTCGTAATTGTAGCTGATGACCCCGGTGCTCACTATTCCTCCACTGAGCAAGACACCAGGGCTCTAGCCGCTTATGCCGAGATACCTTGTCTTGAACCTAGCGACCAGGAAGAAGCTAGGGCTATGGCCCGGGAGGCTTTTGACCTATCGGAAAAGTTGGAACTACCAGTTATGATTCGATCTGTTACCAGGCTTTCTCATGCCAGCGGCGATGTTCTGATGGGGCCCATAAACAACCGTCCGTCCAATGTCGGTTTTAACAAGCACTATAAGATTCAATACCGCTGGAACGTCTATGGAGCACCGGGAGCAGTGTCGAAGCATCGCTGGTTGCATAGCACCCTTAAAACCGCTAAAGAGCTAGCAGAAGTAAGCCCATTTAATAAACTCCAGCTAGTCTCCGATAAAGCGAAGCTCGGAATTATAACCTCCGGATTAGGCTACGCTTATATTCACGATGTGCTTCTGTCTTTAGGCATTTTAGACAAGATTAACCTGCTCAAGCTGGGAATGGTCAACCCTGTTCCAGAAAACCTAGTTCGGCAACTAGTCGATGCATCAGACAATGTTCTTGTGGTTGAAGAAGGCGACCCGTTCCTAGAAAAATGGGTGAGAACCTTTGCCGGATCAAGAGCTGGCACTGTGTATGGCAAATGCGAAACTGATAATCAGGTCTTCAATATGTGGGATGAACTAAACCAAGATATTGTAACTGCAGCTCTGCAGCAAGTTGCCACAAGAGCAAACCTAGATGAGCTTCTTAAGGCAGCTAAGGTCCCCGAGTGCCAGTATGACGAAGCTAGAAAAGCAGCTAAGCAACTAGTGACTCCCCGCTCCTCTACCTTATGTCCTGGTTGCCCACACCTTGGTTCCTATTGGGCTCTAAAACGGGCTCTTCGGGGCAAAGACGGAGTTCATATCGTCAATGGCGATATCGGTTGTTATGAACAAGGTGGCTATGGTCTATTTGGTCAGCAGATTGATGCTACTGATGAAGCCTCAAAAAAATTCCCTGTCAAGACTCCTTACGAAATTCTAGATACGCTATATGTAATGGGAAGCGGGCTGGGAATGGCTCAGGGACAGTCTCATTTGCCAGGCTTAGACGGAAAAGTAATCGCCGTTAGTGGCGACAGCACCTTCTTCCATGCAAATCTGCCCTCGGTAGCCAATGCGGCCTTAACAAAAGCAGATGTGACCTACCTAGTCTTAGATAATAGCTGGACAGCCATGACCGGACACCAACCAAGTCCTCGTACAGGCAAGAACCAACTGGGCAAAGACATCACTGCTATTGATATTGAAAACACCATCCGCGCACTAGGAATTGAGCAATTATCTAGAGTATCAGCCTTTGATCTTACCGCTGCCCAACAAGCTATTGAGCAGGCTATTTCTTATGACGGTCCGTCAGTGGTTATTTTAGAAGGTGAATGTGCCCTTCAGGTGGTAAGAAGAAAAGAAGCCAAGCCGCCCTTTACTGTTATCGAGGATGAGTGCACCGGGTGCAAGACCTGTCTTCAGTTAGGATGTTCATCTATAGGGTTTAATGTAAAGAGCAAGAAAGCAAACATCGATGCCGCTTCCTGTGTTGGCTGTGGCCTATGTCAAGCCATATGCCCCACGAAAGCAATTACCGACACTGTATCGTAGAAGGAGGCTTAGGCAAATGGAAACTAACATTATTATTGCTGGCGTAGGCGGTCAAGGTTCGATTCTGGCAGCGAGAATTATTGCCGATGCTGCACTGTCTGAGAATAAATGCCTGGCTAAAGGGAATACCAATCCTGCTGTTCGCGTAGGTGAAACTTTTGGTGCTGCCATGCGCGGTGGCGCTGTTTCGTCTCATATTAGGCTCGGTGATGTAGTCAGTCCGCTGGTACCGGAGAAGCAGTGTGACCTCATCATTGGCTTAGAACCCCTCGAGGCCTTAAGACTAGCCGTTGATTATCTGGCTCCCGGTGGATGGGTTGTTATGAACACCGACAAAAATATTCCCACCGATGTCAAAACTGGCATGACCACCTATCCGGAAATAGATGAGATTGTTAGTGCCATCGAAAGCATAGGCGGTAAAACACTAGTGGTAAATGCCACCGAACTCGCTAAGCAGGCTGGAACCATCAAATGTATGAACGTTGTAATGCTGGGAGTTGCTTTCTCAACAGGGATTTTGCCCTTAAGCAAAGAAGCTTTGGTAGATGCTATTTCAGCCCGTGTTCCTAGTAAAACCGTACAGACCAACGTAAAAGCGTTTGAGCTGGGATTGGAGGCTAGAACAGGGTGCCAAAAGAGTTAATGACGAAAAAACAACCGGAGTGTCATGCTACCATAAAAGCTATTTTGGATACAGCGGTAGCCCAAAACAGGAACCTGTTGGAACATGAAGCATACCGCATTCTGGAAGCCATGGGCCTTACAATACCTGGATATCGTTATGTGGAGTCTAATAAAGACTTAAATCAAGCTTTTAAGGAACTCGGCTCTCCTGTGGTAATGAAAATAATGTCACCTGATATATTGCACAAGTCCGATGTCAATGGCGTACAGCTTAATCTGACTTCCCTGGACGACTGCCAAAGAACTTGGAATCGGTTTGAACAAACGGCCCAGGAACTGCAGGCCGATTTTCAAGGCGCTCTCCTTGTAGCCCAACAAAAAGCCGGTCCGGAATTTATTGTTGGTGCTATGCGCGATGAGGAGTTTGGGCCCGTGGCCATGATCGGCCCTGGAGGAATTCTAGTTGAAATCCTAAAATCCCCCACCTTTTTTCTAGCCCCGGTGGATCCTGGTC
>JBMNSQ010000059.1:0-10100 GCA_050945275.1 bacterium | reverse complement strand
TTTCTTGGCCCATCAAAATTGGCCGGGGATAATAACCAGGGTATGCTAGCGGTAGGAAATAAAACCAAGACAACATTATACCTGCCCAGATGGCTGTTCCAGTGGCAGCAAAAACACCATAACCGCTGTAGGAACGAAAAGCTACGATGGGTAAGGGCAGCTTGAGCAAGCAAATAATTAAGTTTTTCCAGAAGACAAAGCAGGCCCGGCGCTTAGCTAATAAAGCATGATCGGTAACCAAAGAGAAGGCAGTGCCTGCAGAAAAAATGATAAACCATCCAAGCAGACAAAAATCTTGGCTTATAAACTGCAGCATTGGTGACCAGTACCGAATTCCTATCAGGTACAACAGGGCTAATACTGTCGCCACTATGGCCACTATTGTGAAGACAACGTTAACCAAGCCATGTGTTGTACCACCTTTTTCGGGTACGAAACGGATCAAACCAATGCCGAGACCTAGGTCAGATAAAACCGCCAGTAAAGCCGAAACCGATATCAAGGATGAGCCAAGGCCAACCTCTAACGGAGAAAAAGAGCGAGTAACTAGGTTCCAAAAAACAAAACCCAACAAGGACGTAGCCACGCTGTTCAAAATAAGGTAGAAGGCATTGCCATAAAGAGAAGGGTGTTTTGCATTTAGGTGTCGTAGTATAGTAAGCCAATACACAGATGCCTGTGGTTTATTGGGGAAAGTCTGCAAACAAATCACCTCAAGGGAAGGGAGGTTATGGTGTACTGCTTATTTCGAGGAGATGTTTAACTGGAGCAAAGTATCTGGCGGCAGCTGGAGCGGTACCTGCAGCGTGCCATCCTCATCAGGAGATAGACTGGCCGAATAAAGGCTCTTGGCTTCACCATGCTGGGCTAACTCCACCAGATAGGAACCGGCTGGCATACGCTCTATGTTAAGCTCGATATCTTTGACTTTGACTGCTTCTAGTAGAATCTCGGCCCTTTTTTCTTCCGGATAGTAAACAGCGCTTTTTATAACCACACCTGGACCGGGTTTAAGAAGAACAGGCATATCTTGTACCGGTATCAGTGGGTATCTTCCTGGCTCTAGAGCAGGAAGCACCGTGGAATTATTACGGTAAAATATGGGTACGATGCTGCCTAATTGCACCATATGATCCCGGTCAAAGCCAGGAGAGGTGAAAGTTAGTCCGGGCGCGATCTCTTTTTCGACTACAATGAAGTTATCAACCGAGCACACCTGCTTCTGGTCAATGAGGTGGCGAAAGTAATCTTTTATACCGGTCAAATAGTAACTGTCATGGGTATCAACGTAATTAACAATAGCTTGCAGTGCGGACAGAGAATCTTCTAAGCGGCCTTCCTCTAGGCAGGCCGATGGATGTTCGACAAGTAAAAGAGGCTTTTCTTCTACCGCCCCTTCTGCTAACGCTTCTTCTACTGCAGATGAGTCAGCAAAGGTTTCCGGTCTAGCTCCAAGTACCCAAACCGGGTTTGCGAAGTCTTGGTAATAATGCCGGGGAATTTGGGCCATACCATGATAAGTGGTGATCCAAGAGAGCCCGTTCTCCGAGCACGCTTTGGTTGTATCTTCGTTGATGCGGTTGTAGGGAGCAATGTAGCCCATTGGTTGATGGCCGCCAGTATAGTGGTGGTATTTTTCTACTGTACGGGCAATAATTTCTGCCTGCTGTTCATAGCTCAAAGCAGAAAGATCTTCGTGTTCGTATCCATGAGGTACAATATCAACCCCTGTTTGCTCCATAGTCAACCACCCGTCTTCGTCCATGTGGCCCATAATCGCTGCTATAGTCAGTTTTGAGGTAATATCGGTGTAAGCTTGCCAGAAATGTGACCCTGACGAGTAGTCGTCCAACCGAATGATTACCGGTACATCCATGGCATACGGTATCCCACCGATCTTGGCTAGGGTAGTAGTGTTCTGGATCAAGTTATCCAGCAAGCGGTAACTATAGGCATTCCAGTTTAGGGCCCTGGTGAGTAAGAACACGAAGTGCCCGGAGGAACTTTTTTGCTCCGTCAGCACAGGCAATCCTTCGGGATTTTTTAATAGCACTTTTGCTTCCGGACCAAATGAGTGGTCATAAGCTCCCCACAAGGGGAGTGACCCGTATTCGCTAACCAATCCTTGAGTTAGGGGGCTTTCGCTCGTTATCTCAGGAACCCCTTCAGGGCCAAGAATGAACTTACCCCGGGTAATGTCAAGGCCAGTGCTAAGTTCCGGACCAACATCATATAGTACAAGCACCGCCCGACCAGTGTTTGTACTATAGTCCAATATTTTCTCCCCATTGGTGCCGGTAACGGAAATGACCATCGCATAAGAATTTAGGTCATCCTGGGCTATGGTCTCGTTTACCAAGTCATACCGATACCCTAGGTAGTCCAGGGCGCTTACTGTTTCCCTGAGCATTGACAAATAATCCGTCTCCGGCCAACCGTGGCTCCAATCCCAGCTGGAATTGATCATCACAGCTACCTTTTCATTATGTTGAATTTCTTGGGAGGGCGGATAGCCCAAAGCCAAACATAAGAGGAGTAACGGAAGCAGCAGCACAATGCCAAACTTAAGTTCACGCTTATCTTTCATTTTGTTGACGTCCTCCTGTTAATTTTTTATCCTCACTTATAACAATCAACGTCGTGCATGCAACACAAAGAGCACAAGTAACAGATAACCCTTATAAACCCAGTACAGCATTAACTGAGGCCGGTGTATTTTAGGGGTATAGATTGTAAAGGTCTATCTCTCCGTTACTGTAGAACAGTGCACTATTTCGCTCCTTCTTCAGCTTAACAGCCATTGTCGTCACGAAGTCCGGATTATTTTGAAACAACCACCAGTTGTTTCTTTCCCAAGGTCCCAGCGATAGATAAATATGGTAGCCTTTATTGAACCAAGCAGTTTGGTTGTCAAGATATTGGTCCCAGGCCAAAGAAATAAACTTTTCCGTATGCACAGGGTTTCCTAAGATTTGATCATGCCCAATCACATACCCACCACCTGAATGTTGTGCCAGAAAGTCCGACCCCTGAATAATGCCTGGATTTACATAGTCCACGAGCTCATTTCCGTAGTGAGCGATAAAGTGAAACGGCAACGCCAAAATATAAAATAACAACAACCAGATTAACCGCTTTTTGGGATCGGCGAAGCTTATGCAAGCAAAAGCTAATGGTATCAACATCAATAAGTAAGCGCGCATAAAAGATTCGCCGCCATAGACCAAGACCCCTGATACTCCTAGGCTTGCAATGGATACCTTTAAAAAATCAAGGAAAAGCTGTTGTCGATTTTTGTCTACACTTTTTAGGCTTACTTGCTCCCGCCGGAATATCTTTCTTATAGAAATTGCTGCAAACTGCTTTATCTTTGTATTGGTATAAAATAGCCAACCAACAACACCGCTTAGTCCTAAACAAGCGGCGTAAACAATCCGTATTTGCCCAATTAGAACATGCTCCGGGCTTCCTGCAATGCGGTGGCTTATGTTGGCGCTCCAAACCCGGTCCAGTCGACAAATGTCCTGTACAATATTGGCGACATGGGCATCGAAGTAGGTAACTGCGCCATAAATTGTCCAGGACACCAGCACCACAATACTAAAAAGCACTATGTTTACATAAGTCTCTTTTTCAAACCGATAAAACACAATAAATAGAGCTAGTGCCACCAATGAAGATAGGATATGGGTCATGGTTAAGGCAGCAAATAATAGAAAAAGTGCTATTTTGTATCCAATCATTTTCTCTTGAGCATACAACCAATCTTTACGGTGAACCAGCAAAACGGTGATGATAGAAAGCAAGAAATAGCCTACACTTTGTGGGGAGAAGTAGTCTTGGTTGACAAAGTTAGCAATCAGATAAAAAGCTCCAGCTAGATACCAAGCATTAGGGAACCCAATATCTTGTGTCGGCTCTCTTAATAGCCAATACAGCACCAACGCCATAAGACTGTGCATAAAGACAGGATACAGTAGCGCCACCGGGTAAATGCTCTCTATACCGGTTGTTATCCAGAAAGCCGCCGCGAGCAGGGAAAAGCCAGGCCAGTTATGGTAAAATAATTCCCAGTCAGCCGGATTTAATCGGCCGGTACGATAAATATATTCAACAAATCCCATGGTTTTATAGGTAGAAGCAAAGCGAGGTGTTCCCTGTAAGACAATAGGTATCAGCCATAAAGCCACCAGTAGAAAACTATAATTGAGTATCTGAAGAACAAGTTTTTCCTGTTTAATTCGTGTAGTGAGAAAGCCGCTAACTAAACCAACAGCGATAGCCACAAAGTAAGGTGGAGACAGTCAGTCTGCAATTTTTCGTATAGTTCCCGGTTATTGTCTACCACCACAATAATCTCAAGCGGCAGGTAGGTTTGCTGAAGCAACGATAACACTGCTTCGTGCAGATCGTTTAACCGGGACATGGTGTACGTACAAATAACCACGCTTACCAGCATAGGCCTGCCACCCCTTTGTTCAGTTTAAGATGGGATATTTCTCTTGTTTTCCGGCTGACCAGTGCCGTTAGAGAAATCCTTTGCCCCAAAGACAAGGCTGAACACACCAAACAGTACATCCAACCCCTGTAGAAAAAGATTCCGCTTAGCACGGCCACCATAGATTGTGCTAATGGGAACTTCCTTTATTTTTAGGCCATGGCGAGCGGCAATAAACTGCATTTCCGATTCGATGGAGAACCCCTTTCCCTGAAATTCCATAATACCGATGGCATAACGGGAAAAGCTGCGAAAACCGCTTTGGCTATCGGAAACCCAAACATGCGAGCCGATATAAGTCACTACATTTAGCACTATTTGACTGATCCTTCTATGCAGCGGAATCAAGTATGAACCTTCGATAAACCTAGATCCTACAACTATGTCGGCATCGCCAGACAGAACCGGTGCTAGAACGCGTGGGATTTCAGCCGGATCGTGTTGCCCATCCCCGTCTAACAAGACCGCTGCTATACAGCCTAATGTTCGAAGGTGAAGAAAGGCTGTTTTTATAGCTGCGCCTTTCCCTTGATTGTACGGGTGTGCCAGGACTATTGCGCCGGCCATCTGGGCTTCTTTAGCTGTTTGGTCGTTGGATCCATCGTCTACGACGATAACTTGGGGAACATATTTAAAGGCTTTCGAAACTACCGTTTTGATAGTTTCCTGCTCGTTATAGCATGGTATGACGGCTACAATATCAGGCCGTCTTGTGTTAATATGCATGGCGCATACACCTCATTATTAAATTGTCAAAAATGCATACAAGTCACCAGCCCTTTGTCAATTAGAAAGTAGGGCATAAACAAATTTAGACAATACAATAAGGGTAAACACTATTAACAATGGGAACAATCCCGTACGCAGATGCTCAACTAGCGTTTGGCAAAAGTGTCGGTTCATAGATTGTTTGGGCACAAGCTCAGCCAATTCCTTAACAATTAACATTGTTATTAGGGAAAAGATAATGATAAGGCCGACAATATGAGCTGACAAAGCTAACGAGGAGTCTTTTGTTAGCGGATTAAGAACACATATCACTATGCCCACCCCGTTTCTAGAACAGTAGCGGACCTACAAAAAACAAAAAGATATTAGCTATTGCATGGGCCACACCGGCGCCAATCAGCGAGTCATGATGGCGGACAAAACTAGCTAGAATAAGGGCTGATACCAGAGCTAACAAAACAGCCCAGGCCGAACAGTGGCACAGGTGTAGCGATGCATAGATTAGACTCGAATATGCCCATCCAATCTGTTGGCCCATTGTTTCTATAGCTGTGCGGTACAAAATGCCCCGAAAGAGTAGCTCTTCCAGAAACCCACTGGATGCTAAAATGGCAATAGAGGTGATTAGAAACGGCAAATTAGCAAGATCTGAGGTTATGATTGCGGGCCTAAAGAGCAAATAGCTCATTAATCCAATAACAGCTCCAAGGCAGTAACTACCAATTACTTCAATAACGCTTCCACCTTTAAAAAAGGTTTTACAAAAACCCCAACCAATTTTTTTGGCAATTAGAGAAGCGGCAATGAGCAGAGGAATCCCTACCAACAGATAGTGAAAAACAGGGTGTAGTGGAAAGGGGGGTATGCTTAAATTAATAATTCTGGTTAAGGGGGCTAAGCTTAGAGCCAAATACAATTTGCGGACGGCATCTTTCTGAAAATAAGAAGCAGCGAAGTACAAACAAAAAAGAAAAGCCAAATGTAGTAGCACTCCGGCTTCTTTGTACCCAAGTCCCACAACATACTCCACCATACTAAGGACCAGTAGAGAAAGCCAAAGATGCCAGATGATTTTTTGCTCTTGTATATAAGCTCCAATAGTGGCTATAGCCGTTCTTATTAACTGGCCATCCATTACTCCACATCCATCCAAAAATATAGGCCTCTATAGGTGTGCTTCATTCCTTCTCTCATCAGTCTAAGCTCAACCATCCTTCTTCCCGAACGGGCCAGAATAGGAATCCTAAGGCGCTGTTCCCATGTTTTGCCAGGACCAACTAACAGTGGACCGACAATCATTGCATTCTGGCCGTCAACATCTATATGAACGGAATAAACCAACTGTTCCTGTTCGTGGTTCCTAACTCCTATAACCAGGTCCAGTGTTCCGCCCTCTATTACTGTCTGATATCCTTTTGCTTGGTCGTCTGGTCCCAGGACATAGAATTCCGTGGTAGTGCTACCTTGAGATGATCCATAGAAGCCAGATAATAATGCGATTGTAAATATGGCTACGATTATTGAAGAAAACAAAAAAAATCTATCTAGTGAAGGTATTTCATTCCATTTTGGTCTAAGAAAAGACATAGATAGCGTAGCCCGCTCTCTTGGCGGTATTTTTTTTTGCCGATAAAAAGCGGCCACAAGCATGGTGATAATAAAGCAAAGTATTGTTAGGCTAACAGAATATAGTTGAATTCCCCAGGGGGTAAAGCTCAGGGGATAGAGAAGTAGTGGCACTATCGCCATGCTAAGTCCAAAACTAAGGACCGATCTTTCTATTATGGTAAGCTGTTTTTTTCTTGGCCATATTGCTGATAGCAACGCATAACCAGGGAAAAAAAGCACCAATGCCGCTCCTAAAAATAACCGAATTAGACCGCTGGCTCCGTTTCCGCCGACCAAAATCGCAGCTAAAGAGCCTAGCACGGCTAAGAAAGACATCCTTTGATTCGATGTTTCTAATTGACACATTGATCTCACCGCACTTGTTCTCTTTCCTGACTAATAGCTCTAACATATTGGTTTGATGGTTATGCTAAGACATGTAAATTTAGACGAGGACACCTCATCTTATGCTACGAGAGGACAAAAATTGACTAAATCATGAGCTTGCTCAGCTCTAGACGTACTGTTGTTGGTTGCTTTGCTAGAAGTATCTTCAAAAGATAGCAGAGAAAGGCGGCCAAACGCCGCCTCTCTCTGCTAGTTTTAGGGAAAGTTATACATTTTTTGGCCACATTTATAGATAGTACTATGCTGTTGATGTTAAATATTTCTCATCCGCCTCGGTAATGTGGATTATATTTCAACTTACTTTAATCGCCGAAGAGCCGCGGCCCGAACCGCGGCTTTGGTGTTAAAAAGGTAAAATTGATATCCCGCGTTGTTTAATTGACATATGCACGGTAGCGGGTTTAATATTAGTTTGGTAAAGCAATCTCTTCCCATCATATTTTTTTAGGAAAGCAGGGGCGGTGCTAACAAATGTATAGCGACAAACTTCTAGATCACTTTCTTAATCCCCGTAACGTGGGAGATCTGCCCGATGCCGACGGCGTCGGCACAATGGGTTCTTTGGAATGTGGCGATTACTTGGAAATAGGTATCAAGGTTACAGGCGGGAAAATAGCGGATATTAGGTTCAAAGCTTACGGATGCCCGGCAGCTATAGCAACCACTAGCGCAACTACAGAACTCGCTCTCAATAAAACCTTAGATGAAGCTTGGGCTATAACTGACAGTGACGTTATGGTTAGCCTTGGTGGTTTGCCGGATCCTAAAATACATTGCTCTTTATTGGGACCGGCTGCCCTTAAGAAAGCAATAGAGGATTACAAGATTAAAGAAAACAGCAAATAGTTTTAGGTCCAATTAAATTCATTTCTAAAATAGGCTATGACATTTATAACCCGGAGCAATATATGCTCTGGGTTATTGACATTCTTAGTTGGAGGAAATTTATTTTAAGATATTGACTAATGCTCATAACTTGGGGTACACTAGTATTGAGCATATGACCAACAAAGTGACAAAAAAGAAAGGAGAGATTCCTGTGCCGTTTGGTGACGGAACTGGACCACGGGGGAGAGGCCCTCTTACGGGACGAAGGCTAGGTTACTGTGCCGGTTTTCCTGCTCCGGGAGCGTTTAGTCCTTTTGGTTACGGGGGCTATGGTGGTGGCTTCGGACAAGGACGCGGCTTTAGGCATCGGTACTGGGCGACAGGTACTCCTGGTTGGGCTTGGAGCCAAGGTGCAGCGCAGTCTTATCCAGTAATGCCCCCTTTTTATCCGGCCCAGCAGGTGGCAGAAGAGAGAGACGAAGGTAAGGTTCTAAGGCAGCAGGCTGCCTACCTAAAGGAACAACTAGCTGATATAGAGAGACGTTTGGGCGAACTAGAGAAGTTAACGGGTGACGAGGACAAATAGAAATAAAACAGGTAGGAGGACGATCATGAAGGTTGTTGTTACAGCTCAGCGCGGTTCGCCGAGTAGCGATGTAGATCCGCGTTTTGGGCGTTGTCAATATCTGCTTTTTGCCGATACGAATACTAACACCTGGGAAGCTATTCCTAATCCCGCTT
Source organism: bacterium (assembly GCA_050945275.1). Lineage (GTDB taxonomy): Bacteria > Bacillota > DTU030 > DUMP01 > DUMP01 > JAAYWY01. The sequence continues at coordinate 1,288 of JBMNSQ010000059.1, read as the reverse complement.
TGAACGAAACCGGTGGTGCCGGCATTGCTGTAGCCCAATATTTGGCTCAAGAAAAAGTTGATGCCTTAGTTACTGGCAGCATTGGTCCCAATGCTGCCCGGGGGCTGGCGGCCAGTGGGATTAAGGTTTATGTAGGTGCTGAAGGTACCTGTAGTGAAGCCTTGGCAGCGATGCAAGCGGGGAAGTTAACTGAGGCATCAGGGCCAACAGTAAAAGGTCATAGTGGTATGTAACAGTGTTTTCTTTTAAGAACTAAGAAGCGGGAGGTTATTCTTATGAGAATAGCAGTTGCAACAGATAATAACCAGGTAGCTGCTCATTTTGGCCATTGCCAAGAGTTTACTCTTTATGACGCCCAAGATGGCAAAGTGACAGCAAAAACTGTCGTTCCAAGCCCTGCTCATCAACCAGGATTGTTACCACGTTTTTTGGGCGAAAAATGCGTAAATTGTATTATCGCCGGTGGCATGGGACCGTCGGCCCAAGACCTGTTTGCTCAGCAAAACATCGCTGTCGTTGTTGGTGCCAGCGGGCCAACCGATGATGTGGTAAAGGCCTACTTGTCCGGCGATCTTAGTCTCGGTGCCAGTGCTTGTCATCATTAAGGAAGTGATAGTGTGAAATTGGCAATAGCCAGCGGCAAAGGCGGGACAGGCAAAACAACTGTAGCGGTAAATCTAGCCCATGTGCTGGCTAAAAAAGCTCCGGTGAAGTTTATTGACTGCGATGCTGAGGAGCCGAACGCCTATTTTTTTGTTAAACCGTCTTTTGATGCAGAGCGTGAAGTGTCCATTCAGATACCGGTAGTGGATCGCGCGCTTTGCAATGGTTGCGGCGAATGTGTGAAAGCCTGTGCCTTTAATGCGTTAGCAGTATTGGGAGATAAGGCTCTGGTGTTTAAAGAGATTTGTCATGGCTGTGGTGGTTGCACGAGGGTTTGCCCTACAGGGGCCATTAGCGAAGAACCTAATCGACTAGGGGTAGTTTCTACCGGGATGGCTGGTAATATCGCCTTTGTGGAAGGCCGGATTGATGTGGGGACGCCCTTGTCGGTGCCGGTGATCAAGGGGGCTAGGCAAGAGATAACAGACGGGGATGAAATTATTATTCTTGATGCTCCGCCCGGAACTTCTTGTCCAGTGGTGGCCACGGTGGCCGGATGTGATTATGTGCTGCTGGTAACGGAGCCAACACCGTTTGGTCTTAATGATCTTAAGCTGGCCGTGGAATTGGTGCAGGAGATGGGTATTCCCTGTGGGGTAGTTCTAAACAGAGCCGATATTGGGAA
>JBMNSQ010000058.1:0-10139 GCA_050945275.1 bacterium | reverse complement strand
AGATTGAACTCTCCAGTCTGCTTAACACCACCATTAACTTACCTTTTATCACGGCCGATGCCAGCGGCCCGAAGCATTTAGAGACTAGTCTGACCCGGGCCAAGTTTGAAGAACTAACCCGTGATTTAGTTGAAGCTACTATGGGTCCCACTCGTCAGGCTTTAACTGATGCAGGCCTTGAGCCAAAGGATGTAGATAAAATTCTGTTAGTGGGTGGGTCGACTCGTATTCCAGCAGTGCAAGAAGCTATCAAGAACTACTTCGGTAAAGAACCGGATAAAGGCATTAATCCAGATGAATGCGTAGCTATGGGAGCTGCTATTCAGGCTGGGGTTTTGGCTGGAGAGGTTAAGGATGTACTTCTGTTAGACGTAACGCCGCTGTCTTTAGGAATCGAGACCTTAGGCGAAGTCTTTACTCGGATTATTGAGCGCAATACTACTATCCCTACGTCTAAGAGCCAGATATTCTCTACTGCCGCCGATGGCCAAACCAGTGTTGAAATTCATGTGCTTCAAGGGGAACGGGCCATGGCTGCCGATAACAAAACCTTAGGCCGGTTCGAACTTACCGGTATTCCGTCAGCACCTCGGGGTGTACCGAAAATTGAAGTTACGTTTGACATCGACGCTAACGGTATTGTGCATGTATCGGCCAAGGACTTGGGGACTGGCAAGGAACAATCCATTACCATCAAGTCATCCAGTGGCCTTAGCGAAGAGGAGATTGAAAATATGCGCCGGCAGGCCGACCAACACGCCGAGGAGGACGAAAAGCGCCGGAAAGCTATTGAGGCTAAGAACGAAGCCGATGCTTTAGTGTATAATGCCCAAAAGACCCTTAAAGACGCCGAAGGTAAAGTGGATGCTAGCCAGATCAAGGACGCCCAAGAAGCTGTGGAGCAACTAAAAGAGACCATGAAAGGTAACGACACGGATGCCATTAAAAAAGCTAGCGAAAAGCTATCCGAAGCACTTTATACTGTAAGCGCGGCTCTTTATGCCAAGACGGAGCAGGAGCAAAAGGCCGAAAGTGACGGGCCGCAAGGGGACGCGTCCGATGATAATGTAGTGGATGCCGACTATAAAGTGGAAGATGACAAGAAGTAACTGGGATAAAGGCGGGGGGAGATCAGGTTGGCCGACAAACGCGATTATTATGAGGTTCTGGGCGTGCCGCGCACGGCTAGCCAAGAGGAAATCAAGAAATCTTACCGCAAGCTAGCTCGAAAATATCACCCCGATGTCAACCCTGGTGATCCTACAGCGGAAGAGAAGTTTAAAGAAGTTAATGAGGCCTACGAGGTCCTAAGTGACGACCAAAAAAAAGCACAGTACGACCAGTTTGGCCATGCTGCCTTTGATGCTTCGGCCTTCGGTGGGCAAGGAGGAGCAGGCGGTTTTGGCAACTTCGGGTTTGACATCTTTGGTGATATTTTTGATATGTTCAGTGGCGGTCGCACAGGGCGAAGTCGTCGGGCCGGGCCTGAGCGCGGAGATGATTTACGTTATGATTTAGACATTACTTTAGAGGAAGCGGCTATAGGTATTGAGCGGGATATTGAGGTGTATCGCGAAGAAAGGTGTGCTACCTGCGATGGTAGTGGGACTGCTCCAGGTACGTCCCCTAGTACCTGCCCCACTTGTGGTGGCACCGGTGAACTCAGAGAGGAACGAGCGACGCCTTTTGGCCGCATGGTGAATGTTACTGCTTGTTTGCGTTGTGGCGGTCGGGGGCAGATTATTACTAACCCCTGCTCTAAGTGTGATGGTAGTGGTCGGGTGCGCCGTGTTCGCCGAATTCAAGTGCGGGTACCAGCCGGAGTGGATACCGGGGCTCGCCTGCGCTTAGCCGGTGAAGGCGCACTTGGGGTGCGTGGTGGTCCACCGGGTGATCTGTACGTGTTCATTACCGTTAAACCCCACAAGATATTTGAGCGACAACGAGATAATTTGTATACCAAGATAAGCATCAATATTGCCCAAGCTGCTTTAGGGGCAGAAGTGGATGTACCTACGCTGGAAGGAACGGCCAAGCTGACCATTCCTGAAGGTACGCAAGGCGGGACGCGGTTTCGTCTTCGAGGCAAAGGAATGCCCCCTTTGCGCGGTCACGGTCGCGGAGACCTATTAGTAACAGTGGCGGTGAGTACTCCGGTAAAACTCACTACCAAACAGCGGCAACTGATTCAGGAGTTAGCGGAAACTTTCGGAAGCGATAACCTAGACCGCGAGGACAAAGGGTTTTTTAAGAAAGTGCGCGATGCGTTGGGAAAATAACAGATTTTAGAAGGGAGGGCCCTCAATGAAAGAGTGGGCGGAGATTAGTATCCAAACGGCCCAAGAGGCAGTGGAGGCGGTCGCCAATGTTCTGCACGAAGCTGGTGCTGGTGGTGTAGTCATTGAGGACCCGACCTATTTACCGGTACACGCAGAAGAGTTTGGTGTGGGAGAGCTACCGGAATTCCCACCGTCTAATGGTCAAGTAACAGCCAAGGCTTATCTACCCGTGAATGATCAGTTGCCGCTTAGGTTACAAGTTGTGCAGGACGAGATTAACCGGGTGCTAAAATTATTGTCGGTGGTCGGGGATATATCGCTGCAAAAAGTAGCCGAAGAAGAATGGGCCACGGCATGGAAAACGTATTACAAGCCGTTTCGAGTAGGCGACAAGATCGTTATTAAACCGGCTTGGGAAAAGTGTCAGACTAAAGCTGATGATATTGTAATAGAGCTTGATCCCGGAATGGCTTTTGGAACAGGTAATCATCCAACCACCACCATGGCCTTAGTTTTGTTGGAGCGATATCTTAAGCCCGGCTTTAAGGTGTTTGATATTGGGACGGGCTCCGGAATTTTGGCCATTGCCGCTTCTAAATTGGGAGCAGACGAGGTTGTGGCGGTGGATGTGGACCCAGTAGCCCTGGAAGCCGCATGGGAGAATTGTCAGCGAAACAAAGTAACCGATAAAGTGGCGGTTGTTCCGGGTGATTTATTAGAAGAGCTGACCGGCCAAGCTAATATAGTGGTAGCCAATATTACGGCTGATGTACTTCTTAATTTAATCGAGGATTTAGCACCATATATGGCTTCAGAGGGAGTGTTTATCGGCAGTGGGGTTATTGACCCTTATTTTGAAGATATAAAGGATGCTCTAACCGATAAGGGTTTTAAATTACTCGAAATCACAGGCGAAGAAGAATGGGTAGCTTTTGCTGCTATCTGGGAGGAAGACTAGATGCACCGGTTCTTTGCCGCACCAGATCAATTTCACGAGGATCGTGTTTACCTAAGTGAGGAAGAAGTCCGTCATATAAAAAAGGTACTGCGGCTAGAGAGCGGTGCTGTAGTGCGGGTCTTTGATGGACAAGGTCACGAATATGAGGTTGAGCTTATGGCTGGTCGGGGCGAGCTTTGGGGCCGAATAATGAAAGAAGTGCCGGCGGTGCGAGAGCCGGAACTGAAGGTAACTTTAGCCCAGGGACTTGCCAAAGGCGAAAAGAATGAGCTAGTAATTCAAAAGGCTACCGAGATAGGTGCTTGGTCCGTAATTCCTTTATTGAGTGAACGATCAGTGATTAAGTTATCCGCTGGTCGCCGCAAAGAAGACCGCTTTCAGCGCGTGGCCAAAGAAGCAGCCAAGCAATGTGGCCGAGCGGTAGTTCCCACGGTAAAAGCTCCATGTTTACTTAGTGATCTAGCAGCCTGCTTTGACGGCTATGATGCCGTTCTTTTATTATGGGAAGAAGAACAGGCCCAAGATCTCAAACAAACCTTGCAGGAATTACGCCAGAGCCAGCCGGTTAAAAAGTTGTTAATGCTTATAGGGCCAGAAGGAGGTTTCACTACGGACGAGGCTAACATGGTTATGGATCATGGTGCTCGTTCGGTGAGCTTAGGGCCGAGGATCCTACGCACCGAAACAGCTGGTTTAGTGGCGCTAAGTGCCATCTTTTATGAATTTGATGAGCTTAGGCTATGATACATACTGAATATGTTGTTTTTAGATCATGAAGTTTTTGGATGTTCTTTTGGTAGCACTAGGCAAAAGAAGCACCTTGGATATTCGCCATGCGATATTCGTAACTTACTTACAGGTGGACTCGTCGATGCTTCTCGTAGCGGCGCATTACGCCTGATTCAAATTCAAAAGAGCGAGACGTGGCGAGGGAAAAAGCGGATGCATGTCCCCACCTTGTAGGCTGGGCAAGTTGGGCCCTGAAAGGGCGAGTTCGGGAGCGGCCCGAGCCAGTCGAGCTCGTTCGTTCTGTCGGGAGTTCGCACCGTACAGAGAACACCGAGAGGGTGTATATAGGGAACTTTTATCGAAGCAGTGGTACACGACAATGTAAGGAATGAAAAGAAAGTGGGTAATCCTGTGGCTAAGCGGGTCGCCTTTGCTACCTTAGGGTGCAAAGTAAACCAATCAGAAACCGAAGCTATGAAAGAGTTGTTTCGTGAGCGCGGATACCAAGTGTCAGAGGAGTATAGCCAAGAGGCTGAGGTGTACATAATTAATACTTGTACCGTCACTAGCGTCGCCGACAGAAAATCAAGGCAGCTTATTAGGCGGGCCAAACGGCGGTCGCCGGATGCCACCGTAGCGGTGGTGGGCTGTTGGCCTCAGGTGGCCCCTGATAAGGTGGGAGCGCTGCCGGAAGTGGACGTTATTATCGGTACTGCTGAGCGTTCTCGGGTGGTGGATTTGGTCGAAGAAGCAGTCCGTACAAAAGAGCGAGTCCAGAATGTGACGTCGGTTTTGAAGAAAGCCCAATTCGAAGAGCTGCCACTTGATTATTCCACCCATTCGCGAGCTTTTCTCAAAATCCAGGATGGTTGTAACCAATTTTGTAGCTACTGCATCATTCCATATGCCCGCGGACCGGTGCGGAGTCGTTCCCCGGAGCGGGTTTTAGCCGCAGCCGAGCAGTTGGTGGCTAACGGTTATAAAGAAATCGTCTTGACGGGCATTCATTTAGGTTTATACGGTAGTGATTTTTCCCCCAAAGACGACCTACAAGTGGTGCTAAAGCTGCTGGAAAACATAAAGGGACTTGAACGTATCCGTATAAGTTCACTCGATCCGGCCGAAGTTACGCCGGAGCTACTAGATCTTATCGCGAGCAGTCCTAAGGTATGTCCCCATCTGCACATTCCACTTCAAAGCGGCTCCACCAACGTTCTGAAGCGTATGCAGCGTCCCTATACCGCTAAGGAATATCTAGAGCTGGTATCTAAAGTACGCCAGGTTATCCCCGATGTTGGTTTAACCACCGATATAATCGTTGGGTTTCCTGGAGAAACCGAAGAAGATTTTTTAGCCACCATGCAGATGGTAGAGGCAGCTGCTTTTAGCCGCCTTCACGTATTTCCTTATTCACCTCGTTCGGGGACACCGGCAGCCAAATTTCCCGATCAGATAAAGACTAAGGTCAAAGAGGATCGTAGCCGCCGCTTGATAGCTTTAGGGCATAGGTTGTCGTTGGCCTTTCACCGCCGTTTTTTAGGGCAACCGCTATCTGTTTTGGTAGAGGAAGAGCGTGAACATGACCTGCTAGTAGGGTACAGCGGTAACTATATCCGGGTACGCTTTTCTGGTAATGAAAATCTTGTTAATCAAATTGTTTCGGTGGTGCCATATCAAGCAGCCGAAGATCATGTTTGTGGTAAGCTAAGGAAGGATATAGCTACCTGAAGGCGAAAATAATGGATAGAGGGGGTGAATTGATGGATGAGTGTATTTTCTGCAAAATAGCCAGCGGTGAGATTCCCACTGAGTTTTTGTATAAGGATGACATCGTAGTGGTCTTTAAGGATCTAAATCCCCAGGCCCCGGTACATTTCTTGGTCGTACCCAGAGAACATGTTACTAATGTTTTAGACCTGCCCGCTGAAAAAGGAGATATATTGCTGGCCATACACAAAGCTATCGGTGAGTTAGCCGACAAACAAGGCATTGCCAGCAGCGGGTTTCGCATAGTTGTAAACACAGGCGAAGATGGCGGGCAAACAGTACCTCACCTTCACTTTCATGTGCTAGGTGGACGTTTTCTCGATTGGCCGCCAGGCTAGGCTTGACACTAATTTTCGCCGTGGTATATAATGTTTTTGTACCTTTAGCCGTTTCAAACCCCGGCTTCACGACCGTGGCGGAGGGAGGGAGAGGCGGATGCCTGAAATTCGAATCGGAAAAAACGAATCCCTCGACAATGCACTGCGCAGATTTAAGCGACAGTGCCAGCGGTCAGGGGTTTTGTCCGAAGCACGTAAACGGGAACATTATGAGAAACCCAGTGTAAGGCGTAAGAAAAAATCTGAGGCTGCACGTAAGGCTGCAGCACGCAAGAGAAGATTCCGTTAATTGTGCACGAGCTACTAGAACAGTGAGAAGGGAAGACCCAGTCCGGGAAAGGCTGGGTCTTTCGTACACTTAGGGGGAGGGTTAGCGGTGCTTACGCTGGCAATGATTCTTCTTTTTATCGGTGTTGTTCTATTAATGATAGAGATCTTAGTGATACCGGGATTTGGGATATTTGGCATTACAGGGCTAGTAGGATTGGCTGTTGGTTTAGGGATAATGATGTCAGCACCGGGAATCTCAGGGGCTGTTGCTTTACTAATCACTTTATCAATAGCAATTTTAGCTGTTGTGGTAGCTATCCTTATTATTCGTGACAAACGCCCACGGGCGCTAGTTTTGTCGGAACGTTTGTCCGGTTCGGCCTCTCTAGACTTAAAGCATTTAGTGGGTGTTTCCGGTGTAGCACTAACTCCACTTCGACCATCTGGGACAGCTGAACTAGAGGGAAGCCGTTTTAATGTGGTTACAGAAGGAGAATTTGTGCCCAAGGGCAGGGGAATAATGGTAACTCAGGTGGTGGGACAGCGGATAGTGGTTAAGGAAATACAAAACTAAACTATAAGGAGGACAAAACATGGATCTGTTGCTATGGTTCTTTCCGTTTCTTCTTATTTTCTTTGCGTTAATGGTGTTGTTTTCTTTTGTTCCAGTGGGATTGTGGATTTCAGCACTGGCATCGGGAGTGAAAGTAGGTATTATCGAACTTGTCGGCATGAGGCTTAGGAGAGTGGCTCCAAGTCGAATCGTCCATCCATTGATTAAGGCTACCAAAGCCGGTCTCGATCTTACTACTAACCAATTAGAGGCTCATTACCTGGCTGGCGGTAAAGTAGACCGAGTGGTGAATGCCCTTATTGCTGCTCATCGTGCTGGTATTCCCCTTACATTTGAACGAGCGGCCGCCATTGATTTAGCCGGTAGGGACGTTCTCGAGGCAGTTCAAATGAGTGTCAATCCTAAAGTCATCGAAACCCCGACTATTTCTGCTGTAGCTAAAGATGGGATTGAACTTCAAGCGAAAGCTAGGGTTACTGTTCGGGCTAACATCGATCGTCTTGTGGGCGGTGCCGGAGAAGCTACCATTATCGCTAGGGTGGGCGAAGGTATTGTTACCACCATTGGTAGCGCCGAATCCCACAAGGATGTGCTTGAGAATCCTGATAGTATTTCTCAGACTGTACTTAGCAAGGGCTTAGATGCCGGAACGGCGTTTGAAATTTTGTCGATTGACATTGCTGATGTAGACGTAGGGCGCAATATCGGCGCAAAGCTGTTGACCGATACAGCCGAAGCGGATAAGCGTATTGCCCAGGCTAAGGCTGAAGAACGCCGGGCCATGGCTATTGCTCATGAGCAAGAGATGCGGGCTGTGGTACAAGAGATGCGCGGTCGGGTGGTAGAGGCCGAGGCTGAAGTCCCCAAGGCTATTGCCCAAGCACTTCGCGAAGGCAAGTTTGGTGTGCTAGATTATCAAAACCTGAGAAATATTATGGCCGATACCAACATGCGGGAAGCATTTTCGCGACTGCCAGGTGCAGGTTCTGGATCAGCTGGGCCAACTAGTCCGGTTAAGGAGTGATGGCTGTGCCATCTCTTATTTTGAATCTGTTGATTATATGGTTTATCGGAAGACTATTGGGAGGCCAAACTGCCCAGCGTCGTCGCCATAAAATGGCAGGGAAGACCGAGGCTCGGTCCAGACGCCCGCCATCTAGGCGCGTGCGTCGTGGCCTTTCAGGCCATTTATATCAGGAAGAAGATGATGAGGATGAGATAGAAAGTATTGCTTTAGAACCAATCCAGAACAGGACAGAGCAAGAAAGGATCTTTTCTGAAGACCAAGAATTGGGGTCTTGGCAGCCAGCAACTGAAGCGATGGCAGTTAGCTCTTTGGAAACTGCTGCCCAAGAGAGAGCTACCACCGTGCCCGAAAGACAGCCAATCGATAAATTGCCAGCACCGAGCCAAGATTTATTATCTCCTAACAATTTAGTCCAGTCGCTCATTCTAGTGCAGGTCCTAAGCGAGCCCCGGTGCAGGCGAACTGGGCAGTCACTGAGGGCTGTTTCTACACAATGTCCGCAGCTGTTCCTGTAGAGGTGGGCTTCCGTGCCCACTCGTGCTCCTTGGAGCCCGAACTCATTATGTTCGGTCAATAATATTAAAAAACAAGGTCATAAGCGTTAGCGCTAGTGACCTTGTTTTTCACGAGTCATCGGCAGCTTCCTGTCAATTAGCAAATCTAAGGAAACAGTGTTATTACGATCTTAAAAAGATTCTTCACTAAGCTCAGAATTTCTATGCATTACTGTGCCACGATAAACTAAAGTTTGTCATGTCCTTCCGTGTCTTTCCGAAGGAGTGAAACGACTGAGGAATCTTAGACTAAGATTCTTTAGGCAAAGCTTTTCCTCCGCTTTACTCACTTCGCTTTACTCCCTTCGCTTTACTCTTGGCAGGCTGGGCAGGCAGGTAGGATGTTATTGAAGCAGAGCTTTTATAGCCATGACAAGAATGTCCTGTCCAGAATTGTAAGAATACTTACCCATGGAACACTCTTTTTTTAGGGAGTGTTTTTTATTCCCTGGAGGATTTTCGGTATTAGGTCCCTCTTGGGCTCATACATATGCTAAAGGAAGAGCCTCGATGTCGGGGGCGAGGGGGCGTTGATGATATGCAGCGAGGGGTTCGGTTTGGCCGAAAATTAGCGGAATTTTTGGAGATTCCGCAAGACATTGTACTCGATCTGCCGCGACTTACGCTGGTGGGAAATATTGAGGTTACGCTGGAGAATCATCGCGGCATTATTGAATATACGCCAAAAGAGCTTAGGCTGGCATTGCCTGAGGGAGAGCTTATTGTTTCCGGAGAGGAACTGGTGCTAATAAGTCTGGCCCCGGAGGAAGTAGTTATTAGGGGTCGTATTAAGAGTTTGGAATTGGTTTAAGGGTGGGGGGACGAGATGTTTTTTGTGAAGAGCTGGTTTTGGTTACAGGGGCAGGTACTAGTTCGAGTGGAAGGGAAAGAGGCCGAGCGTCTCCTTAATCAATGTCTGGCCCGCGGGATTTATTTGTGGGACATACGCCGCCGAGAGGGGATACTTTATTTTCGGCTGAGTAGCCGGGCTTTTTTACGCTTACGCCCTTTGGTTCGCAATCTTAGGGTAAAGGTAAGAATTGTAGAAAAGATGGGGCTACCTTTCTTTGTGCGGACTTTTAAGCGAAGAAGAATGTTGGCGGCAGGCGGGCTAATCTTTCTCTTTCTTCTTTATCTTTGGTCCAGTTGTGTGTGGTCAGTTCAGATCCAGGGTGTGGGACATGAAGCACAGAGGACAGAACTGGAGCAACTGCTTATATCTCGTGGGGTTGTTCGGGGAATCTTTAAGGATAAGATTGATCTTAGTACTATTGAACACGAAGTTCTTACTCAGTTTCCGGAATTGGCTTGGGCCCGAGCCTATTTTATAGGTACTCGGTTTGTGCTTAACGTCGTACCCAAATTACCGCCGCCGGAGTTGGCTACACCGGGACATTTGGCGGCGAGGAAAAACGGTCTTGTTCTTGATGTATTAGTCTTGGCGGGCAGACCGTTGGTGGATAAAGGCGCTTCTGTTAAGGCTGGTGATGTGCTTGTTTTAGGCGAACAAGGGCGTCGTCCGGTGCAGGCTAAGGGGCGAGTCTTGGCCCGGGTATGGCATGAAACATATAAGGAAGGCGAACCCTTTGAGCGGCACATATTGCGTTCGGGCAGTACCGCTACGGCCAGGGTCCTTACAATAT
>JBMNSQ010000057.1:0-10269 GCA_050945275.1 bacterium | reverse complement strand
AAGAAATGAATGTCTTAAAGGATATTTTGAGGTCATCGAACAAATGATCTGGCGGGAGGGTATCCCCGAATTGATATACTGCGATCGCCATACAATCTGCACTGTACCCCGTTTACTAGACAGCTTAAACACAAGATAACTTGACTTTTTGTAGGAATGCTAAATATTTCATGCCATCTGGTATCTACCGTAGTATTCCTCCGGTGTGAGATACCCGTTGGCTTGATGTAGCCTTGTCCGGTTGTAAAATATCTCCACATATTCGAACACCGCTGCGCGGGCCTCAGCCCTGTTTTTGAAGCGTTGATCAATTAGCCATTCGTATTTCATCTTGCCCCAGAAGGCCTCCATTGGGGCATTATCCCAACAGTTACCCTTGCGGGACATACTGCACACAAAACCGTAGTCTTTAAGGAGTGCTTGGTATTCATGAGAGCAATACTGGCTTCCGCGATCAGAGTGAACCAACACCCCGGTATGGCGCCCTACTCGCATCCTGTAGCCTTTGAGGGCGCTTATTACAAGTTCCTTGGTCATTCTTTCACCCATCGATAGTCCAACTATCTTCTGGCCATATAGATCCATTAGAGCGGCTATGTACAGCCAACCCTCATCAGTCCAAAGATAGGTTATATCGCTCACTAGTTTCTGGTTAGGTTTGTCGGCAACAAATTCTCTGCCTAGTATGTTGGCCGCAACCGGTAGGTTGTGTTTTGAATTGGTGGTCGCCTTATATTTCTTGGCCAGCTTTGAGCGAATGCCGCTACTTAACATTAGGCGTACGACACGCTTATGGTTGATGAGTATGCCACTGCGGCGTAGTTCCTCGGTTATCTTCCTACTACCGTAGGACTGCCGGCTATTGCTGTGTATCTCTTTGATTTTTGCTAAAATCTTGGCATTTTCTTTAGCCCTATCACTTACCGGTCGTTTATCCCATGCGTAATAACCACTCCTCGATACCCCAAGAACTTTGCATAGCTTCGCCACCCGGTATGTGCTGCGGTTAGCCTTGATAAATTCGAACCGCTTTATTTCTGGTTCTTGGCGAAGTAGGCCGCCGCTTTTTTTAGGATCTCATTTTCCTCGCGCAAATCTCTGTTTTCCTGCTCAAGTCTCCTAAGACGATCGTCCTCGGGGCTTAACTTTCCGCTCCCGGGGAAGGGAAGCGTCTCTCCCTTGTCGCGGTATCTCTTGACCCAACCATACATTGTATTTTCATTAACACCTAGGTCTCTGGCCACCTGAGATATGGATTCTTCGCTTCTTTCGACCCTCCGTACGGCTTCCAGTTTGAATTCCGTATTGTATCTTTTACCCATGGTGTCGTACCCCTTTCTGATGTTCAGTTTACCATGTGTTTCTACTGTCCATCAAATGGGGTACGGGGCATAGTGCTTTTTGAGAAAAGAAATACCTGCAATTCCAGTGGCATATATGCCACCACCCAAAATAACAGCATCATACTTTTCTACCTGTTCAATTGTTGCTTTCCTTGTTTGAATTAAATCACCCGATAATTCTCCCGCTAACCATTCTGCGTATTTCTCTGTCGCCCCGTATTTGGATTGATAAATCACGACTATCTTACTCATCTATTCACCACTCTCTTTCAGAAGCATTCTTCGTTTATTTACTAGGTGGTTCTAACATCCAATAATACCGCGCTATGGTGAAGCCAGCAAACATTATGAGTAAACATTGAACGTTTATCATAAGCTGTTCGAACCGTACCAGGCCAAGCCCCCTTGCCCTTTCTCCATCCGGGTACATGGTAATATGGACATATCACATAATAAAAAACCTCAAAATTACTGCCATCTAGCCCTGGCAAGAGCCAACTTCCCCTCAAGTATAGCGGCAATAGAAGCCTCACTCAAGATAAATTAGTACCGCAATATTAAAATACCAAAAAGAGAGGTTCCCCGATCGGGAGAACCTCTCTATATAGGCCGCTTTTATCAGCTCCATGCAAACAAACTCAACACCGCGGAAAACCACCGAAAATCCGCTAGATCCTGACACGACTACTACTACAGGCCGCCTATAACTTGCTTTTAACCATATATCTCAGGACTGTTTTTAATTTTGCTGGTTCTACTTTCCTCGGATCAGATAAATATATTTCACGATGAGCCAGGGTCACCTTCTCAAGGTTGTTCTCTTCTATATACATGTTCAGGCGGTTAAGACTGATTTCCTCATCATCATAAGAGCCGATATGAAGTATTTGGACTGATAAGCCATCTTCCATGGTATCAAACCGTACCTCATCCAATAATGGATGGGGTTTCTTTTTTCTTACGTTTTCAAGTGCCTTATCTACTACTTCTATTGTTACAAAATCTGGTTGCCTAATCATGATAGTATATAACAGCTCATCTTTATCCAGTATGTCTAATTTCTTCCCCTCTTCTGTTAAATCCCAGATTCCCTCTAATGGATATACTGTGTATTCAAAATAACCTTCTGGAGTATACCCTTGCTTTGGCATCATTCTGATGGCATAAGCCAATGAGTAAAGGACCTCTACCCTTTTGGTGAAGTCTTCACTATTTGGATCTCCTTCTCCCTTTATAATAATAAACTTTTGTCTTGGTACTGTTACCATTTCAGGGATTTGTTTGGGCATATACAAATGCTTCTCGTGCTTTCTCCATTCATGCTTCACTTTTCATTCCCCTTTGCTTCATATTTTTCTAAGTGTGTCAAAATCCCTGCCCAATTCAACCAGTATTGTACCCTAAAACGAACTCCATAGCTCCCTTGGAAAATATAAAACCGTCAGTTCGACGTTATCTGCTTTTGTGCATTATCCCTAAATAGTCCCTGCCATGACTGTCATTCCAAGTGAAACAAGAAACTTGGGTCTAGATCCTTCACTTCGCTCAGGATAACTGGAAAGCTCCTTCATTACATTTACGATGGTAAAAATGCATGACACGCTACCCTGCTATTTTCCGCCATTCACATAACAATAAGATCAATTTGCTGGCCCGCTTATGACGCACATTTTACTTTAATATACGACAACAACGTTAACTCTATCAATATATGGATTTAAGTTGTTTTTTAGCCGATTCAACAATGCTATAGTTAGAACAACTGGAACCAGGCAGCCAGGCCCACAGCAGTAAAATACAAGGTAACCGGTAAGGCCATGATCATAATGCGTACCGGATCGACTTTTTTCGCTAAAATACCGCCTACTACTCCGGCCACTACGAAAGTAGTCAGACAAACCGGCGGCATAGACTGACCAGCCATGGCCAGGTGGCCCGCTCCGAGAGCCGCTTTAGTGGCGCTAACGCCGAAATTTTGCGTCAACATCGGGCCTAAGAAAGGAAGAAGTGTGTTTTGAGCTGTACTTTGAGAGCCGGTGAGCATCCCGATCAAAAGAACGGCTACTGCTCCACCTAAGGTGGTGGCAGCCGGTGTAAGACCTTGAGTGAAAGCAACAACTTGGTCGATCATCCCGGAGGCATAAAAAGCCCCCAGCATAATGCCGGCGCAAAATTGGATCTGTACGGTCTTAGACACAGCTTTGATACCGTCAATTAATATTCCTCTTAGCTCGCGGCGTACCTGGGGAAAAGCCATGGTTAAGACAGTGGTGATTATTATTGCCTGAATAATACGGTTTGTAAGGGCCTTAAGGATGGGAACGTCCCCTAGGGGCAGTAGTGGGTCTAATACTTCTAACACCTCAATTTTAAAGCCGGAGCGCAGAATAACAATCGCTCCTAGCACCACCAGTGGAACTAGACGGGGCCATTCCCGGGCCAGGATTTGACCGGCGGAGCGGATAGGTATGAGCTCTGGTGGAAGTTCCTTAATATGAACGTAGCGCCAGACAGTAGCCAGAGCTACCATAACACCAATCCCCACGGTAATGTAGCCGATGCTAATCACAGGATCCACTGGAGTGTCGACTAGACTAGCGGCGAGAAAAAAGGATTGGGTAATAGGAGGCATAATGGAACCAAGGATTCCGCCTAACAACAAAGTTAATCCCACTTGTTCGCCGTCTAAACCGAGTTCAGCTAAGGACATAACCACTAGCACGCCAATGACAGTAGTGGTGGCAATGGCGTCCCCAAGTAACGATCCCGCTAGTACCAAGCTAAGTACTACAGCCGTAATTAACCCCCGCGGAGAACGACCAAAAAGAGCCCGGAAAGTGTTAAGCACCGTATCCATGGTTCCAAGCCGAATCTGGGTTTGGGCATAGATACTGCCAAAGATGGACAGACCGATCACCCAGGCAATACGGTCGATACCGTCGATAGCTGCTACTACAGCCGGCGAAACCCCAACCTGACCCAAGAGAAATGCCAGCACTGCCGCCGAAAGCAGACCAATCCGAACGTCACCGCCGATTTTAGGTAGCGGAAGCAAAATAATGGCAAACAGTACCAATACCGGCAAGAGGACAGTCAGCATTCATCTCACCCCTTACTAAAATCCTTTCCCCAAGTTTACGCTAGCCAACTGATTAATGTTCCTACTTTAAGGTGAAACCATCGGTTTTCCGCCCTGCTTCTTCCCTTGAGAGAAACGATCGGGGGCAATTTCATGTAATGGTATGGACGTTTGCCCAGATGTAACAAGTTCGGCCATTAGTTTTCCTGTTATGGGAGCTAACGCTATGCCATCGCCTTCGTGTCCGACAGCAACATACAGATTGTCTATCCCCGGCATAAGACCTAGGTATGGGAGACCATCGGGTGTATAAGGACGCAGACCGGCAAAAGTACGAATAATGTTCAGCTTATTGAGGGCCGGTATAATGTTGGCGGCGTGACGCAGAACTGTTCGCACACCTTCTAAGGTAGTGGTGGTATCCCAATCCACAAACTCACGGGTACTACCGACAAGAAGTGTGCCAGCTGCAGTTTGCTCTAGAGCTAGCCCAACTCCTAGCCGCAAAGCATCGTCTTCGGCGGCCGCCAGGAGTTCGGGATGATACTTAGCCGCAATATAGCGAGCACAGAGAAAAATATGACGGATCAAAGGCGGTGCCGGTTCGGTGACCACTAGCTGCCCGCGCCGAGGTCGAAGGGGCAATTCTAGGCCCAAGGGGGCGAGGAGGGGAGCAGTGTACACGCCGGTACACAACACTACGGAGTCAGCATAAATACAGCCGCCGGGAATAACCACCTTCTCTATACGACCGTTTTTCCGGACCAAAGACAGGGCAGCGGTTCCCTGATGTAGCCGAGCCCCCTGCCGGGTCGCAGCCTTTGCAAAACCTAACACCACTTGCAACGGATTAACTTGGCTGTCCAGCGAACTGTATGTAGCCCCAGCTACATGAGGTGCCACGTTGGGCTCCAACCGCCGAACATCTTCGCAACTGAGTAAGCCTACATCCAGGCCAATGGACTGCTGTTTATGCATGAAAGTCTTCATGGCCGGTAGTTCATCAGAGCGCTCAATAACAATAAGGCCACCGCAAGGATTGTATTCGATATCCCAGTCTAGCTCAGCTGCCAAATTGCGGTACAAGTGAGCCGAAGCCAGACCGAGCTGTAGATGAACACCGGGACTCTTTGACTGTAATATAACAAAGCCATCACAGGCTGATGATGTACCTGAACCTAGCTCTCCTTTTTCTAACAAAAGGACGTCTGCCCCCAGATAAGACAAATAATAGGTGACAGCAGTACCGATAACGCCACCGCCGATCACCACCACATCAGCTGACACCTTCACGACTGTTCCCCCTTTAGGGCAACTACAGTCAGCGGACGAGTCGGTGGCCGGTAAGTGGTAGGTATAATATCGGCTATGTTTTGCCCTGTTTCCTGGGCAATGATTTGAGCAACCAAGCGCCTACAGGCCCGTCCCTGGCACAAACCCATACCGGCGCGGGTAAATCGTTTCACTGCTTGGGGGGTGACTGCTCCTGCCTTGATGGCTTGTTTGATCTCCCCTCTGGTCACTTCTTCGCAGCGGCAAATAATAGTGTCATCTTCGGTCATTGTTTAGCCCCCTTATACCCCGTGCCTGGTTCGCCAATTGGGCGGGAAGCATAATTGTTACTAAGTGCGTGCCGTCAGCTCCTTGTGATTGCCACCTCTTCTTTACTACTGCTTGAGCCAAACTCTCTCCTTCTCGGTTAACCGCGGTTACAATCTGTCCTGGCTCCGGTAAGGGAAGAAATTCGTAAGGAAAAGTAACCTCCGCTTCATCATCGCTATCGGTAGTCACCAAAAAGATAGCCAGACCGGGACAAGCAGCGATGCACAGACCGCAACCGACGCAGCGCTCAGCATTAAACTGGGGACGGTTGGTAATCGGTTCGCCGATATAAATTGCACCCTCAGGGCAAGCAGTCTCGCAAGGATTGCACGGTATTTCTTCCGGACATTCGATCACAGCTATCCGCCGACGTGACAATCTGTCCACCTCTTTACTAGCTCGTTTTTTGCCTGCTGTCGCATTTGGCCAAAAGGCCCACAGCGCAAAGCCTGCAGTCGCAGTTGCGCGGCCTTAAACTCTGCTTCCGGTACACTCAATCCCACACTCGATCCAGCCGCCAACCCAGCAATCATGCCCTCCTCTAAAGCAGTGGATGCTTCCTCAACCCCAGCAATATCTCCGGCTACATAAACGTGGGGCATGGTAGTCTCCATATTAGCAGAATGTAGCGGTACATACCCACCCAGTGAAGGCTGATAAGAAAAAGAACACCCAGCTTGCCAAGCCAGTTCAGCTAGCGGGGTCAAACCTACCGCTAAACAAACTGTGTCCACATCAAAGATACGCTCACTTCCTGGTAGCGGCATAAAATGATCATCCACAGCGGCTACTGTAACTTCTTGAACTTCCCCATCCCCACACGCTTTAAGTACAGTATGACCCGTCAAGATAGGCACACCGGCCCGTTTAATTTTGGCGGCATGCACCTGATACCCACTTATGCGCGGTAAAGCCTCCACCACCGCTACAACTTGGGCTCCCGCTTGAAGCAATTGGTAGGAAACAATGAGCCCCACATTACCCCCACCCACCATCAACACACGATTGCCGGGCAAAACCCGGTGCAAATTAGCAAACGTTTGGGCCGCTCCGGCTCCCATGACGCCAGGAAGGGTACAGCCAGGAAAAGCCACTGCATTTTCGCTAGCGCCGGTGGCTAAAATTACGGCGTCGGCTTTAAGTAGGACTGCTTTATGTTGATCTGCTAGGCCTATGGTCCGTTTATTTAGTGAAAAGACCGCTGAGTTACTCAAAAATTTAACCCCGGCAGCAATGCAATCGTTAATTAGTTCTTGAGCAATACGGTAACCGCGCACGCCGGCCCGATGAGCCTTAGAACCAAAGAATTTATGAATCTGCTTACGTAGTTGGCCCCCCGGCTCTAAGTTTTCGTCAATAAGAACAACCTCGGTCCCTAGACGGGCAGCTGTTAGGGCGGCCATAAGGCCAGCCGGACCACCGCCAACCACAGCTACCCCGTTTAATTTGAGTTGGGCCACTGGCCCAGCCCCCTTTGCGTAATCACTTTCATCCCAGCCTTAACCGGTGTAATACAAGTACGTACATTAGGCTGGCCGTTCACTGTCATAACGCAATCTGTGCAATGACCAATACCACAAAACACACCGCGCGGCTCACCCCGCCGTCTGGTAGTGCGGCACACACGGATCCCATTGGCCATAAGCGCAGCCGCAATAGGCTCCCCTTCACGTGCCCATAGCTGCCTACCGTCCACTTCAATCGGAACCCGATTAGCCCCCGGTTGGAGCCCAAGTAAGGGATGGTTGGTAACACGCATAGCTAAGTTCCCCCTTCCAAGAGGGTAAATCCTCTTTTGGGACAACCCCCATAGAGCAGAAAAAGCCAGGTTATAACCCGGCTATGACTTCATTCAGTTGGACTTGTTCCCCTCTGTCTGTCTTTTAACACATTGGGTTAATTTTCTTACTACTCTTATATTAGATCCAGCCTAAGGCCGTGTCAAGCGGAAAGATCATCCACTAATTAGGCGGGTGTTTTAAGGAAACCCTGGATAGGCAGGATGACAACAAAGCACAGCTTGTGTAGTAATGACTAGATGCCACCTACAGGAACACCTCTGCCTGCAGTACAGGTTTAATATGCTCCTTAATTATACCTTGGGAGATTTTGATTGGTGCATAGACTTGCCCGACGCGCCACTGGAAGATTTTGGGTCCAGCATGATGCAATTACCCGATAAAAAGCCTCCCTCGGCCACCGCCAAGCTAGCAACTTTAATCTGCCCATAAATCTTGCCCGTGGGGGCAATCTCCAGCCGACCGGAAAGTTCGGCATCGCCTTCCAGTTTCCCCGCCACCGTAGCATGACGAGCTTGAATATTAGCCTTGAGGGAAGCGCTTTCACTTACAATCAAATCTCCGTCAATAACTACTTCTCCTTCTATGCATCCATCCACTCTGATGGTACCAGCGGCCTTTATTGTACCTTTAAATTCCGTACCCTGCCCTATAATCGTGTCCACCTGATCAAAATTTACTTCCTGCTTGCGTCCACCAAACATACCCTTACTCCTCTCTCATGGCTACAGGTACTTACCAGGGTCTTTTTTTACTCCTAGATACCGCACTTCATAATGAAGATGCGGCCCTGTGCTGCGCCCGCTACTACCCACATAAGCAATGGTATCGCCACGCACAACCGTTTGTCCCACCGAAACATTGAGCTTGGAGTTATGTGCGTACGCCGTTTGATAACCGTAGCCATGGTCAATCACTAACATATAGCCGTAACCGCTGTACCAGCCGGCAAACGTCACTGTACCTGCCCCAGTAGCCTTGACAGCTGTGCCGCTTGGAGCGGCAATGTCGATCCCCTCATGAAATTCTGTCCGCCGCCCAAAAGGCGAGCGCCTGGCACCAAAGTAAGATGATATCGTACCGCGAACTGGCCAACCATTTGGAGTATGGGCCAGACGATGTTGTTCCTTGGTTACATCTTCCTTTAGCTTCTCCAGGGTTTCCCGAGCTGGATCGATACTGACGAGAGCCCCCTGTAATGCATCATGAATATCGGCTGGTGTTACCGACCGCCCGAGTCCACCCCGAGACAAGCTTTGACTTGTTCTTAAAGCCGATTCTCCCGGCTCCCGGCTGGGCAAACCCAACATTTCCCGCACCTTTTTATCTAGCTCGTCTACTTCTATTAGCCGCTCCTTAACTGCAATAGCTTCCTCGGCTAATTCTTCAATTCGTTGGGCTTGGCTTCGGTTTTCACTCCGTAAGCGAACTAATTCTTCAGTATTAGCCCTAAGTCTGAGATAATCTTTCCCTAACCAAGAAAGCCCACCTACAAAGGTGAGCATAACAATAAGCAGCATCTGCAGTGCCCACAAAGGTAACCGCAGACGCCGTGTTTTATCTCCTGAATGGGGTACAAACATCAACGTAAAAGCACGAGGTTTTGAGGCTCGCTTCTTGTTCAATTTGGGATTAATGAATGACATGGGCATAAGGAACCACCTCAGGTAGTACTTGGGAATCATGGTGCTTATTACCTATTCGATATTTAGTTGAAGATTCCTGCCTCTTCCTATTATTTTCTTAGCCCTCGTAAAATAGCTTCTTCCTCTTCCTGTGTTAACAAATACTCCGATTTGCCCTGGGTTATAGGTTTAGCATAAACACGTGACTCATCTCGGCCGTAAATACTACTGAGCACAAAACCGTTACTGTTTCCATCTAGGACAGCAATGGCAAAGCTAAGATCGCTGCCGGCGTCAGGAAAAGCGTTAAAGCGCACTACCCCCACTTGTTGTACCGAGTTTTGGTGGATTTGTTCTAATTGGCGCAAAGCAAAATGAAGCCCTTTCATGCTCTCTTCTTGCTGCCGGGCTCGGTTAACAAGTTCTATTAACTTATCTTCTAGAGATACCCCTGGGGTCCCAGTCATAAATGCATTATATTTCTTAGCGAGGGAGCCTAATCGCATCCATAAAAATATAATAAAGAAAAACTGGATCACCAGCACGGCAACAATAAGTGGCATAAGTACGGCTTCTACATTAGCAGGTATATTAAATAACTGTGCTAATTGTGCTGTGTTCATGGTCCACTCACCTCGGTCTGAATTAAGCTTCGTTTATTACAGATTACTATCGAGCAGCAAGGACTCCTGAATCCCTTGTAAGATAGCGGTTAATCGTTCTAGGTCCTCAGCAGAATAATATTCGATCTCAATTTTCCCACCGCGACGTCCAGGACGGATGCGTACCCCTGTAGCCAGGGATCGTTTGAGTGCAGTTTC
>JBMNSQ010000056.1:0-10399 GCA_050945275.1 bacterium | reverse complement strand
GAGAAAGTTCCAAGGTATTTACCATTGCCATTGGCGTTTTCTATTTAGTTTTAATAAACACCATGGCCGGAGTTCTTAGCATCGATAAAATCTATCTCGATGTAGCCAAAAACTATAATGCTAGCCGCTGGAATTTTTATCGTACCGTCGCCTTGCCCGGGGCATTGCCGATGATTTTCGCCGGTTTTAAGCTAGGAATGGGAACGGCCCTGCTGCTTATTGTGGCGGCCGAACTATCCGCTGCCCGGGCCGGTGTCGGCTACTGGATCTGGCGGGCTTACGATATGTTCGACATTGAACGCATGTTCGTAGCCCTGATCATGATGTCTGTTTTAGGCTACATTATGTCCTACGTGTTGGACTACATTGAACGGCGGGTGATACCATGGAAAACGCCCCATGCTTAAATGGCAGCAGTATCGTATGTAGGGAGGCAAAGATGAGCTCTAGCCGTGATGCTATTTTAGTAAATAAAATAAGCAAAGTTTTCCCCAACCATCGTGGTTCCCCGATAGTGGCCTTGGAAGATATAAACCTTACGGTAAAGGAGGGTGAATTTCTCTGTATCGTGGGGCCCAGCGGATGCGGTAAAACCACATTGCTTCGGATTTTGGCCAATCTAGAGCAACCTACCGCCGGAGAGGCCGTGGTAACTGTTCAAGAAGAGGGCAAACCGGTTAATTCCATGGTGTTCCAAGAACAATCGCTATTTCCTTGGTACACGGTGAAAGCCAATGTAACCTATGGGCTCGCCATGAGGAATGTGCCTGCGGCTGAGCGAGAACGTATTGCTGATCATTATCTTAAAATGACCGGCCTAACAAAGTTTGCCCACGTCTATCCACACCAACTATCCGGCGGTATGAAACAGCGAGTAAGTGTGGCCCGAGCCTTTGCCAACGATCCTTCGATTTTGCTGCTGGACGAACCCTTTGGGTCGTTGGATGAACAGACCAGGGTTATGCTTCAGCAAGAACTCTTAAAAATATGGGAGGGAACCCAAAAGACAGCTATCTTCATTACTCACAGTATCGACGAGGCGTTAGGGCTAGGGGATCGAGTGCTGGTCATGACAGCTCGCCCTGGCAAAGTTAAAGAGATGTTGGATATTGATCTACCTCGTCCGCGCGACCTTACTGTTATCCGGTCCGACCCACGATTTCTTGATTTGTTTCATACTATTTGGTCTAGTTTAAGAGAAGAAGTGATCAAAGCCCGCACCGAAGAACTTGGTTAAGGTTTCGTAAAAACTTTAACAACCTAAAAGGTTTTTTTAGCTTGGTCAGCGAAACTATAGTTAGTATAATGAGTATAAGGATAAGGAAGTAATAGAAAGAGAAACAGTAAATGGTAAGGTGAAGCTTATGCTGACACAGCTTGGCGAATTTGGTATATTGGATGTTCTGGACATTTTAATCGTGGCCTTCGTCTTTTATCGGGTGATCATCTGGATAAGGGGCACTCGTGCCGTACAGCTAATAAAAGGTTTGGCTGTGCTTTTGCTCGCCTACTCTATTAGCCGGCGCTTCGAGTTGGCGGCCACCAGTTGGCTGCTCGATAAAGGAATGACCATGGGCCTTATTGCCATCCCGCTTATTTTCCAACCCGAACTTAGGCGTGGCCTAGAACAACTAGGCCGCGGTCGCCTTTTTTCGGGGACTACTCGTTTTGTTGAGGCCGGTGACGTAAGTCACACGATCCGCGAAGTAGTGCGGGCGGTCCAGGTGCTATCCCAGAATAAAGTTGGAGCTCTGATGGTGCTGGAGAAGCAGACAGGTCTCAAGGAGGTGGAAGAAACAGGGATTCCGCTCGATGCGGTAGTATCGGCGGAAGTACTGGTTAATATTTTTGTCCCCAATACCCCTCTTCACGATGGCGCCGTTATTATTCGTGACGATCGCGTAACGGCGGCTGGCTGCTTCTTACCGTTAACCGAAAACGATGTTAGTGTTGAATTGGGCACCAGACACCGGGCGGCGCTAGGTATTAGCGAGCAATCGGACTGTGTGGCTGTGGTGGTATCCGAAGAGACGGGTATTATCTCATTGGCCCACGAAGGAGTGCTCAAGCGCCATCTGGATGAATCCGGCCTTAGCGAACTATTGCTAGGGATTTTCAAGCAGGAATCAGCAATACCGTTCTGGCGCTGGGGGTCATTACATGGATAATTGGCTACAAAAAGATTCAGTGGTACGTGTGGTGGCACTAGTTCTCGCTTTCGTCATGTGGCTGTTCGTGATCAACGAACAAAATCCGCCCGATGTGCGCACCGTTACTGTGATGCCCGAACTGCGCAACATGCCCACCGGGTTTGTCTTGGCCGAAGATGCCAAACCGGTGTCGGTCAGGTTACGCGGACGTCGTAACGACTTATACGCCGCTAGCGCGCCGGAAATAGATGCCTTTATTGATCTTTCTGGAGCCGAAGAAGGCGAAGGAACCTACCCTGTAGAGCTGACCCCTCTGTCGGATAAACTACAGGTTGTTCAGGTGACACCGCATGAAGTCACAATTAAGCTAGAGGCCATTATACAAAAACAATTACCGGTAGACCTTATCAGGCGGGGAACACCGGCCACCAATTATACTGCCGGAGAGCCGGTGCTAAACCCAGTGCAGATACTGGTGGAAGGGCCGCGCAGCCGAGTGGCTAATGCCAGCCGGGCAGTAGTTAGGTTAGATACAGAAGGGGTAAAGGATAACCTTCAAGTAAGTGTTCCCGTTCAAGTGCTAGACAGCAAGGGAGCACCGGCGGCCGAAGGGCTTAGGATTAAGCCGGAAGTGATCGAAGTTAGTTTACCGGTAGCTCGGTTGCCGGCCAAGATAGTCCCCATTGAGCCGCAAGTTACTGGTGAGCCTGGCGAGGGTTATAGGGTAACCCAGGTAACGGTAGAACCGAGCACTATTGTTATAAGCGGCCCGGCTGCTATGTTAGCCGAGGTTACATCAGTCTCCACTTTGCCGTTTGATATTGACGGATTGACAGCTAGCAAAACAGTTGACCTTAGAGTAGCTTTGCCCCAAGAAGTTCTGGCCGAGGTGGAGCGGGTGCAAGTAACAGTAACTATTGAAGCCCGTAGCAGCCAACGTACGTTCGATAATCTGGATCTTAAAATACGCAATTTAGGCGAGAACTTAGAGGCCGAAGCCGAATCGAAAACAATTAAAGCCACCGTAAACGGTCTTTACCAAACCATCAACCGTTTAACAGCAGAAGATATAGCAGCCTATGTTAGTGCTCAGGACTTGGCGGTAGGAGAACACGAACTCCCAGTGCATTTGGTTTTGCCCGATGGGGTGAAACAAGTGGGACTTGAACCGACCAAAGTTAAGATAACGGTAAGAGAGAGCACGGCCCAAACAGAATAAATCTATTTAACGCTTTTCACAAGGGGCTGCCGCCAAAACAGCCCCTAATATTATGTAGAAAAAACAGAGACAATGATCGGTAAAATGCAGTTTTACAACCAGAGGAATATTAAGTTAGAGCTGATACAACTAAGTGATCTACAGAGGAGGACATACGTTGGGGCGGTTATTTGGAACAGATGGTGTACGTGGCGTAGCCAACCAGGATCTTACACCCGAGCTGGCTTTTGCTCTCGGGCAGGCGGGAGCTTTTGTTTTGACTGATGGCAAGCATAGACCGCAAATAGTAGTAGGAAAAGATACCCGCCAATCAGGTGACATGTTAGAGGCTGCCCTTACGGCTGGCATTTTATCGGTGGGGGGCGATGTTCTTAGTGCCGGGGTTGTGCCGACACCGGCGGTTGCTTATCTCACTGGTGTTCTAGGTGCCAATGCGGGGGTTATGATATCTGCCTCTCATAATCCTGCTGAGGATAACGGCATCAAGTTTTTCTCGTCTGAGGGCTATAAACTGCCCGATGCAACCGAAGACCGTATAGAGAACTTACTGACAGAACATAATCTGCCCCGGCCCACTGGTGCACAGGTTGGAAGGCAGTGTAAGTTGCCTGATGCAGCCGCATTGTATTTAGAACACCTTGAGGAGCAGCTAGGGACTGACCTATCTACATTAAAAATAGTAGCCGATACAGCTCATGGAGCAGCCTACCAGGTAGCGCCGGAAATACTAGAGCGTCTGGGAGCTAAAGTTACCGTTATTAATGCTGCTCCCACCGGAACCAATATTAACGTGGATTGTGGTTCTACCCATCCCGAGGCGTTACAGCTGGCCATACAAGAAGCTAAGGCCGACATTGGCCTGGCCTTCGATGGCGATGCCGACCGCTTGTTAGCAGTGGACGAGAAGGGGCAACTGGTGGACGGTGACCAGATTATGGCTATACTGGCTCTGTGGCTAAAAGAGAAGGGATTGCTTAAAGGGAGCGGGTTGGTTGCTACCACCATGAGCAATATGGGACTGGAAGTAGCCCTGAAGCAGCACGGTTTAGGGCTAGTCCGAGCCCAGGTGGGTGACCGTTATGTCTTAGAAGAACTGAAGCACCGCGGTTGGAACTTGGGTGGCGAACAATCGGGCCATATAATTAATCTCAACCACAACACCACTGGCGATGGACTAAGTACCGCTTTGCAACTCCTTAACGTCATGGCCGAAAAGCAGCAACCCTTATCCCAGTTGGCTGCTGTGGTGAAACATTTTCCCCAGCTTCTTGTGAACGTACCGGTCAAAACAAAAAGCGGTTGGGAAGATAACGAGGCAATAAAGTTAGCCATCACCAAAGCTGAACAAGCCCTGCACGACCGTGGTCGCATCTTGGTGCGTCCATCTGGCACCGAACCCTTGATCCGGGTCATGGTGGAGGGCGAGGAAAAAGACATGCTTAAAAATCTGGCCGACAACATCGCTGGCGTTATTAAAGAACAGCTGGGTTAGGAGATGATACAAGTGCCGTCAGAAGTTGTAGCGGTGGCTTATCGCGGCAATTTAGCGGAGAGCCGGCATTATGGATCTATTGCGGTAGTGGATATTAACGAAAAGGTGCTTTACAGTCGAGGTGATGCCGAGCGGATGACATTTTTGCGCTCAGCAGCCAAGCCGTTTCAGGTACTACCTTTGTTTACGACGGGAGCTTATGACAAGTATCGGTTTTCTCTAGATGAAGTGGCGGTAATGTGCGGTTCCCACAGCGGGCAGGATATGCATGTAGAGCGCGTACAGTCTATCTTAAACAAGATAGGCCTTACCAAAGAGGCATTGCAATGTGGGGTTCACCGTCCATTTCACCGGCAAACAGCCCAGCGCTTGGCAGCGGCAGGCGAGCCGGTTAGTCCGCTGAGAAACGCTTGTTCCGGCAAACACGCTTGCATGTTGGCTATTAGCCGTTCCCAAGGCTGGGAAATAGATAACTATATGGATATCGAACACCCGGTGCAACAGCTAATGCTACAGACAATAGCTGAGATAACCGAGTTTCCGGCCGGAGAAATCGGGCTTGGCCTCGATACTTGCGGTGTACCGGTCTTTGCTGTGCCGCTGGCTAAAATGGCGTTGGCTTATGCCAAATTGGCCTTCATAAAATCAGCCTCGGCTACCCAGCGCCGAGGCATGGAGACTATTGTAGAAGCTATGATCACTTATCCGGAGCTGGTAGCCGGTACGGGCCGATTCACCAGTACCCTAATCGCCGCCGGGGAAAAAACTTTTATCGCTAAAGACGGTGGTGAAAGTTCCTTTGGTATCGGCTTCGTAAATCAGGGACTAGGCATCGCCGTCAAGATTGAAGATGGAGGGGACCGAGCATTAGCCCCGACCGTAACTCGAGTATTAGCCGAGTTGAAGCTTTTACCCCAAGAAGCAGCGGAGCTAACTCGTTACCTTGAGCGACCTATTAAGACCTTCGGTGGAGTTTTAGCCGGCACCATAAAGGCAGTGCCCTTATTTAGATAAGCAGCCTATAAGAGGGCCTAGATACTTTGCTCCACAGCTTGAAGACGCTCTATCAGAGCTGCGCCATCGGCTGACACCCTAAGTCGCACCGAGGCCGGTGTGAGTCCGGAGAATTCGCCGCCGTCCACTACCAGCACCCCCTGGTGTAAAAAGAGTTTCCTTAGGTTGATGTCTGGCCGAGGAGCGGTCAGGGTCATGATGGGCGTAGTGTCATGGCTATGGGACATTTGGAGGCAGGTAAGATTTTGCTTTACCTGCTGTTTTACTTCGGCTACCTTTTTCCGGGAGTAGGTAAGGAATTCCGGTTGTCCCAGCGCACTGCAGGCAGCTTCCGCCGCCGGATCGATAATGCTAAAGGGCATGTTTACCTTATCATACAGCTCTTTGAGTTCAGTGCTAATTACGCCGTAGCCTACTCTAAGCCCAGCCAGTCCCCAGCCCTTCGAGAAGGAGCGGGCTACCACTATATTAGGATATTTCGCCACCAAGTTTATGGCCGAGTTCTCATTTGGTATAAAGTCGCCATAAGCTTCATCCACAATCACCGCTGTATTATTGCTTTGGGCCTCGGCAGCGATAGTCTCAAGATTAGCCAAGGGCAGAACTTGCCCCGTGGGATTATTAGGGTTGTCTATGTATATTACTGCCGTATCTTTGGTCAGGTGCTCTAGGAGCTTGGCTGCAGAAATCTTAAATTCCGGCGGCGCAAGCACAATCCCCTCATATTTGGCCCCGTGCGTCTGCGCTGCCCGCACATAGTCGGCAAATTGGGGAGCAAAACCCAGCAGGTGGGCTCCCGGCGCCAAAAATAGAGTATTAAATTGCTGCAATACGCCTATAGAGCCAGCACCGAGAATAATGTTATCGCTGTTAACATGCCAGTAAGCGGCCAGCGACTGTTGTAGCCTCCTCGCCCAGGGTTCTGGATAAGACGATATTCGGTAGCTTTTGGCAGCATTGATGAATGTTTCCTTTGCCGCCTTCGGCGTACCAAAAGGGTTGGTACCTAAGGCACAATCAATAATGTTCTTGTCTGTCTCTGGTTGCGGTCCATCTTCGTCTACATAGCACTCTGCTGGTACATCTAGTAGATATTTGTTACGGCTCAGCACTATCTGTTTTCCTCCTTTTTAACAGATGAGCAAGTTATTCCTGTCTAAACCACACATGTCAGGAGAATTCGTAGGGGGTGGGTCTTTGTGCCCACCCGTGTTTCCCTATCCAGTATCATATCATTTCCATGTTATAATATGGTACTATAATCAAGGTTTTAGGAACCTATTCTTTCATTAAAAATTAGGTGGGAGATGTGTTGTTATGCGTACAAAATGGCCAGTGCTACTGCTTGTTTTCCTCCTTCTGGCAACAGTAGCTGGATGCGCCCTGGATATTCCCGAGCCGGATCCATCAGCTGGACCCGAGGCTTTGCTTAGCGTCCACGTTATTGATGTGGGACAGGCTGATGCTATCTTGGTGCTAACAGCTGAACGAAGTATGCTCATCGATGGAGGTAATCGGGCTGATTCTGATCTAGTGACAAATTATCTTCGTTCCCAAGGGGTAACTAAGCTAGATATAGTTATTGGCACCCACCCTCATGAGGATCATATCGGAGGATTGGTAAATATTATAAAAGATTTTCCCGTGGACAAAATATACATGCCTAGGGTAACACATACTTCGAAAACGTATGAGAACTTGCTCATTAACATAAAGAACGCCGGACTTAAAGTAACACCAGTTAAGCCGGATCTTGCAATTGACTTGGGCGATGGCATAACAGGCAAATTTTTATCCCCTGCCGGATCATCGTACAATGGCTTAAATAACTATAGTGCTGTGCTTAAACTCGCTTTCTTAGAAACCAGTTTTCTCTTTACTGGGGATGCTGAGGCGGAAGTAGAGAAGGAGCTTTTAGCTTCCGGGTACGACTTATCGAGTACTGTTCTTAAAGTGGCCCACCATGGCAGCGATAGCTCCAGCACCAGTGATTTTTTGCAAGCTGTAAGCCCAGACATAGCCGTGATTTCGGTGGGCCAGGACAATACCTATGGTCATCCTACCCCCAAGGTGATTAAGCGCCTCGAGAAAGCCAACAGTCAAATTTTCCGTACAGATCTTAATGGTACAGTGGTGTTGACAACCGATGGCCGGGAAGTTAAAGTCACCACCGACAAGGAACGAAGTTAAAGGAACAATAATATAGCAGAAGGGAGATAGGCCAGTGTTCATCATTGATCGTTTCGCCGGCGAGATGGCTATAATTGAATACCCAGACGGCACATTTAATTTGCCCCGGAGCCTTTTGCCGACTGGGGCCAGGGAAGGCCATGTGCTTCGTATATCTATTATTATTAACGAAGAGAAAACAGAGGCCCAAGAAACTAAGATCGAACACCTTATGGATGACGTGTTCGAGAGTTAAATTCACCTAACAAAAAGCTCTCTCTAAGAAAGTTTAGAGAGAGCTTTTTTGATCAGGTTCTTAAGATCGTCTTAATACCCGGGCGCTTCCTTCTGTGTTTGGTCCTGGGTCTCGGCTGACATTGGGACCATCAAATACTTGCGAATGGCAAACAAGCCAGCCAGCGCTACCACACCCACTGCCAGTTCATAGGCATTAGTAGCATGAATCAGCAGCTTCCGGGCTAGGGCATAAACAAGCACCTCGATAATACTAGATGGTGTATGCCGAAGTAGCATCAGGACTAATTCCAAACCGATAACCAGAAGAAGTGTATGGGCCATAAAACCCTCAAAGAGGTCATAAGTTTGCGTGAAATCAGGGGTTGTAATTACATAATACAGACGGCGAACCAAGGTAATGCTGCTGGAAGCGACGGCAAAGACAAGAAAGGCAGACAGAAAGACCTCGATCGCGGCAACGCTTTTTAAAATGAAATCAATATAACGCTTCATCAGAGGCAGCCCCCTTGGATATAGGAAGTTGTCAGGACATCTATAAGAAGAATTCGCGCTGAAAACTATTTCTCCTGCTCACTTAGAGTTCATTTGAGAATATATCTGAAAGAAATCCTGGACGCAAGCGGTTAATCAGGGCCGTGCTGTTCCTTACGTTAACCAGGCTTAGCGTTCTGCGGCATAAGACAACATTAAGCACTATTTTGTCACACATCGACGATTTAGCTGAAAAAAACTACTAAGACCTCTGTCCTATCAACGGCGTATCAATTATCACCTAATTTAGCTAAAGAAGGAGGATTTAGGTCCTGGTTGGCGAATACTTGCATTAGATACATTAAATACAAATACATTGTTCCTTTATTTTATTGGATTCCCACTAGTCCGTCAGCTGGTGACGGGGTAGGTGTAGTACAATTTGTCATAGCGGGGTCAGGAGACAAATGGGGGTACGATTTAATGAACGACAATGTGCAGCCAGAACGTCTTTCAATATACTGCCTTGATGGGTTTAAAGTATACCGGGGCCGAGCTCTTATTCCTTCCCAGAAGTGGCAGCGCCAAAAAGTAGCTCTGCTGTTCAAATATTTGCTGGTGGCTAATAGACCTGTACCTCGGCATGAATTGATATCCGAGTTCTGGCCTCATCTGGAAGAACCAGCTGCTCGCCATAACCTAGCAGTTACCCTCTACAACCTACGGCGTACCCTCTGGCCCCAGCGCACGGGAGGCGAAGTACCATTTTATATAAAGAGCGACGCTAGTTACATAAAGCTAAACCGAAGCAGCATAGCCTTTTACGATGTCCGAGCTTTTAATGCCTTCCGTATTGAAGGGTTGGGGGCTTATATCCAAGGGCTATGGGATCAGGCTGTAGCCGCCTTAATCGCTGCAAATAATCTGTACAAGAACGATTTCTTAGCTGACACTATAGGAGAAATATGGATCCAAGAAGAGAGGGCCCAGCTCAAGAAATCTCGTCTCGATTTGCTGGAGCACCTTACTGAAGTATTAATTAAACTGGGGCGCCATCGTGAGGCCTATCCCTATGCCGAGACCATGGTTCAACTAGATCCCTGTAGAGAGGAAGGACACCGTATGCTCATGAAGATATTAATTAACCTGGGGCATCGTTCCCAAGCCATAGCCCAATACCAACAATGCAAGAAAATTTTGCAGCGCGAACTGGGTATACAACCGGGTTCAAAGACAAACAACCTATACCACCAGATCATCAGCGGGGAGAGCTAATAGAGCCTCCCCGCTGTCTGCTATTGATGGACAATTGATTGAGAGGTGATACTCAGTTTAAATAAATTGGGTTGGTATTGCTGGAAAGTTTTCTTTTGCTGTCATCCTGCCTGTCCCGAACGAAGTGAAGGGAGGGCTTTGCCCGAAGGATCTTATTTAGGATTCTTTAATCACGTCGCTCCTTCTAAATGGCAGGAAATGTTTTCATTTATCGTGGTGCGGTAACGCATGTGAATTACAAGCAAAACACACTGACAAGTTGTGTCAAACAAAAATATTTATGGAGCATTCCTGTAATAAACAAATACCGTCTTTGAAGTAAACGGCACCTCACATTAGAATAAGGTTGTG
>JBMNSQ010000055.1:0-10439 GCA_050945275.1 bacterium | reverse complement strand
GTAAGAGTGGTCTTACCATGGTCCACGTGTCCGATAGTACCGATATTCACGTGGGGTTTAGTGCGTTCGTATTTTTGCTTCGCCATGTTTATTCCTCCTTGCCAAAATGTAAGCTAGCTCTCCGGCCAGGCGAGGGCCGAACAGATTTACTTAAACTTTTGGCACTAGATTCTACAAAGGTTCACAATTCTCCTCTTAAGTATGCCCGTAAATTAGGAAAAATAATAGCAATGTTTTCCTTTGGTGGCCTAAGTATATCCTACTAACCTGTTGGAAATCAATTTTAGTAACAAAAAAAGAGCCCCTCAGGGCGTCTTCTTTTAGTTCAATGGAGCCCACGACCAGGATTGAACTGGTGACCTCCGCCTTACCAAGGCGACGCTCTACCTACTGAGCTACGTGGGCATTGGTTGCGGGGGCCGGATTTGAACCAGCGACCTCCGGGTTATGAGCCCGACGAGCTACCGGACTGCTCCACCCCGCGCTATATTTTGCTTTTGGTGGAGAGGGGTGGATTCGAACCACCGAAGGCGTTGCCAGCAGATTTACAGTCTGCCCCCTTTGGCCAACTCGGGAACCTCTCCAAACGTGGCACATTATAGTCTATCATAACACCAGTTATTTGTCTAGAAAAAGTGGAGCCGACGATGGGACTCGAACCCGCAACCTGCTGATTACAAATCAGCTGCTCTGCCAATTGAGCTACGTCGGCCCAGAAATATTGCACTGGCAAACCATAACCAGTGCAATTAATATAATAACCTGCTTCTAAACAAAAGTCAACTGCACTATTTTCCTCTAAATCATGGTTTATTATTCTTCGGCCCGTTTCTCTAGATATTTTTCTAGTTTACGTTTTACCCGTTGCAGAGCGTTATCAATGGATTTTACATGTCTGTTTAATTCTACCGCTATCTCCTGATAACTTCGGCCCTCGAGATACGAGACTAATACTTTCCATTCGAGATCGCTTAAGATCTCACCCATTTTATTCTCAATAGCGTCAAATTCTTCTCGGTTAATAACTAGTTCTTCAGGATCGGTAACATGGACACCTGAAATTACATCCATTAAAGTTCTGTCGGAATCCTCATCGTAAATTGGCTTATTTAACGACACGTATGAGTTTAAAGGAATATGTTTCTGACGTGTGGCTGTTTTGATAGCAGTAATTATCTGACGGGTAACACATAGTTCCGCAAATGCACGGAAAGAAGAGAGTTTATCATCACGAAAATCGCGAACGGCTTTGTAAAGGCCTATCATTCCTTCTTGAATGATATCTTCTCGATCTGCTCCTACCAAGAAGTACGACCTCGCCTTAGCCCGAACAAAATTTTTATATTTATTGATCAGGGCTTCTAAGGCAACCTCACTGCCGTCACGGGCCTGGGATACCAGCTCCTCATCCTGGATCTCTTCTAGATCGCAGTACAATTCTTGTGTGGCACCCATGGTCACTAAGCTTCGCCTCCATCCGCTAGGTTGCCATTCTTCAAAGGTTGTCCCAACGGTTTTATTATAGACTCCTTGGGCTAGGTCCGTCAAGCGCTGGGGACATGCACCCCTTTAATTAAGTTGTCAGCCCGCCCTTATTCGTTGGCGTACGACCTCGTATAGTAATAACGAAGCCGCCACCGAAGTGTTTAGTGAAGGTACTTTTGGCTGCATAGGAATCCGCACAATATGGTCGCACTCTCTAGCCAAAAGCTTGCCCAGCCCCTTATCCTCGCCCCCTACCACTACCACCAGCGGCCCCGTTAGGTCCACATCAAAATAAAGTTTATCCCCCTCCATATCAGCTCCTACGGCCCAGAGACCGCTACTTTTTAGTTCACCTAGTAAGCGGGCCAAATTAACGACCCGCGCTACCGGGACGTGGTCCAAGGCACCAGCAGCAGCCTTTGCGGCCACAGCGGTTACCGGGGCTGCCCGTCTGGTAGGAATAATTATACCGTGAACACCAGCTGCAGCCGCAGTCCGCGCCGCTGCCCCTAAATTGCGTGGATCCTCCACGTTAGCTAGCATCAAAATCAGCGGCGGTTCGTTTTGAGCCTTGGCCCGAGCCAGTATGTCCGACGCCTCAGCATAAACGTGCGGGGAAGCTAGCGCAACTACTCCTTGGTGTTTGACACCACCGGTAAGATCATCTAGCCGGCGTCGGTTGGTATTCTCTACCGGTATCTGGCGTTTTTTAGCCAGCGCCCTAATCCTAGCTATATCTCGTCCGCTATCTGAGCCAAGTAGTATCTTATTAAGGGCCCGCCCGCTTTCTAAGGCACTAGCTACTACATTCCGGCCCCAGATTAGTTCATCTTGGCCCATCCGATCACCATCCCTACCTTCTAGGTTGTCCTGGCGTCTATCTATTTTACGCCTTAAACTTGTCCCCTATGACTTACCACAGGAGCCCTCCCACAGGAAAAGCGACCCTCGTGACACACACCTTCGCTTTCACAGCTAGGGCCGGCCAAAGCAAACAGCTGTGGTGCCACCTGGCGCACCAGTTCCCGCATCCGGCAGGCCAGCTCTCTAATTTCCCATTGGGCCCGACTGCAGCAACGAAGGTGAAAGAAGTTGAACAAACTGCGGCAATTAAAAGTAGCTACCAACTTCGTCTCGCAGGCATTAGGAAGAACATAACGGGCGTCCTCAGCTGGTACTTCTTTTAAGAGTTCATCGTACGACTGCTGGATGGTATTCATAGTTTGTAGAAATTTTTCCTTGGCTACTAGGTTCTGACTGATACTGGGAGGAATAATAAAATCGAAGTTCTTCTCTTTCACATAGCGTTGCGACTTTTGGGAATAAGAAGCAATACGATGTCTAACCAATTGGTGTGATAAAGCACGGCTTACACCTTCAATGGCAAAAGTGAAGCTAACGTGTTCCACCGGTGACTCGTGTCCACTTTCTATCAAATGTTTTAATAGTTTTACCCCTTGATCGTCACTTAGGTCCCGAAACAAGTCGGCGGCACCAATGGCCGAGTAACATAACCTTGCTGCCGCCGCAACAGTACGTTCGGGGTCGGGGGTATGGTTGAGCAATGTAACCTGCATAGCCCTTCTACCTCCTATGATTACTACTTGTACTGCCAGCTTGGCCCGCTGGGCGTATCTTTTAAGATGATACCTAACTTTGCCAAGCGATCGCGCACCTTATCAGCTACGGCAAAGTCCCTGCGGGCGCGGGCTTCTTGACGCAGTTCGGCTACCAGTTGGACTAAATCATCCACCAACGCCTTGTCTTTATGGTCACTATCAACCCCAGTGAGGCCAAGTACATTTCCTAAAGACAAGAATAAATCCCGTCCTTTGGCCAGGGCTGCCGCTCGCTCGCCATTAACATCGCCCTTAGCCAAATAACTGTTTAGGTAGCGCGCTAACTCAAACAAAGCGCCCAGGGCCTTAGCCGTGTTAAAATCGTCATCCATAGCCGCTTCGAATACCGCCCGGTGCTTATCCAGGGTAGCTATGAACTCTTGAATAAAAGTTGACGGCTCAGCTGGCATCGTCACTTCTTGCCCTCTTACTGCCCTCTCTAGGTTATCCTCTAAATTACGTAGCCGCTCCCAGCCTTTCTGTGCCCCGGGCATATCATCCATATTAAAGTCAATCGGACTGCGATAATGAGTGGATAACATATAGTATCTAAGTACCGAGCCAGGGTACTTTTCAAGTACATCGCGCACCCGCACCACGTTACCGACTGATTTGGCCATCTTTTCTCCCGCCATGTTTACAAATCCATTGTGGACCCAATAACGGGAAAAAGTTTCCCCCAAAGCTCCCTCCGACTGAGCTATCTCGTTTTCATGGTGGGGAAAAACCAAATCAGACCCTCCACCGTGAAAATCAAACCCCGGTCCCAGATACTTTAATGCCATTACCGAGCATTCAATATGCCATCCGGGGCGACCTGGTCCCCAAGGACTGTCCCACGCTGGCTCATCTTCTTTAGATGCCTTCCACAGAGCAAAGTCCATTGGATCACGTTTTCGTTCGTCCACGTCAATACGGGCGCCAACCTTCAGGTCCTCCAGGCTCCGTCCCGACAGTTTCCCATACTCAGGAAAACTGGTTACTGAATAATACACATCGCCGTCAACCACATAAGCATACCCTTTAGCAATAAGTTGTTTTACCATATCAATAATATCGGTAATATGGTCAGTTACCCTGGGATAAACATCAGCCCGGATAATACCTAAAGCATCCATGTCCCGGAAATATTCGTTAATATATCGATCGGCTATCGTAAGTGGCGTTACGCCTTCTTCCTTAGCTCGTCTTATGATCTTATCATCCACGTCGGTAAAGTTTTGAACGTAGCGAACCGAATAACCTTTATATAAAAGGTAGCGGCGAATAACATCCCACACTATATACGGCCTTGCGTTTCCTACATGGCAATAGTTATAAGGAGTAACGCCACAGGTATAAATGCTAACTTTCCCCGGGTCACGAGGAACAAATTCTGTCTCGCGTCTGGCCAAGGTATCGTAGACCATAAGGGCCATGTATCATTCTCCTTTCTACATCCTCTGGTGACTTAGCCTAAGAGCTGCTTTAAGGCGAGCTCTTACCTTCTCCGGTCCAAGAAGAGCAATAATGTTAAATATTTCCGGCCCTTTTAACGCTCCGGTAAGCGCTATCCGCGTGGGGAGGTACACACGTCGTGTGGTCAGGTTAAGGTCCTTACATAGCTGCCTTAAAAGAGTACGGATTTTTGTCGGTTTGAACTCATCTAAGTTATCCAGCCGTTCTCCCAATGTGGCGAATACCAAAGGAACTTGCTCTTCTCTTAGCACCTGCCGAGCTCTAACATTTTCTGGCTCTGGCTCCTGTACAAAAAAGAAAGCTGCCTTGTCTATTATCTCGGACACTTCGCCAAGCTCCCCACGCATAGCATCAGCCAATTTTAGCAACCATTCCTTCTCAACAGTAGTAGGGTCACCCACATAGCCGGCCTTTTGCAAATGGGGCAAAATAAGCTCTAATACCCGCTGGGGGGTACTTTTTTTAAGATAATAGTTGTTGATCTCTTTTAATTTGGCCGGACTAAACATAACCGAATGTTTAGTTACCTGGTCCAACTGAAAGCTATCTGCTGCTTCCTGTAAAGTGAAAATGTCCTTTTCCTTTCCTTCCCAACCAAGCAGAATAAGAAAATTAACTAAAGTCTCCGGGAGATAACCGCGCTCCCGGTACTCGTTTATTGTGCCAGCGCCGATTGTAACGGATAGGCGTCGATCCTCATCCTCTAGCCCTGGTAAGTGAGCGAATTGGGGTGGCCGCCAGCCTAACGCCTCGTAAAGGAGGATCTGCCGAGCGGTGTTTCCCAGGTGTTCATCTCCTCTAATAACATGAGTAATCCCCATTAGGTGGTCATCCAGTACCACTGCCATATTATACGTTGGTAAGCCGTCAGCCTTCACAATAATAAAATCATTAAAGCTCTCTGTACCGAAGCTTACCTCACCTCGGATTAAGTCGAAAAAACTAACTTTTTTGCCTCCGGTAACACGAAAGCGTACCACCGGTTTTCGTCCGTCAGCGATGAGTCGCTCTCGGTCTTCCACAGCTAAACTGCGACATCGCCCTGTGTAACGCGGTGTTTCACCGTGAGAAAGCATCTCCCGTCGTTGGTCGGCTAGCTCCTGTTCGCTGCAGAAACACTGGTAAGCTAACCCATCCTCGATTAATCGTTTAGTAAAACGAGTATAGATGTCTTCTCGCTCGGACTGCCGATAAGGACCATAAGATCCGCCTTTGTCTGGGCCCTCATCCCAGTTTATACCGAGCCAAGCCAAATCAGCCAAAATAGATGACTCAATTTCGGGGCAAGTACGTTCCCGATCTACGTTCTCGCTTCTTAAGATCAACTTGCCACCCGACGCCTTAGCATACAGCCAATTAAAAAGCGCCGTTCGCGCTCCCCCTAGTTTGAGCGGACCAGTTGGGCTAGGGGCAAACCTAACACGTACCTCATCCAAAACAGCCGGCCTCCCTTGGGTCTAGTCTTTTCATTATACCATGCTGTC
Organism: bacterium; assembly: GCA_050945275.1. Classification (GTDB taxonomy): domain Bacteria; phylum Bacillota; class DTU030; order DUMP01; family DUMP01; genus JAAYWY01. The sequence goes on along the minus strand of JBMNSQ010000055.1, from coordinate 4,393 downwards.
TGGCTAAGTAACAAGCAATGTCAAAAACGGCAGGCACTTTAAAAGTGCCTGCCGTTACGGGCCAATGATAGCCATTTGTATGTCGGCCACACCCGACTGCTCCATACCGATTGCTCTGGCCGCTGCTCGCGACAAATCAATACTTCGCCCTTCTATAAAGGGACCACGGTCATTAATACGAACCAGTACCGACTTTTTGGTGGTAGGGTTACTCACTAGCACTAAGGTACCAAAAGGCAACGTACGGTGAGCAGCAGTATACACATTCTGGTCGTAAATTTCTCCGCTAGCAGTTGGCCGACCATGAAAGCGGGGGCCGTACCAGGAAGCACGAGCCGTAACGGATCGTCCGCGGCTAAGGGTCTGCCATGCTTCCTCTTGCTTGAGCGGATTAACACCTAAGCTACTGCGGATATTGTTGGCCCAAGCTAGGGCCAAGTACGGTGCTGGCGTTTTGTTAGCCTGGGCGCTACCTTGATCCACTGTAACTAGGAGCTTTGGTCCCGCTCTAATTACTACCTCACCGTTCTCAAACCCTGGCATGATTTCACTAACATTGGTTTCTGTCTTAAGCGCTTCTTTAAATCGCGTCATTACCAGCTCGCCTCGCTGCCACGGCGTGTAGCCTCCGGCAGCTGACCTTATTCGAAGCACCACATTTCCATTTACAACTATTTCAGGAAGCTTCTGCCCGTGCTCTTGACCCCACCGCAGTTGGACTGATTCGGGTCTACTTAAGCTTTGCGCCTTGGCTATTACCGTCGATGATGTTCGGTTGGTCTGTGAATGGCCCCACGCCAAAAAGCAACCCCAGACAATAGCCGCTATTACAATACCGACGGTAAGGCCAGGATGGGCCTTGGTTTTCATGTCAACCTCCTTTGGCGTACCTTTATGGTGCGCCGCTTAGAAGTAAAAATGTAGGACAACCATGTCCCACATCGCCATTATAACCAAAGCGCCAACTTTTATACATTAGTGAGTATGTCTTGTTGAATTATGGTCGTAATGCGCCGCTGGAGAACACCTACAAGTCCATTTACATAGCTAATAAGCCGGTCGGTGTTACTTTTAGCTTTAATGACCTTGGTGTTTAACCCCTGAATATGAGTTCAAGATGCATACCGCCTGGGAGGCGATGCCTTCACCGCGGCCAATGAATCCAAGTTTTTCGGTGGTGGTGGCTTTTATCATCACCTGCTCGGGTTTTATGCTAAGAGTCGTGGCTATAGCCAAGCGCATCTTCTCAATGTATGGGCTAAGTTTTGGCTTTTGAGCTATGACTACGCTGTCAATATTTCCTATGCTATAACCGGCAGCGCAGATCCTCTCTCTCACTTGCTGCAGTATCACTAGGCTTGAAATACCAGCTAAAGTTAGATCGTTATCAGGAAAATGGTGGCCAATATCGCGCTGTCCGGCAGCTCCTAGTAGGGCATCGGCCACGGCATGAATAAGTACGTCGGCATCGGAGTGACCGGTTAATCCTCGCTCAAAGGGAATCTTAACTCCCCCGATAACCAGTGGTCGGCCGACAGAAAAAGCATGGACATCAAACCCTATTCCAACTCGCATCTCGACACCTCCCTCTCCTCGTCACTTTTCCCTAGCATCAACTTAGCCCACTGTAAATCTAGCGGCGTAGTAATTTTGATATTATTTTCGTCTCCTGGTACCATTTCTACCGGCAACCCCATTTTCTCCACTAACATAGCATCATCCGTCCCGGCAAATCTTTCCGCTGCTGCATCTTGATGAGCTTTGATAATAACGTCACGCAAAAATGATTGTGGGGTTTGAGCTGCCACCAACTGGCTTCTGTCTAATGTTTCTTTGATGAAGCCTCCCGGTCCGATTACCTTGACGGTATCTTTTACCGGGATCACAGGCACAGCTGCACCGGTTCGGCGAGCAGCTGTAATCATCCGGCTAATAAGGTCGGCAGCCAAAAACGGTCGAGCTCCGTCGTGAATAAGCACTATCTTCCCGTGATTAGGAACAGCTAGCAAACCCCGGTACACCGATTGCTGCCGCTGCTGGCCACCGGTTATCACCGTGGTCAGTTTATTAATCTTGTACTTATGAGCCAACTGGCGTCCTCGCTCCTCCCACCCTGGTCCTACCACGAGCACGATAGCATCAACTTGACTATGAGAGTTTAGACTAACCAATGAATGTATCAGTAATGGCTTTCCGGCCAGTGGCAAGTACTGCTTTGGTACTTCACTCCCCAGGCGCCGACCACTTCCGGCCGCTACTACCACGGCATAAGTCTCTTGCACCACAAGTGCTCTCCTTCCCAGTAAATCTTTAATTAACCTACCAAGGTTCTTCGGCCAATGTAGCTAGAATCTGCTAAACTAGAAAAAGCGGCCCCGAGGCCGCTCTCTTGGTGCTTTACATGGCTTTTTCAACTGCTTTCGGCTTAGCAAAAATCATTCTGCCAGCCGCCGTCTGCAGCACACTGGTCACCAATACACCGATATTTTCTCCAATATGGCGGCGTCCGCCGTCGACTACAATCATTGTCCCGTCATCTAAATACGCGACTCCCTGGCCTGTTTCTTTCCCGTCTTTGATCACATGAACTAGCATCTCTTCTCCCGGTAGCACCACTGGCTTAACCGCGTTAGCCAGTTCGTTGATATTAAGCACCTGTACTCCCTGAAGCTCAGCTACCTTGTTCAGGTTGTAGTCGTTGGTGAGAATACTACCGGTTAGATCCTGGGCCAAACGCAGCAACTTGGAGTCCACTTCAGATACGTCGTCGTAATCACGATCAGAAATAATAACTTCTACATCCAGCTCTTTTTGGATACGATTTAGGATATCTAAACCACGACGACCACGGTTGCGTTTGAGCACATCGGACGAATCGGCGATATGCCGCAGCTCTTGCAGGACAAAATTAGGTATTATCAGCGGCCCTTCTAAAAAACCACTCTTGGCTACATCGGCAATGCGACCATCGATAATCACACTGGTATCTAGTATCTTAGGGGATGCTGTCCTTGGCTCTTTCCGTCCATAGTCAGCAACCTGGTCCTTCTCTTTTTCTTTGTCTCGTCCCAGTCGTGGTAAAGATACAAGGAACGTCCATATGTCTTCTTTTTTCTTTACTGCCACATTCATGCCGACATAACCAAAGACAATATTGGCCAACACCGGAATAAACGGCCCCACCATCGGCAGCCGTCCAAATGGTAAGCTAAGAAGATTTGCAATAAGGAGCCCGGCCAAAAGCCCTACCACGCCCGAAATAATATCAGTAGCTGGCATCTTTTGTAGACGTGACTCCGACCAATCCACCAGGCGAACAAGTTGTTTGATCACAGAAGGAGCCAAAAGAAAAAAAATAATTCCGCCTGCAAGCCCTCCAAATACGATTATGCTAATATATAGGGGTGCGCTTAAACCGATGTTTAGGACCGCAGATAAGATAGGAACACTTATTAGTGAGAGTTGATAACCAACAAGTATGCCTATAAGTCCAATAAAGACCTGCGAGAATCCTTTAAGCACAGCTTGCACCTCCTTTCCCAATGTTTACAGTATAACCCAGTTGTTACCTCTTTGGCAATTAAATAGTCCCAATTATCGTCTTTTATTAAAGTTAGTTTTGTATTATTTCCTAGTATAAGCTATAAATGAGGTTAATACACTTTAATTACTAAATGCAAGCCCCACTAAAACAAACAGCGGTCAGACCTGCGCTGACCACCGTCTTAGTTGGCAGCCAACCGATCGACCAGGTTCTCTGCCTCCTCTTCTTCTATGTCCTGAGCCAACACCAGCTCGCTCACTAATATTTGCCTGGCGCTGTCTAACATTTTCTTTTCTCCGCTGGAAAGACCTTTTTCTTGCTCGCGGTGTATAAGGTTACGTACCACTTCAGCTAGTTCAAAAGCGTTTCCACTTTTTATTTTCTCCATATTAGCCCGGTAGCGTCGGTTCCAATTATTGGACATCTTGGTCCGCTCACTCCGCAAGATATCTAACACCTGCTGGACATCATCGTTTGTCATAACACTTCTTAAGCCAACTTCTTCGGTAGAGTCAGTGGGGACCATAACCTTCATATCACCAATGGGCATTCGCATAACATAGTAATGGCGTTTTTCTCCTAAAAACTCACGCTCTTCAATAGCCTCAATAATTCCTGCCCCATGCATGGGGTATACTACTTTATCGCCTACTTTGAACATACATCCGCCTCCCACGCTACTATACAATAAAATGTTAGCACAATGGGCCGATCATGTCAAGATTTTGATTATATCATAGGCCCCAAAAGCTGTCAATGAATAGCGAATCCTCGTCTGTGTCAAGATCTAGTAGGCAAGACACCCATAAAAATAGTTGATGGTAATTATTAAGACACCAGTCCGGCTTC
>JBMNSQ010000054.1:0-10752 GCA_050945275.1 bacterium | reverse complement strand
CATTACCAAGGCTGTCACCGGTGTAGCGACTGCCAGTGGCAAGGCCGGGAGCAGTAGATACATTAAAGGAAGAAGCAGCCAATACCAAGGTTGGGGACGAGCCCGAAGGCCATATACTACTAGCAAGGGGGCTACGGTAAGAAGAAGGGTTAACAGTTCCCCCAGCCAAACCATCAGAAGTTTAGCCCCTGCCAGTTGCCACGGTGCCAGAGGAAGCGGGGCTAAGCGAGTAAAGTCGTCTTCGTAGTAGAAGGCTGACGCTAAATACGGCACGCCAAACACCAGCACTGTAAATAGGCCCGCAGCGGCAGCTAGAAGCAGTGTCAGCGACGGATCACCGAGCATAGTAGCTGCTTGGTAGACACTGCTAGAAAGCTCAAAGAGCAGGCGCAGAAATGGTAGCAGCGAAAGACCTACCAGTACCAGCAAACCGATCTGTTTTTTGCTGACGCCTTTTGCCGTACGCCAGGTGAAATAGTTGGAGATAAGAAGGAGTTTGAAGGTTGCCCATAGTTTCACCATTTGTCTCTGTCCCCTTCGGGTAAACGGGCCTCGGTGAGAGTTAGAAAAACTTTTTCCAGGCTTTCTTTGGCTTCGCCGGCCACCTGGGACTGTATTTCGTCTAAGGTGCCACACGCTATCAGCTGCCCACGATTAATGATAGCTACTCGATGGCAAAAGCGTTCGGCTACCTCTAGTATATGGGTAGAGAAAAAGACAGTGTTGCCCGCTTCGGCGTGTTGGCGCAAAATATCTTTTAGAATATAGGCGGAGCGCGGATCCAGGCCTACGAGAGGTTCATCTAAAATTAAAACCGGCGGCTTTGGTAGTAACGCCCCGGAGACTACTATCTTTTGGCGCATACCGTGAGAATAGCTTTTTAGTGGGTCGTCTATTACCTGGTTTATCTCAAAGGCTTCCAGTAGCGGTTCTAATCGCTCCCAGCGTACTTTAGCCGGAACTTCGTAGACATTTCCTAAAAAGTTAAGGTATTCTCTGCCAGTGAGCCGTTCCCACACCTCAGGATTGTCTGGGACAAAACCAAAACGTCGTTTAGCCGCCAGTGGGTTATGCACCACATCAATTCCGGCCACTTCTACCTGGCCACTGTCAGGAAGAAGTAGACCTACCAGCATGTTAATGGTGGTAGTTTTACCAGCTCCGTTGGGGCCGAGGAAGCCAAAAATCTCACCGGAGCGAACTTCCAGGGAAAGATCGTCCACGGCTTTTACCAGGCTGCGGGGGTAGGATTTCGATACGTGCGCTAATTTGATCATGCCAACACCTCTTAACTTTGGTTTCACATTGAAGGCTAGACGGGAGGGCACGGCCTGTATCCTAAGGATGAGGGTTGCCCCCACAAAAACACTGCGGGCTTTGTGTAGGGGCAACCCTCTGCAGTTGCCCGATTCCAAATGCACGGGCCGGGCACGGAGGCCCGCCCCTACACCCCTACATCTAATATGCTTTGTGTAGGGGCAACCCTCTGCGGTTGCCCGATCCCAGGTGCATGGGAGGGCACAGAGGCCCTCCCCTACGGAACTAGTTGTGGATTGGGGTAGGGGTAGCCCTTACGGTTGCCCGATTCCAAGTGCACGGGTGGGCACGGCCTGTATCCGAAGGATGAGGCCCTCGCCTACGGAACAACTGCGGGCTTTGTGTAGGGGCAACCCTCTGTGGTTGCCCGATCCCAGGTGCATGGGAGGGCACAGAGGCCCTCCCCTACGGAACTAGCTGTGGATTGGGGTAGGGGTAGCCCTTACGGTTGCCCGGTTCCAAATGCACGGGCGGGCACGGCCTGTATCCGAAGGATGAGGCCCGCCCCTACACCCCTACATCTAATATGCCTTGTGTAGGGGCAACCCTCTGTGGTTGCCCGATTCCAGGTGCCCTCCCGTCCGATAGGAACTGGGCGACTTCAGGGGGTTACCACTACGCTGGGACCTTAGTCTAGCCGCCGATAAAGAAGGTACGATTGAACTACCGGGACAAAGGCAGCAACAAATAGAGCCCCCATCAGGATGGTGAAGCCATATTTGCTAGGCAAGAAAGCAGCCACCAGACCAATTAAACCGCCTATAACCCATATCTTAGCGGCTAACCGATGGGTCTGGCGCCATACCTCCGGGCTGGCTATGGTCCAGGGGGTACGAATACCGACAAAATAATTATGTCGGATTTGTCCCATCACGTTGCCGAAGAAAATGAAAAGTAGTGGCATGGCGATACGGATAAACAGTGACGGCACATTTTGATAACCCAGGCCAGCCGCCAGGACAGTCAGATGAAGACCGGTGAAAAATAGTACCAACAAAAGCTTAATGTGTTGGTAGGTGGAAGTAAAGCGCAAATAATTGGCTCTCTTGGGATCCAGATAAGGTAACAAGATTAACATAAGATACAACCCTATGGTTAGAAGTGGGGAAAACCAGACGGCGTAGCTAGAGGTGGCCCAACCGTCCACTTCCCCGCGAATGTTCCAATGAATAGGCACTCTATCAGATAGTTGCGGCTTAAGATACAAGCCCACTAGTAAACCGACTAGCATGAGCAGCCATAGGGGCCAATCCTTCTTGAGCTGTTGCCAGCTTAGGTGATAGGTGGTTTTATTCTTGGTCATCTAGTATTCCCTCCTCGCTGGGCTTAGTTCCCAAATTGCTGTCTGTCGGGCTACTGTCGGAAAGAGCAAGTAACCAGGCCAAAGCTTCTTGAAACACAGTAGTGTTCAGGGAGTACATGATATTTTGTCCTTGGCGTTCATCGCTAACCAAGTTAGCTTGCTTAAGGACGCCTAAGTGATGGGAAATGCTTGGTTTAGAAATGGAAAAGTGGTTAGCAATTTCACCGGCTGTAAGGTCTCTGGCGCGCAGTAGTTCTAAAATCCGTCTCCGCGTACTGTCGGACAGGGCCTTAAACACCAAATTAAACGACAAAGCCAATTCCTCCTACTAGGAAGGTTAGATAATTAGGTACACATCTAATTACTTTTAGTATACCGTAGGCGGGAGCCATGTCAATAGGAAATATTTTGGTATCGGGCGGCCGTAAAAGGCTACCCTTCCAATAGGTCTTCAGTAAGCGGTGGGACCGGCAGACCGTGTGAAAATCCGGCAATTTCTTAGGATGTGTTGTTGAATGAAAGAACTTGCTCTCGGACAATCTAGCAGTAGATTATGTCAGGGAGGTGTATATATGTCGGAACGAACGGTAGCTGTTGAAGACGGATTAGATAATGTTAAGGCCCATCTTAGTCGTTATGGTTATAAGGTGGTGGATTTTGCCGGTGGTCTTCACAATGCTGACGCTGTGATAATAAGTGGCATTGACCAGGATTTTCTTGGCTTTACTGAGCCTCATACCGGTGTACCGGTGATTTCTGTCCAGGGGAGGTCACCAAAGGATGTGCTCACAGATTTAGACCGGCGAATTTAAGACAGGCAGCAGGGAAAAGTAGCTTCGGTCACGAATGTAAGTCCCGAGGTGGATATATGATGTTGCAAGGTGGCATATGATGTTACAGCTGGCGGCAGTTTTATGGGTGACGTGGCTCTTTTTAGGGCGAGGGCAGCACAGGCTCAGAAAGCTTACTGACAACCGCCCTTTGGGTGCTCGGCGCGTTATCGATCGTATCCGTGATCGGCGTTGTCTAATGTAACCAATGAAAGTATTACAATTTGTTAAGGGGAGTAGCCAGGGGAAGACCCCGGGCAAGTCAACAACACAAGGCGCTAGCCCTGGCTTGCCCACTGCTAGGCAGCAGGCGAGACCTTAAACGTGTCGTTTAAGGGTCTCGCCTTTTTGGTATCTTTGTAGTAATAAGGGTTTACACTAGCGTTTAAGTAAGAATCATAGTTGTGAGCTATCGTTGCAAGACGGTAAAGCGCTGGCGAAGTGTCTAACATGCCAAAGCAGGGAACTATAACGGGAGAGCATGATCTGTAAAAAAGTAAAGCTCTGGCAAGGGGGAAGTATGGATGCAGACTTGGCATAGCATGTCGGCAAAAAGTGTTGCTGCCGAGTTACATACTGATCTGGTTCAAGGGTTAGTGGAGGAAGAAGCTAGGAAGCGGCTTGATGTCCAGGGGCCCAATGAGCTTAAAGGGGAGGAAGGCGTCCCCTGGTGGCGCAAGCTAGTAGATCAGTTTAAGGATTTTTTAGTTCTGATTCTGTTAGCTGCCAGCTTGGTATCTTTTGCTGCAGGCGAACGGACCGATGCCCTGCTTATTGTTGGTATTGTGGTTGTTAATGCTGTTTTAGGCTTTATTCAAGAAGGGCGGGCCGAGAAGGCCCTAAATGCACTCAAACAAATGGCGGCCCCGCATGCGGTGGTGATCCGCGGCGGTCAAACGATGGATATCCCGGCTCGGAAGCTGGTTCCCGGCGATGTAATATTGCTGGAGGCGGGATCGGTGGCTCCGGCTGACGTGCGCTTGGTCCAAACGGCCAGCCTAAAGGTGGAAGAGGCTGCTCTTACGGGAGAGTCAGTGCCAGTAGAAAAGGACGCTGATTTAGAACTTGCGGCCAAGGTTCCTTTGGCTGAACGCAGCAATATGGCTTACCTTGGCACCACGGTAGTTTATGGGCGGGGGCAAGGGGTGGTAGTAGCTACCGGTATGGATACGGAGATGGGTCGTATCGCCGGTCTGCTAACAGCGGCTCCGGAGGGGGCTACCCCCCTTCAACAACGTTTAGACGCTTTAGGAAAGATGCTTGGTTTGGCCACCTTGGTCATTAGCGTGCTTGTTTTTATTACCGGTCTTGTTCGCGACGGTTACGGAGTCGACTGGCTACAGCTGTTTTTGGTGGCCGTAAGCTTGGCGGTGGCCGCGATACCGGAGGGTTTACCAGCGGTGGTAACCATTGTGCTAGCCCTGGGTATGCAGCGGATGGTGGCCAAGAACGCCGTAGTGAAAAAGCTTCATGCTGTGGAAACGTTAGGATCAACCACCGTAATTTGCACCGACAAAACAGGCACCCTCACCCAAAACAAAATGGCGGCGGTAGCATTGTGGGCCGGGCAAAAGCTGTACACTGTAAGCGGCAGTGCCTATGCGGCCCGTGGCCAAGTGATGTTTGATGATCACCCTCTTAATAATCGGCAGCTAGAAGAGCTTGAGTTGCCGCTGCTTACAGCCGCCTTGTGCAATGATGCTCGTGTGATCGGGGACGATCAAGAAGAACCGGAGCTAGTGGGAGATCCCACTGAAGGGGCGCTACTTGGTTTGGCGGCCAAAGTAGGAGTTACTTCTCAGAACCTGGCTGACCAGTACCCGCGTCGAGCGGAGATACCGTTTGACTCACGTCGCAAGCTGATGACCACCATTCACCCGGCTAAAGACGGCGGTTACCTCGTTCTTACTAAAGGAGCGCCCGACGTTGTTTTGGCGCGATCAAAGCGTGTTTTAGTGAACGGATCCGAAAGAGAACTCAGCGATGACCTAGTGGCTGAGATTGAGCAGCAAAATGCCAACTGGGCGGGCCAGGCCCTTAGAGTTCTTGCTTTGGCCTATCGCAAGCTACCGGAACTACCGGCGGCGGCTGATCTTGGCTCAGTGGAAGAAGAGCTGACTCTCCTCGCCTTGGTCGGCTTAAAAGACCCGCTGCGCCCGGAAGCGAAGCTGGCGGTGGACCGCTCTTTTAAGGCTGGTATTCGTACCGTTATGATCACCGGCGACCATCCCCAGACAGCACTAGCCATCGGTCGCGAATTAGGGCTAACCGATGGCAATGAGGTACTCACTGGTGCCGATCTAGACGAACTTACATCGGAACAATTGAAGAAGAAGGTACAAAAGGCGAATGTTTATGCCCGAGTGGCTCCCGAGCATAAAAGTGCCATTGTCCAGGCATTGCAAGAACAAGGTGAGATCGTAGCTGTTACCGGTGATGGCGTTAATGATGCACCGGCTCTAAAGCGGGCCGATATCGGTGTGGCTATGGGTATTACCGGTACCGACGTAGCCAAAGGTGCCGCCGATATGATTTTGACTGACGATAACTTTGCCAGCATTGTATCAGCGGTGGAAGAAGGACGGGTTATTTATGCTAACATCCGTAAATTTGTTTATTTCCTGCTGTCGTGCAACGTGGGCGAAGTTCTGATTGTTTTCCTTGCCCAACTGATGGCCTTGCCGCTGCCGCTGCTGCCGGTCCACTTGTTATGGTTGAACCTCCTCACCGACGCTTTTCCGGCGTTGGCCCTGGGGGTGGAACAGGCCGAACCGGGCATCATGACGCGCCCGCCGCGGTCTCCGCGCGAGCCGCTGCTGGATCGCTTGATGCAACATAGGATAGCTGCTCAGGGAGTAGCGCTAACGGTGGCTATTTTGGGCGTGTTTTGGCTTGCGTTGCCACGGTTTGATGTACAAGTAGCGCGGACGATGGCTTTTGCCACCTTGGTTGTGGCCGAACTTTTACGGTCGTTCAGCAGTCGGTCCGAGCGGTTGTCACTGCTTAGAATGGGCCTCTTTACTAATCGCACGCTGTTACTGGGAACCTCCGTTTCCCTGTTGGCTTTTTTGATCACTATTTATGTACCAGGGCTAAGACCGGTGTTTAAAACAGCTGCCTTAACGATTGCTCACTGGCGCATTATTGTCCCGGCAGCCTTATTGCCGACAATTGTTGCCGAAGTCGGCAAGGTGGTGGGCGGATCTAAGCCAGGGCAGCCACGGCTAAGAAAAGAGCCGGCTAAGACCCTTTAAGGGCTTTTGCCGGCAGCGGAGCTGGAAGCGGATAATCGAAAAGACACGGTTGCCATGGCCTCGGCAATAACACCGGCCATACGGTAGACTAAGTGCAGCCGCGTGTTCTGAAGGACCAGGTGCTCCATGAACCCGCTTACATTGACAATCCCCATCACATGGTAATCGCCCACTGCCGGCAAGTCTTTGTTGACGCCGGCCCCAGGGTTCAAGGCGCCTTTAGCCAGAGATATTTTGCCCACACTGTCCAACCGACCCAGGCAGGCATCGATAGCGATAATGCAAGGCTTTATGGTTCTCTTTTGAAGGCCGTAGATTGTTTCCTGCAAATTAGTTGCATGTACCGGCCGGTCTAAGGTACCAATAACCTCTAGGTCGGGGCAAGCTAATTCTTCGAGAAAACTTCCTGTTAAAGGGCCCAGTGAATCGCCGGTGGAACGATCGGTACCAATGCATAGGGCGACCAAACCTAGCTTTGCCGCTGGAAGATGCTGCAGCGACTGCCACAGTCCGCTGCCCAGCTTATGGACAGCTAACGCGTCATCCACACTTACACGCAAGGCTTTAGGTGAAGTTGCCAGAAGCCTCATGTTGTCAGGCCTCCTGGGCTTCCTTTTTATCGGCTGCTACCTTTCGGTAACAGGCAAAGCAGAGTGCATCTTCATCACCTGATAAACCTAAATCCAAGATAGAGTTACCGCACATAGGACACTTCTTTTCCCGTATCCCGGACACCTACACAAACCCCCTGTCTGGACTTTCCAGTTCTGTCAGAGCTTAGTATTTGAAAAAAGGCGCAAATTATTCAGCGGCATCAATTTAACAAATGCCACTAGCTAAATTAGAAGCTTTATGCTATAATTTAAGCGGATAAAATTACTTGAATAGGAAAATTTAATATTCCGGATGACTCACAAGGGAGAGTCCATAGGAAGGACGCCGAAGGAGCAAGGTTACCGGTTGCTACCCGGAGAACTGAACCTCTCAGGCCAAAGCACCTTGTGGTAACGGATCCCTGGAGAGACCCATAAATGAAAGTAGATCAGCATGGGGCGCCGAAGGGGTAATCCCAGTAGGGAGGATCTTTCAGGCCAAAGGACAGGGGGTAAGTAGCAGGTGGCTTACTTTGCCGGTGCTTCCCCATGTTTTTTGGCTTTTTAATTTACTTAGCAGGAAATAATTGGCGAGGGACGAATATGCTCTTTATAGTGCTAACTAACAATCCACAAGTGATGGCCAAGTATGGCCAGCTCGATCCAATCCTAGTCACAGGGGATGTACGGGCGGTGTTTAAGCGGGCCCGCGACTTGGTTCACAAGGGGCATCGCTTGCTGACCCACCCTTTGTCAAGCAGCCTTAAACCGGGGCGGATCCCATACAAGACAGTAATACTTACAGTCAATTCAGAAAAAACGGTGGATCTGGATTCGGTGAACTACATGGCGGCGGCCATGGATGCGTGGGAAAAAACGCGTGCACTGAAGAAACTGTTACTGCCACCGAAGATAATGGATGACTATGCTCAGATAGATCTATCTGTGTTTGAGAGCGCCTTAGCTAGTTTGCTTCCAACTACCGTCGGTTAAAACTAATGAGTAGGTTAGGAGGCCAAAATTTAAAGTATAAAAAGGGAGCCAGGCGGAAAACTGGAAGGAGGCTAGCGCTGTTGCCCCTGGCTCACGACAAAGCATTAGACGGATAGTGGACAGAAACTCAAAGAGTCAATTTTGCTGTAAGGAGGGACTTGCTTATGTACGACGTTATTATTATCGGTGGGGGTCCCGCTGGCCTAACAGCTGGCCTTTATGCCGGCCGGGCTAAATTAAAGACACTGTTAATTGAACAGCTTGTGGCTGGTGGCCAAGCGGCCACAACCGACTTGATCGAAAACTATCCGGGAGCAGCCGAAGGAAGTACCGGACCAGATATCACAGAACGCATGGAAGAACAGGCGAAAAAATTCGGTTGCGAGTTTGTTATGGCCGAAGTTACCGGGGTAGACTTCACGGCAAAAGAAAAACTTGTTAAAACCACTAGCGGCGAGTTTAAAGGAAAAACCGTCATTATCGCCAGTGGTGCTACCTACCGTAAGCTGGGTTGCCCGGGAGAAGAAGAATTTATTGGGCGGGGCGTTTCATTTTGCGCCACTTGTGATGCCGCCTTTTTCGAGGACTTGCCGGTAGCTGTGGTAGGCGGCGGCGACTCGGCCATTTCCACAGCTATCTATCTGACTAAATTTGCCAGTGAAGTATACGTTATTCACCGGCGCGACGCCCTTCGGGCGACGAAAGTGGTTCAAGAAAAAGCATTTGCTAACCCCAAGATTAAAATTATGTGGGACAGCGTCGTGAATGAAATCACAGGTTCAGAGACAGTGGAGAAAGTAGTCCTTAAGAATGTAAAGACCGGTGCACTAACCGATCTTAAGGTGGACGGAGTCTTTATGTATATTGGACTGGAGCCTAACACCAACTTCTTGGCGGGTGCCATTGAACTTGATGCCAGAGGGTATATACCGGTGACAGCCAATATGGAAACCAATATTCCCGGTGTATTTGCCGCCGGTGACGTTAACGCTAAGCTGTTAAGACAGGTGGTAACAGCGGTGGGCGACGGCGCTACTGCTGCCGTGGCAGCCGAAAAGTATATTGAAGACAACTTCTAAGGAGGGTTGACAATGTCTGAACTGTTAGTTGAGGTTTCGCGGGATACCTACGAGGACGAGGTTCTTAAATCAGACTTGCCGGTGTTGGTGGATTTTTGGGGCCCACGCTGTGCACCTTGTTTGGCCCTGATGCCAGAAGTAGAAGCTCTGGCTAAGGACTATCAAGGGAAGGTTAAGTTCTGTAAAGTAAACAGTAAGGAGAACCGTCGTTTAGTGGTGGAACTTAAGGTGATGGCTCTGCCGACATTCTTGTTTTACAAAGGAGGTGAAGTGGTAGCCAAGTTGGTGGGGCAAGAGGTGACCAAAGAAAATATTGTGGCTAAACTCCAAGAGCTAGCCGGTTAAAAGTAGATTCATTCCTAAGCGAAGAGAGGAGGGGAGTCTCAATGCGTTTGGAATTAGGGAAGATCAATATTAGTGATGTGAAGTTTGGTCCCCAAACCAAAGTCGAAGCCGGTACGTTATACGTTAATAAGGACGAGCTAGCAGCTTTGGTGAAGGAAGATCCTAACATTAAATCGTGCACGGTACATTTGGCTAAACCTGGCGAAGAAGTGCGTATCATCCCCGTAAAAGACGTCATCGAGCCTCGCTGCAAAGTAAGTGGCCCTGGCAGCATGTTCCCCGGTTTTGTCGGCAAAGTGGAGACAGTAGGTAGCGGTCGCACCCATGTATTATCCGGGGCTGCGGTGGTGACCACCGGTAAGATTGTCGGCTTCCAAGAAGGCGTTATTGATATGACTGGACCGGGAGCTGACTATACACCGTTTTCTAAGCTGTATAATGTAGTGCTAGACATGGACCCGGTGGATGGTTTAGCCCAGCACGAACATGAGAAGTCGATCCGGTTAGCCGGTCTTAAAGCTGCCACCTATTTGGGTGAGGCAGGCAAAGATATCGAGCCCGATATGGTGGAAACGTATGAGCTTAGTTCTTTTGGGGAAACAGCAGCCAAGTTTCCTGACCTGCCCAAGGTAGTTTATATCTATATGCTACAATCCCAAGGGCTGCTGCATGATACTTGGGTTTACGGCGTTGACGCCAAGAGAATTCTGCCCACCATCATCCACCCCAATGAGCTGTTCGACGGAGCCATCGTTAGCGGCAACTGTGTGTCCGCTTGTGATAAGAACACCACTTATCACCATCTAAATAGTCCGCTAATAAAAGAGCTCTATAAGCACCATGGTAAGGATATTTGCTTCATGGGTGTTATTATCACCAATGAAAACGTCACCTTAAAAGATAAAGAACGGTCTTCCAGCTATGCGACTAAGCTGGCTAAAATGCTGGGAGCCGAGGCTGCCATTGTATCGGAGGAGGGCTTTGGCAACCCCGATGCCGACTTAATCATGAATTGCAATAAGCTAGAGGGCCA
Source organism: bacterium (assembly GCA_050945275.1). Taxonomy (GTDB): domain Bacteria; phylum Bacillota; class DTU030; order DUMP01; family DUMP01; genus JAAYWY01. Next base: position 5 of record JBMNSQ010000054.1, on the reverse strand, counting down.
AGGTA
>JBMNSQ010000053.1:0-10999 GCA_050945275.1 bacterium | reverse complement strand
CTTGGGGTACTAGCTATTATGGTAGTAATGATAGCTATAGAGCTCCCTTTACTTATTAGGGAAAAGCAGTGGGGGGAGCTAGCAGCGTTCTTGACCTTATGGGTGGTGGCTTCTGTCTACGCTTCCTTGGTGGCTTTGGATGTGTCTATTCCTAATCCTACCGATATTCTCATTTCGTTGACAGGTGGAGGGTAGAACATCCTATACGTTTTTGAGGGATAGACTGATACGGTTACGTTCCGGCTCCACCGATAGCACACGCACTTTAACCACATCGCCTACGTTTATTATGTCGAAGGGCGAGTGGACGAAGCGGTCGCTAAGCTCGGAGATGTGGGCCAGGCCGTCCTGGTGAACACCGATATCGATAAAGGCTCCGAAGTCGGTGATATTGCGCACTGTTCCCCAGAGCATCATCATCGGCTTCAGATCCTTTAGTTCCAACACATCAGTTCGAAGCAGCGGTGGCGGGAGCTTCTCCCGGGGGTCACGCCCCGGTTTTTTTAGTTCGGTTAAAATATCGCGTAGCGTTGGAATGCCTATACTCAGCGTTCGGGCCAGCTTTGCTATTTCCTCGGTTGAAAAATGTTTGTGCATAAGTTCCGGTAGCGGATAAAGAGCCATAATTTTGTCGGCCTCGGTATAGTTCTCCGGGTGGACGGCTGTATTATCCAAGATGTTAGTGCTCTCTGGGATCCTGAGGAAACCGGCGCATTGTTCAAAGGTTTTTGGTCCCAGGCGGGAAATGGAGCGAAGCTCGGTGCGAGTTTTTATCCTGCCGTTGTCCTCCCTATATTGCACGATGTTTTGCGCCACTGCAGCGGTAATACCGCTAACGTAACTAAGCAGCGCTGGTGATGCTGTATTCACATCTACACCGACGCTGTTGACACAATCCTCCACCACACCGGCTAGTTTTTCCGTTAACTTCTTTTGATTCACATCGTGTTGATATTGGCCGACCCCGAGCGACTTAGGATCAATCTTAACTAGTTCGGCCAAGGGGTCTTGCAGCCGCCGGGCAATGGAGACGGCCCCACGAATGGATACGTCCAAATCGGGGAATTCTTCATTGGCCAGTTTGGAGGCCGAGTAGACAGAGGCTCCTGCTTCACTTACAATGACATAACTTACTGGCCGGCTAGCGTCTTTTATCATCTCGGCTAAAAACTTTTCGCTTTCTCTAGAGGCAGTACCATTTCCCAGCGATATGACTTCCACCTGGTATTTGTCAATCAGGTGAAGGAGCGTCTGTTTAGCTTCGGCCGTTTTATTTTGGGGCGGGGTAGGGTAGCAAACACTGTGAGCTAAAAGTTTGCCGGAAGGGTCGACGATAGCGATTTTGCAGCCTGTTCGATAAGCGGGGTCAAAACCCATGATCACCTTGCCTTTTACCGGCGGTGTTAGGAGCAAGTTCTTCAAATTACGGGCAAACACGTCCAGTGCCTGGTTCTCGGCTTTTTCTGTAAGAAAATTACGGATTTCCCGCTCGATGGAAGGAGCAATAAGTCGCTTATAGGCGTCGTGGGCTGCCTGAGCTACAAGATCAGCCGTGGGTGATCCTGGCTTAACGTAGCTAGATTCAATGATAGCAACCAAGTCTTTTTCCGGTGCTTCAATCTTTACCTGAAGTGCCTTTTCTTTTTCGCCCCGATTGAGGGCCAAGATACGGTGGGGTACAATCTTGGCGGCCGGTTCCCGAAAATCAAAGTACATGGCGTAGGTGGCAGATGCTTCGTTGCTCGCGCTGCTGGAGGATACGACACCTTTCTTGTATGTAAGATCCCGCACTTTCTTTCTTATGTTGGCATCGTCGGCAATGATTTCGGCGATAATGTCGAGAGCTCCTGTAAGGGCCGCATCGGCATCGGCTACTCCTTGATCAGGGTTCACAAAGACAGCTACAACCTGAGATGTGAGTGGTTGAGATTGATCCAGGATCTTGTTCGCTAAGGGAGCCAGGCCCAGCTCGCGGGCAATGGTGGCTCTGGTGCGTCGCTTAGGCCGAAATGGCCGGTAAATGTCTTCTACTTCCTGCAGCGTGACGGCCGCCTTAAGCTGCTTGGTTATTTGAGGTGTTAGCTTGTCCATTTCAGTTAGCAGACGTGATACTTCTTCTTTTCGTTCGTGCAGGTTGCGAAGATAAGCGAGGCGTTCTGCTAGCTGTCTAAGCTGTTCGTCGGTTAAGCTGCCGGTGGCTTCTTTACGATAACGGGCAATAAAAGGCACGGTGTTTCCGTCGTCTAGCAGCTGGATTGCGGCTTGTGCCTGGCTTTGTCCAATTTTTAGTTCTTCGGCTAACAAGTGAGCTATATCAGCCATGAAAATTTTTCTCCTTCCTATTATATTTTATGTCATTGCTATGAAAGTTCCTACCTTGTCATCGCTAGGAGTCTCTACATTTGTCATCCCGCCTTTCCAGCCTGTCTAGAGCGGAGCGTAGGGAGCGAAGCGAGGGCTCTTGTTTAAGTCTTCAGTCGCTTCGCTCCTTCTGAATGACAGGAAACGTTTCGTTTATCGTAGTGCGGTAACGCGCGTGGGAATTATGAACGTAGTGAAGAGCTTTTATTATTCTTCGCTTTGCTTAGAATGACAACCTTGACCCGGTCCGAATTTTTGAGAGCCTACCGTCCCTGTACCAGCCGCAAGGATTGTCCATTATGGCATCTCCCATATCATATCATTAAATTTGCTTTGGGCTATCAATTAATGATGCAGAAAAGCCCCCGAAAAGGAGCTTTTCGTTGGGAATTATCATAAAGGGGTCATAGCTTGACGTACAAGATTCCAGCGCCTGTTAACTTCATCCCAGTTGATGTTGCTAAAGAAAGCATCAATGTAGGCTCTTCTATCAGTGGCGTAATCGATAAAATAAGCGTGTTCATAGACATCGATAATGAGTAAGATATGTGTTTCGGCGCTACCGCCCACATTATGAGCATCGTATAGGAAGTTGTGTAGTTTGCTAGTGCGCCGGTCATAGACTAATGCCCCCCAACCGCGAGCCGACAGAGCCAGAGCCCGAAAATCTTCGGCCCATTGTAATGCGCTACCAAAACTATGATTTATAATATTTGCTATCGGACCGGTAGGCGGTCCGCCCAGTCCGCCCAAGTTGGTGAAATATAGTTCGTGCAACTTAACACCGTTAAAGGCGAACGTCTCTTCTAGCTTCAATTCTCGGTACGGGCTATAGGTAGCGTTAGCTTCACGGCGATTTGTTTCCGGAAGCAGGGACCAAATTTCGTTGGTCTTATTAACATAGCCTGTGTACAGCTTGTAATGTTCGGATAATTGGTAGGCTGACAAGCCAGGTAGACTTACGTAGGGCAAAGGAATGGGTGTGAGCTGAGCCATATAGCAATCCTCCCTGTAAAGTGATTGAAGCACAAGGACGTTCTCGTGCTTCCTTTTTGAGAACGGGCGGCCACAGAGAGTCGCCTGTATGTGTGGCTGGCATGCCTCTTAGGTAGGGGCTGGGCTCTGTCCCAGCCCGGGCGGGCGAAGCTGATTTAGTATATGTTGACATGTCTTGGCGGTTGCAATTAATCTTTCAATAAACCACAGGAAGGATTGCCTTTTGTGACCAACGAATACTAATTTAAAGATGATACCGTCAGTCTCACTTTAGGCGTCTCTTAAGTTCCTAAGTTTTGGTTGTGTGGAAAAGGAGTGAAAGGTTTGATTCAGTTTTTACATACCGCCGATTGGCAAATCGGTATGAAGGCTCGCCACGTAGCCTCTGTAGGTGAGGCGGTGCGTGCTGCCCGCTTCAATGCAGTACGAAATTTACTTCAAATAGCGATGGAAAAACAGGCCGACTTTGTGGTGGTGGCCGGTGATATCTTTGAACATAATCAGATCGATAATAGGCTAGTCCATAAGCTAATGAGTATTCTCGAACAATGTCCGCTGCCAATCTATATCTTACCTGGTAACCACGACCCGCTTACACCGGATTCTATCTATTGGCGACCGACGCTAACTAATATTCTCCCAAGCAATGTGCATATATTTACAAATCCTGATCCGGTCGAAGTATTGCCAGGGGTTATACTTTTGCCCTCGCCGAACTTTAGCAAAAAATCAGCTTCGGACCCTACTGCTATCTGGTCCGGTATTTCCTCTGGCACTATAAATATCGGTGTGGCCCATGGTTCGCTCATGATCGAAGGACGCCACCAGAGCGATGATTTCCCCATAGCATTAGATATTGCTGAGCGGCAGAAGTTAGATTATCTGGCATTGGGGCATTGGCACTCATTGTTTTCTGTAGGTCAACGGACCTTCTATTCCGGCACACCCGAACCTACCGGCTTTGATGAACCAGGGAGCGGTTGCGCTCTGTTGGTTTCTATTGACGGACCACGTCAGGAACCAAAAGTGGAAGTGATCGAAACAGGTACCCTAAAGTGGCTTATGTGGGAATATGATCTTGAGGCTGGAATAGATGAACTCAAGCGCTGGGTTAAGCAGTGGGTTGAGAAACTGGAAAAACTGGAAACCGTACTGCTTCGTTTAGTCTTATCGGGGCACCTGTCTTCAGATGGCAGCTCCCAATTGGAAGAGCTGGGCGAATGGCTAGCTGCCCGGCTATTGTATGTGGATATTGACACCAGCCGAGTCCTTACACAACCTGTTACAGCCAATCTTCTTAATATGGCCCGGAGTCAACCATTTGTTCAAGCTCTGTTAGGCGATCTAAGAGTAACGGCTGAGGTGTTGGGCCAGCCGCTAACTGATTTGCCGTCGGAGTTTATGATGGGGACAGGCCCCAGTGAAGAGTTATTAAGTGAGATAATCAAAAAAGGCTTTTCAGCTGAAGATGCGGCCCTAGCTATTAGAGTTTTGGCCAGGCTTTCCGAGGAGGTGTAATCGGTGCTGCTTAATTCACTTCAGGTAGCAGGTTTGCGCTGCTTTCGCAATCCAGTTACTTTAACTGACTTTGATGAGCGCGTCAATATTATTTTTGGCCCAAATGAAGCAGGGAAGTCTACTTTAGTATGGGCCCTGATCTTAGCTTTTTGTAACCGACATGATGTGGGTGGAGAACAAATTATGGCCTACCGTCCGTGGGGAACGGATCTTAGTCCGACTATAGAGGTGGAGTTTACTGCGGCCGGCAAACGCTACCGGTTAGAGAAGGGCTTCTTAGATCAGGCTAAGAGCATTTTATCTGAGCAAACGGGGGGTAGCTATCTGCGTTTGGCCGATGGAAAACGAGCCGACGAAAGAGTGCGCGAGTTTATGCTAGCTCGGTTTCCGGGACGAAGCTTAGCCAAAGGTTCCGATTGGGGATTGGCGCACCTTTTGTGGATGCCTCAAGATAAGGAGCGCCTTACTTCTCCCAGTCTTTCCCGTCATATGGAGGACCATTTACGACAGGCGGTAGGGGCTACTTTGTTTACCCCGCGCGATAATAGATTATTACAGCTGATTGATGATCGTTACGCCGCAGTTTTTACTCCACGGACAGGTAGAATTTCAGCCAAGTCGGAGCTTAGTCAGGTTGAGACCGAGTACAAAGAACTAGAATGCGAATTGAAAAAAGCACGCGATCGCTTAGAGTCTATTTCAACTAAGTCATTGCAGCTAGAAGCTAGAGAAAAAAACCTACACCAACATCAACAAGTAATCCAGGAGATGGAAAAAGAGCTTGGTGTACTCACAACTCAAGCGGAAACAGTGAAACAACTAAAATCCCAGGTTGCTACCGCCGAAGCAGAACAAAAAGCAGCTTTAGAAAGATGGCGATTGTTACAGCAGGATTGGGATTATATACAGAGTTGGGGCAAAAAGAGTCAAGATGCAGGCCAGGCTGTGAAAGACAGGAAAAAAGAATTAGTTTTTGTTAGAGAGTTGGTTGAGAAACTACAGACACAGGTAACCGCCAAACAGAAAAACCTGGTCGAGCTTACTCAAGAGTTAAAAAGAGCTAACCATAAGCTTACCCAAGCATATAAACTTAGGCAGAGTCAAGGTTTGCTAACGGAAATTAGCAGCATAAGAGAGAGATACATAGCTCTATCGAGGATAGAAAAAGAGATATTAAATTTACGAACCAAGTTGGGTCAACAGCCGGTACCGACGTTAGAACAGCTGCAGGATGCACAGAAGCAGCAAAAACAAATTGAAATTGGCCAAGGGCAGGCTAAAGCTCAAGGTATACAGATGAATTTCAGGCCAGACCAGGATTTTAAAGTAACGGTAATAACCAATGAAGGAAAAGAAGAACACAGTACCAGTCCGAAGCACCCGCTTACTGTCACTGCCACCTGCGCTGAGATACAGCTAGAAATTGCCACCGTTGGCACCTTTACTATTAAATCTGGAGCAGAAAATTTACGGGAGATTTTAAGCCAATTGTCCAAAGCGAAAAACAGACTAACGGCAACTTTGCATGCTTACCAGGTGGGAAGCGTAACTGATTTACAGCAAAGGTATAATTGGGCTCAAAACATAATGCAAGAAATTGAAAACTTGAAGCTAAAACGGGCGAATGTATTAGGTGAATATGATTCTATTGACGATTTAAAGCAGGAAGGTGTTCTTAAGAACCAGCAATTAAAAGAGCAGTGTGACCAACTAGGTATACGTTTAGCTGAATTAAGTTTGGCTCCCTTGGCCGATACAGCCGAACTGGAACAGCAAACTAAAGATTTGGAAACAAAGCAGGATAAGGATCAAAAAGAGCTCGAAGCCTTAAGAGAAGAATTTCAGAAGGAAGAAAATAGGCAGCGCACACTCGAACAAGAAATAAATGAGTACGCTAGACTCAAACAAACTGCCAATGAAGAACAAGAAAAGCGCCTGGCTCCCTACCAAGGGAGTAAAGAAGAGCTAGAGCAGAGCTTAAAGAAAGCCTTGGATGATAAGGAGCAAAAAACTCGTACGTTGACCCAACTCAAAAAAGAGCTGCCCCCGGATGCAGATAGTTTAGAACGAAGGGCCGCTCGCAAGAAATTAGAACTGGCAAAAAATCAACAGAAAACCTTACTCTTACGTGAAGAAATTGCCGCCTTGCGGGCCGAGATTAGTCTTCATTCCGAGGAAGGTTTGTATTCCAAAATCGGAGAGCTGGAAGAAAAACGCGAGATAGTTCAAAGCCAGTACCGCTGGTTAGCGGCTCAGGCACAGGCGATAAAATTGCTGCATGAACTGGCCCATGCTCGCCATGAGACAATGCTTTCCAGCATTACTGATCCTATCCGCGAGGGGATAAACGATTTAGTGAGGCGCGTTACCGACCAGCCGAATCGTAGCTTAGAGTTAGCTGCTGATTTGTCCTTTTCAGGTATACACGTCAGCAATGAGGAACTGCCACAACCGGTAGATGTTTTTTCTATCGGTACTCAGGAGCAGATGCTGCTACTAGCACGGCTAGCCCTAGCCCATTTCTTAAGTGCCGACGAGCGCCAGTTGGTAGTGCTAGACGATGCATTGGTCAACAGTGACGGTCCTCGTCGTGAGCGTATTTTAAGCCTACTGGCCGAAGCCGCCGATCAGAGGCTACAACTGGTTATCCTTACATGTCACCCCGATATGTATCAACAATTACCTGGCCGAAGATATAGTTTGTCAGGGTAAGCTATCAGCTAAATAAAAAAATTATGCTGCCTTATCTTCCCTACATTATTTTTTGACCATGGGGAATAACTGACACTGTAGGGAGGTGGTCTATAAGTGTGGTGGGGTAACCAGGATCGGATGGACCTTCAGATGGATACGTGGGCTTTCTCCAGCATGTTAGTACTATCTTTGGTTATGACCTTGCCCTTTCTCTGGTATGCTAAGCGGATGACAGAAGCTATTGAAAACGTTGCCGAAATCCACGAACAAGAACTGTTACTACGAGCTCCATCAGAATAATTTTCTGGATCAGGTCCTCACTCATACTAATTCTTCTTGTTGAGTTAGGGCCTGATTCCGTTTGGAGGTAAAGAAATGACCTTTTCTCCTCAGCAGATTTTTGTGGAGAAAAAAGCTCTGGAGTACGAGTTAGGGCGAAGTTTGTTAAACACATTTCGGCAGAACAAAATTCAAACTAGAATCTATGATCGTCGTCTTCCTTCGACTGATCCTAATTTAACTGCAAGGGAGCGATTTATGCGCTTTAAGAGAACTTTAGTTGTAGGAATATGGAGGCAGAAAGAATTTCAAACTTGTAAGCCGTCGGCGCATTACCAGTTGCCGTTAGTTTCTGGTTGCCCAGGCTTGTGTCAGTATTGTTATCTAGCCACCAATCTGTCAAAGCGGCCATACATAAAGGTATATGTTAACACAGAAGATATTTTTGACCGCGCCCGGGATTATATAAGGATGAGGAATACAGAAGAAACGATATTTGAAGCTTCTGCTACTTCTGATCCCATAGCAGTAGAAAAGTGGACTGGAAGTTTGAAAAAAGCCATTGAGTTTACTGCTCAAACTTCCTCTGCTCGTTTGCGATTTGTAACCAAGTTTGCTGATGTAGAAACCCTTCTAGGGCTGGATCATCGACAGAAAACGGAGGTGCGCTTTAGCATCAATGTGCCATGGGCTGTGGAGCGTTTTGAACAAGGGGTGCCGCCGGTAAGAAGGCGACTGGAGGCTGCAGCTCGGGTACAGAAAGAAGGATATCCTGTAGGTATCCTTATTGCTCCCATCTTTGTATTTCCTGATTGGCAGCGACAATACGATCTTTTAATAAAAGATGTTGCCCAACTTATGCCTGATGCACCGGTTACATTTGAGCTTATTACGCATCGCTTTACAGCGCGGGCAAAATCAGTAATCAAGGATGTATTTCCTAAGTCTGAGTTGCCGCTAGCTGAAGAAGAACGTCAGCTAAAGTATGGTCAGTTTGGTTACACTAAGTTTGTTTACCCGCGCCAACAAATGAAAGAACTAGAGTCATTTTTTCGTGATCGGATCTCAACACTATTGCCTAGGGCCCAAATACTGTACTTTGTCTAGTATATATGTTTACCTACCAGGTTAATCTAAGTTTGGAGGTGAGCCATATGGCAATGGATAGAATTGCTTTAGGAGCGGTAGTAGTAGGTGCCCTTAACTGGTTGCTGGTGGGACTGTTTCGCTTTGATCTAGTGGCGACTCTTTTTGGTGGGCCAGATTCAATGCTAAGTCGTACTATTTATAGTCTAGTGGGACTGGGAGGATTGTGGAGCCTAAGCCTATTCTTCCGGCCGCGTAATGTAAACCCAGATTGATGGAAGAAAATACTGACAAGGCACGGGTCACGGGTCTAGACTCGTGTCTTGTTTATTTCCCGAAATAGTGAGCAATTATGGGCTTGCGTTCGATATTAATAAAGAGTAATATGATAAAGGAGTAAGGAAAGATTTGTTACAGGAGGCTTGGAAATGGCTGACCAAAATCCCGACTGCAAAAGTTGTGACAAAAAGTCTGACAGCGAGTGTGCGACGTGTCCGTCGAACACCTCTTTGGGCATAAACAAACTCGCAGTTCCTGCACATAGCTCAATTCGGCGCGTGGTGGCAGTAATGAGCGGTAAAGGCGGAGTTGGCAAATCTACTGTAACCGCACTGGTGGCCAGCGCGCTGGCCAAAAAACAGCGAACCGTTGGCGTTTTGGACGCCGACATTACCGGTCCGTCTATCCCTAAGTTATTTGGAATTAAAGACCGTCCCGAGAGCACGCCGCTGGGCTTAATTCCTCCAACCAGCCTGTTGGGTATCAAAATAATGTCTCTCAATTTACTTCTACCTCATGAAGATGACCCGGTTATCTGGCGCGGCCCGCTTATTGGCGGTGCGGTTAAGCAGTTTTGGACCGATGTGGTTTGGGGCGACCTAGATTATTTAGTGGTGGATTTGCCGCCAGGAACCGGCGATTCCCCCCTGACTGTGTTGCAATCATTGCCCTTAGATGGGATTGTTTTAGTGTCCTCGCCCCAGGAGCTGGCGGTAATGGTGGTTAAGAAGGCTATTCGCATGACCGAAATGCTAGATGTGCCCATTTTTGGCGTGGTTGAAAATATGAGCTTCCTAAGCTGTCCCCATTGTGGAGAAAAGATTGAGTTGTTTGGACCCAGCCATGTGAAGGCAGCCGCCCAGGGCGAGAACCTAAAGTTCTTAGGTGCTTTGCCAGTGGATCCACTCCTTGCAGAACTAGGTGATAAGGGCGAAATTGAAAAGTATCCCTCTGACTTTCTCGAAGAAGACATTGAGGCTATAATAACAGCCCATAACTAACAATAGTTTTTCACGAACGCGGGAGGACAAGTCTCCTGCGCTTTTATTTTAATAAAGTGACAATACAGATTAAGAAGCAGGAAATTGTTACCACAACAAAGAATAAATATTAATGGATGGTAATAATTGTGGGTAGGAGTTGACCATGATGCCACAAATTCCGATTGAAGCCTTAACTAGTTTGTTAGAACAATGCCGCGGTCGGACAGTTGTGTTTACGGGAGCCGGTATTTCCACCGAAAGTGGTATTCCGGATTTTCGCAGTCGTGGCACTGGTCTGTGGAATCACATTGACCCGATGGAATATTTGTCAGCCGATGCTTTGTATGCCCGCCCGGAGACTTTTTGGAAGTATTTTTCCAAGGTGTTCGGTCCGACTCTAAATGCTAAGCCCAACGCCGGTCACTTAGCACTGGCGACATTAGAGAAAGCTGGTTATATTCATACTACTATTACCCAGAATATTGATGGTCTTCATCAAAAGGCCGGGGCCCAAAATGTGCTAGAGGTCCACGGCCACATACGGACTGTACGTTGTAACCGTTGCGGCTCTACTTATCCCATGGAGACGGCACTAGCCCAGCTGTCTAAGAGGCCGCAGCCTACCTGTGAGAAATGTGGCCAGGGTGTACGTCCAGATGTGGTGCTGTTTGGAGATATGATGCCGCCTGCATTCGGTCAGGCCATGCAGGAGGTACAGCGAAGCCAGCTGGTGTTGGTAGTGGGTTCCAGTCTTACGGTGTCACCGGCGAATACATTGGCCTATCATAGTGGACGTTTAGCCA
>JBMNSQ010000052.1:0-11300 GCA_050945275.1 bacterium | reverse complement strand
AATCAATTTTCCCTACCCACGTTACTTGATTGTTGATGCTAAAGCTCATTAAAGATTTCCTCCTTCCAAAAATAGCACTAGTTACTGTTTGGGCAAATGTTGTTCTCAGTATACCACAACAGGCTAGGAATACAATCAGCGGAAGTTTAGTCTGCTTTAGATAGTCGAGAAGGGGTATATTGTAGAAAACATTGGTTTACCTATTGACGCACGTTGTTGGTTATGATAGCATAATTAAATGCGATCAGGGGGTATCTCTTTCCTTTTTGGGGCCATAAAAAGGAAAGAGAGAATACCTTTTGGTAAAACCGGGAATAATACGAAGTGGCTCTTTTTATTTCAAGCGAGGTTGCCGACTAAAAGCCGCCTTGCTTTTCAGTATTGTGTCTGATCGCCAATAGCTTGCCGAGGGGTGAAGTCAACTTGCTGCATCCTGTTCGGGGTCATGCAAAACAAAGGTACAGTTTCGCCAAGTTAGTGGACGTGCTTGACCTGCCTAATTTAATTGAGATTCAGCGTAGTTCGTATCAGTGGTTTTTGGAAAAAGGACTAAAAGAGACGTTTGATGAAATCTCACCCATCCTAGATTTTACCGGTAATCTTATCTTAGAGTTTGTTACGTATAGTTTAGGTGAACCCAAGTATTCCCAGGAGGACTGCAAAGAACGTGATGTAACGTATGCCGCTCCGCTTAAGGTGAGGGTTCGTCTCCATAATAAGGAAACGGGGGAGGTTAAAGAACAGGAGGTCTTCATGGGTGATTTTCCCTTGATGACCGACAAAGGAACGTTTATTATTAACGGCGCCGAGCGTGTGGTGGTAAGCCAGCTAGTGCGTTCCCCCGGAACATATTTTTCACGGACGGAAGATGCTGGTAAGGTGCTCTATTCCGCCACTATCATGCCCAACCGGGGGGCGTGGTTGGAATTTGAATTGGATGCTACCGACGTGATTAGTATCCGGGTGGATAGGACACGTAAGATTCCAGTGACTGCTTTTCTCCGGGCTATCGGGTACGGTACTGATGGCCGCATCCTGGAATTATTCGATGATAGTAGCCGTATCCGTGGCACCATAGAGCGTGATAGCACTAAGTCCGAAGAAGAGGGTTTAGTTGAAGTTTATAAGCGCTTACGCCCAGGCGAGCCACCGACGGTGGATAGTGCTCGCACACTGTTGCAAAATCTTTTTTTCGAACCCAAACGCTATGATTTGGCATCGGTAGGGCGGTACAAACTGAACAAAAAGCTTAAGCTCGATATACCGCAAGATGTCCATGTGTTGACTAAAGAGGATATTGTCGGTACTATTCGTTATTTAATCGATCTAAAAGACGGCAAGGGCCGGGTAGACGATATTGACCATTTAGGTAATAGAAGACTACGTTCTGTAGGTGAACTTCTGCAGAATCAGTTCCGCATAGGCTTATCACGAATGGAGCGTGTGGTGCGGGAACGAATGACCATTCAAGATGTGGATATCATTACCCCGCAGGCGCTTATTAATATTCGTCCGGTCGTCGCTTCTATAAAGGAGTTTTTTGGTAGTTCACAGTTATCGCAGTTTATGGACCAGACTAATCCTCTGGCCGAACTCACTCACAAGCGCCGCTTGTCGGCACTAGGACCCGGTGGTCTGTCACGGGAACGGGCTGGATTTGAGGTGCGTGACGTGCACTACTCTCACTACGGTCGTATGTGTCCCATTGAGACACCCGAAGGTCCCAACATCGGCTTGATCAGTTCGTTGTCTACTTATGCCCGTGTAAACGACTTTGGGTTTATTGAAACCCCTTATCGTAAGGTGGACAAAGAGCGTGGTGCTGTAACGAAGGAAATAGTCTACATGACTGCCGATGAAGAGGATGAGTATATTATTGCTCAGGCCAACGAACCACTGAACGACGATGGCACTTTTGTCAACAGCAAAGTAACCGTACGTTTTGGTGATCGGATTATCGAGGTATCGGCCGAAGAAGTGGATTACATGGACGTATCACCAAAGCAGTTAGTGTCGGTGGCTACCGCTTTGATTCCTTTTCTGGAACATGATGATGCTAACCGGGCTCTTATGGGATCTAACATGCAGCGGCAGGGTGTGCCTCTTTTGATACCGGAAGCCCCCCTTGTGGGTACGGGTATCGAAGCCAAATCGGCTTACGATTCCGGGGTGCTTGTCGTAGCATCTCGTCCTGGCGTGGTAGTCCATGTTAGCTCCGATCACATCACTGTCCGAGCCGATGACGGCACTTTAGACCGCTATCACTTAGAAAAATTTGTTCGCTCTAACCAGGGTACCTGCATTAACCAGAGACCGATTGTTTTTAAAGGGGATCGGGTACAGGCTGGTACGATACTGGCAGACGGACCTTCTACCGATCAAGGAGAACTAGCTCTAGGCCGAAACGTGTTGGTGGCGTTTATGCCGTGGGAAGGTTACAACTACGAGGATGCTATTTTGATCTCTGAACGACTGGTCAAAGATGATGTATTTACGTCTATTCATATTGAAGAATACGAGAGTGATGCTCGTGACACTAAACTAGGTCCCGAGGAAATCACCCGTGACATCCCTAATGTAGGCGATGAAGCGCTAAAAGACCTTGACGATCGAGGCATTATCCGCATTGGAGCGGAAGTGCGTCCAGGCGATATTTTGGTTGGTAAAGTGACGCCTAAGGGCGAAACGGAACTTACAGCTGAAGAGAGGCTTTTAAGAGCTATCTTTGGTGAAAAAGCGCGCGAAGTTCGCGATACTTCCCTTCGCGTTCCTCACGGGGAAGCGGGCATTGTGGTAGATGTGAAGGTTTTTTCTCGTGAAAGCGGCGATGAGATCGCCCCCGGTGTCAATCAGTTGGTACGGGTTTATGTGGCCCAAAAACGCAAGATCTCAGAAGGCGATAAAATGGCTGGCCGTCACGGCAATAAGGGAGTTATCGCTCGTATTTTGCCCGAAGAGGATATGCCTTATTTACCAGATGGGACGCCGGTGGATATTGTGCTCAACCCCTTAGGGGTTCCTTCCCGGCTAAACATAGGTCAGGTGTTAGAGACCCACCTGGGTTGGGCTGCTAAAATGCTCGGCCTTAAAGTTGCTACACCGGTATTTGATGGGGCTAGCGACGAGGAAATCAAGGACATGTTAGTTAAGGCGGGACTGCCTGTTGACGGCAAAATCCAGTTGCGCGACGGTCGGACGGGCTATCCCTTCGACAACCCGATAACAGTGGGTTACATTTATATGTTAAAACTGGCCCATTTGGTAGATGACAAGATTCATGCTCGTTCTACCGGACCATACTCTTTGGTAACCCAACAGCCGCTGGGCGGCAAGGCCCAATTTGGCGGCCAGCGCTTTGGCGAGATGGAAGTTTGGGCCCTGGAAGCTTACGGGTCAGCTTACACTCTGCAGGAACTCCTTACTGTAAAGTCTGACGATGTAGTGGGTAGGGTAAAGACCTACGAGGCCATTGTCAAAGGAGAAAATGTCCCTGAACCTGGCGTGCCAGAGTCATTTAAGGTTCTCATTAAGGAGCTGCAAAGCTTGTCCTTGGATGTCAAGGTTCTCAATGAAAATGACGAAGAAATAGACATTCGGGACGAGGAAGACGATGTGGTTAGCACCGCCAAAGAGCTGGAGTTAGATATCTCCGGAGAAGCGGAATCACCGCGTGGCAAGAGAAAGGCTAGGTCAACGGAGACGGAAGAAGAAGCCGATGATACCGACGTAGAAGAAAATACGGTGGATCCTAATCTGAATGAAGAAGAACTCTTGGGCGGTAGCTTAGTGGGTGGTAAAAAGGACGACTGACGACTAAGGGAGAAGGGAGCGAGGCCCTTTGCTAGATGCCAATAAGTTTGACCGCATCCGGATATCCTTAGCCTCTCCAGACCAGATTCGCGCTTGGTCTAGCGGCGAGGTAAAAAAACCAGAGACGATAAATTACCGCACTTTGAAACCGGAGCGGGAGGGCCTGTTTTGTGAACGCATTTTTGGTCCGACTAAGGACTGGGAGTGTCATTGCGGTAAGTATAAGCGAATTCGGTACAAGGGTATTGTTTGCGACCGCTGCGGTGTAGAAGTGACCCGGGCCAAAGTACGGCGCGAACGCATGGGCCATATTGAATTGGCGGCTTCGGTATCTCATATTTGGTACTTTAAGGGTATACCCAGCCGGATGGGACTTATTTTAGATATGTCACCCCGAGCGCTGGAGAGGGTACTTTACTTTGCCGCTTACGTGGTGATAGATCCTGGTGATACGCCCCTGGTAAAGAAACAAATATTAAGTGAAGCCGAGTACCGTGAATACCGTGATAAATACGGGGCCGGTTTTCAGGCGGGCATGGGTGCCGAAGCGATTAAGATCTTGTTAGAACAGATTGACTTAGAAGAAATGAGTGCTGAGCTCAGACAAGAGCTAAAAGATGTAAGCGGTCAAAGGAAAATAAGGGCTATCAGACGTCTAGAAGTGGTAGAAGCTTTTAGAAAGAGCGGTAACAGACCGGAATGGATAATTCTAGACGTTATTCCTGTTATTCCACCGGAGCTTCGTCCTATGGTGCAGCTAGACGGTGGCCGCTTTGCCACGTCCGACTTAAATGACCTGTACCGGCGGGTGATTAACCGTAATAACCGTTTAAAGCGTCTACTGGAGCTACAAGCTCCGGATATTATTGTGCGTAACGAGAAACGGATGCTCCAAGAAGCAGTGGATGCTTTAATTGACAATGGCCGACGTGGACGACCGGTTACGGGACCGGGTAACAGGCCGCTTAAGTCTCTGAGCGACTTGCTCAAAGGGAAGCAAGGACGGTTCCGACAGAACCTGCTCGGCAAAAGGGTTGACTATTCAGGCCGGTCGGTAATTGTAGTTGGACCGGATCTCAAGATGCACCAGTGCGGCCTACCTAAGGAAATGGCATTGGAACTGTTTAAGCCTTTTGTTATGAAAAAATTGGTCGAACACGGTTTGGCCAATAACATCAAGAGCGCTAAGCGAATGGTAGAACGCGTACGCGAAGAAGTTTGGGATGTTCTGGAAGAGGTTATTGAAGAACACC
Organism: bacterium; assembly: GCA_050945275.1. Taxonomy (GTDB): domain Bacteria; phylum Bacillota; class DTU030; order DUMP01; family DUMP01; genus JAAYWY01. The sequence goes on along the minus strand of JBMNSQ010000052.1, from coordinate 6,237 downwards.
CAGTAATGTTAAACCGAGCACCGACGTTGCACCGGTTAGGGATTCAGGCATTTGAGCCCGTGTTAGTAGAAGGCCGGGCAATTCAAATTCACCCTCTTGTTTGCTCAGCCTATAATGCTGACTTTGACGGTGACCAGATGGCCGTTCACGTTCCGCTGTCGGCCGAAGCCCAAGCAGAGGCCCGGATATTGATGTTGTCAGCTTACAATATCTTGTCGCCGGCTAACGGGAGACCACTGGCTGTGCCGACCCAGGATATGGTCATCGGTGCTTATTATTTGACCAGCGTCAAAGAAGATGCTCCAGGCAGCGGCCGCTACTTTACTTCGACGGAAGAAGCGGTGATGGCCTATGATGCCGGCGAATTATCACTTCAAGCCCCCATTAAGGTTCGACTCAATGGAAAACAAGTCGAGACAACGCTGGGCCGGTTGATTTTCTATCAAGATTTACCCAGTGGGCTGCATTACCATCTAAACGAAGTTGTGGATAAGAAGATGCTGGGCCGGCTAGTGAGTGAATGTTACCACCGATTTGGGATCGAAACAGCCGTGGAGATGCTGGATAAGGTAAAGGAACTGGGCTTTCATTTTGCCACTGTAGCCGGGATCACAATTTCTGTTGATGACACCAACGTCCCAACGAACAAAGAAGATATCTTAATTGAAACCGACCACATGATAGAAGAGATCGAGAGCCAATACCGCAATGGCTTGGTGACGGCTGACGAGCGTTACCGTCAGGTGATTAATGTTTGGAATGAGGCAACCGACAAAGTTACGGCGTCGCTGGTGGATAACCTGGATAAGTTCAATCCGGTATTTATGATGGCTACGTCTGGAGCCCGTGGCAATATTCAGCAGCTAAGGCAGCTGGCCGGTATGCGCGGCCTGATGGCGGATCCATCAGGACGTATCATTGACTTACCGATCCGCTCCAATTTTAGAGAAGGTCTTACAGTGCTGGAGTACTTTATTTCAACTCACGGTGCCAGAAAAGGTCTTGCTGACACGGCGCTAAGGACGGCCGACTCCGGTTACCTCACCCGTCGGTTGGTGGACGTATCCCAGGACGTTATTGTTCGGGAAGAAGATTGCGGTACGGAAGACGGCTTATATCTTACTGCCATGTTCGATGGCAACGAAGAGTTGCAAACGCTGTCGGAACGCATTATCGGGCGGGTAGCGGCCGAAGATGTAATCCACCCAGAAACGGACGAAGTTTTAGTGGCTACCAACGAGGAAATTACTGAACAAATTGCCGAGAAAATTTCTGCGGCCGGTATCAAAGGGGTTAAAGTGCGAACCGTTCTTCATTGCCAGTCCAAGACAGGTATTTGTGCTAAATGTTATGGGCGTAGTTTAGCCACCGGCCGCCTAGTAGACGCTGGGGAAGCAGTAGGCATTGTAGCCGCACAGTCTATTGGTGAACCAGGAACCCAGCTTACCATGCGGACCTTCCACACCGGTGGCGTAGCTGGCGATGACATTACTCAAGGTTTGCCAAGGGTGGAAGAGTTGTTTGAAGCTCGAAAACCAAAAGGTGGAGCTATTATCACCGACATGGACGGAATAGTTCATATAACGGAGAACAGGGGCCGGCCTGAGATCCAGGTCGTAGACCCAGAAACAGCAGAAGCCCATTCGTTCGCTGTTCCTCACGGGGCTCGGCTGCATGTTAAAGAAAACGACCGCGTGTCCGCCGGCGATCCGCTAACCGAAGGATCTATCAATCCCCATGAGCTTCTTAGAGTTAAAGGTATTGAAGCGGTCCAGGCTTATTTAGTGCAGGAAGTACAACGGGTGTATCGTTTCCAGGGTGTTGAAATTAATGACAAGCACATTGAAATAATCATTCGACAGATGCTAAAGAAAGTGAAAGTAGAAGACCCTGGTGATACTGACCTACTGCTGGGGAGTCTTGTAGATGTAGCTGAGTTTGAAGATGCAAATGCCAAAGTATTGGAAGCTGACGGCGAACCGGCTACCGCTCGTCCGACACTTCTGGGAATAACCAAAGCTTCCTTGGCAACTGAATCTTTCTTGTCCGCTGCATCGTTCCAGGAGACTACTCGAGTGCTAACCGATGCCGCCATCAAAGGCAAGACAGATCCACTCCTGGGATTAAAAGAAAACGTGATTATCGGCAAGCTTATTCCGGCTGGAACAGGAATGCCTCGGTACGGTCGGGTAAAAGTAGAGACCCAGGTGGAGGCTCAACCAGAGAGCCAATAAACTCCTTGCCAACAAACTCTTCCTTGACAGTCAGTTAGGGCAATGGTAAAATATCCGAGTGTGAGCTTAGCCGTCTAAGGTCTAAGTAGATAGAATATAGGGTGGGGCCAGGTGCGCCTCGAGCAGTGTATAAGGCGCTGGACCTGGCCCCATTTGGCTAAAAGAATGGGGGATGCGAATGATGCTGAATGAACTCCGAACGGCCCGCCAAAAGACCGTCGGCACTAAGCAGACGCTAAAGGCGGTACAAACAGGCATTGCTCGCCGCGTTTACGTGGCTAAGGATGCCGAACCCCATGTGGTAGATCCACTTATTAAATTATGCCAGGAGAGCCATACTTCTTATGAGTATGCTGACAGTATGACAGCCCTAGGTCGGGCCTGTGGTATCCAAGTTGGGGCAGCAGCAGCTGCTATTATTAAGTAACAGGGGAAGGAGGTGGGAAGATGCCGACAATTAACCAGCTGATCCGCCAGGGAAGGGATAAGATTAAAGAAAAATCCTCCGCGCCCGCTCTGCAAGGGTCCCCACAAAGGCGAGGAGTGTGTACTCGTGTGTATACCACAACCCCCAAGAAACCCAACTCTGCACTCAGAAAGGTGGCGCGTGTGCGCTTAACCAACAGTCTTGAAGTAACCTCTTATATTCCTGGCATTGGCCACAATCTACAGGAGCACGCAGTAGTTTTAGTGCGGGGCGGTCGTGTTAAGGACCTGCCTGGTGTAAGATACCATATTGTTCGGGGAACACTAGATGCCGCTGGTGTGCAAGATCGACAACAGAGTCGGTCGAAATATGGGGCCAAGCGGCCAAAAAAGTAATATAAGGAGGGAAGGGGATGCCAAGACGAGGACATATCCCACGGCGTGAGATCGCCCCCGATCCTGTTTACGGGAGCGAAATGATAACCCGTTTAATAAACAAAGTCCTTATTAGCGGCCAGCGCAGCATAGCCGAGCGTATTTGTTACGAAGCTTTGGATCAAGTTGGTAAGAAAACAAAAAGAGATCCGTTAGAGATCTTTGATCAAGCCATTAAGAACGTAACACCGCTGGTAGAAGTTCGTGCTCGTCGTGTAGGTGGCGCCAACTATCAGGTGCCGGTAGAAGTACGTCCTGAAAGGCGCTCAACACTGGCCATTCGCTGGTTAGTGCAGTACGCCCGAAATCGTGGCGAACGTACCATGGCCGAACGGTTGGCAGGCGAAATTATAGATGCAGCCAACAGTACTGGCGGTGCGGTTAAGAAACGTGAAGATACTCATAGAATGGCAGAAGCTAACAAAGCCTTTGCCCATTATCGTTGGTAATTAAAGAAGTTATTGTAACTAACCTTACGGAAAGGGGTGAAACCTGTGCCAAGGCAATATGAACTAGACAAGACGCGTAATATTGGTATCATGGCGCATATTGATGCCGGAAAAACAACTACAACTGAACGGATTCTATTTTATACCGGTAAGGTTCATAAAATGGGAGAAGTTCACGATGGTGCTGCCACCATGGACTGGATGGTGCAAGAACAAGAGCGTGGCATAACCATTACCTCGGCTGCCACCACTTGCGAGTGGCGGGGGCATTGCATTAACGTTATCGACACACCCGGCCACGTTGATTTCACCATGGAGGTGGAACGGTCGCTACGCGTGCTTGATGGAGCAGTTGCCGTGTTCTGTGCTAAGGGCGGTGTGGAACCCCAGTCCGAAACAGTGTGGCATCAGGCAGACCGGTATGAAGTGCCGCGTGTTGCTTATATTAACAAAATGGATGTTATTGGGGCTGACTTTTTCCGTACCGTAGATATGATCAAACAGCGTCTAGGAGCCAATCCGGTTCCGATAGAAATCCCTATAGGAAAAGAAAGCGAGTTTCAAGGCACGGTAGATTTGGTTTCTATGCGCGGGTTTATTTATCAAGATGACCTGGGTACTTTAAGCCAGGAGGAAGATATTCCCGCTGATCTTAAAGAAGAGGCCGAGACGTGGCGCGACAACATGCTAGAAGCATTGTCCGAAGTGGATGACAGCATTATGGAAAAGTATCTGGAAGGCGCTGACATTGCCAGGGAAGATATTAAGCGAGCTCTCAGACAAGGCACCTTAACCGGTAAAATCGTTCCTGTACTTTGCGGGTCATCTTATCGGAACAAAGGTGTGCAGCCGGTACTCGATGCTATTGTGGATTATCTACCAGCACCGACGGATATCCCCGATATTCGGGGAATAAATCCTCAGACCGGAGAAGAAGAAGCTCGCTCTACCCGTGATGATGCTTCTTTTAGTGCCCTAGCTTTTAAAGTTGCTACCGATCCTTTTGTAGGTAAGCTGGTTTTCGCTCGCATTTATTCCGGTGTGCTTAAAGCCGGGTCTTATGTTTATAATGCCAGTCGGGGCAAGAAAGAGCGTATCGGCCGAATTCTAAGGATGCATGCCAATCATAGGCAAGAAGTAAGCGAGGCCTTTACCGGTGATATTGTAGGTATAGTTGGCCTTAGAGATACCGGTACTGGCGATACCCTGTGCGATGAGACGGCCCCGATCCTGCTAGAATCCATTCAGTTTCCAGAACCGGTTATTTCCATCGCCATTGAGCCTAAAACCAAAGTAGACCAAGATAAACTAGGTACTGCGCTAGGGAAATTAGCCGAAGAGGACCCTACCTTCCGTATTCATAGCGATACGGAAACCGGTCAAACTCTGATTTCCGGTATGGGTGAGTTGCACCTAGAGATCATTGTCGACCGCTTGCTACGTGAGTTTAAAGTAGGGGCTAATGTAGGTAAGCGGCAGGTGGCATACAAAGAAAGCATTAGTCGGTCAGCCAAAGCCCAGGGACGATTTATCCGTCAAAGTGGCGGTCGCGGTCAGTATGGCGACGTATGGCTGGAGGTGGAACCACTAAAACGTGGTGAAGGGTTCGCTTTTCAGAGTAAGATTGTGGGCGGAGTTGTACCTAAGGATTATATCCCCGCTGTGGAAGCCGGAGCGCGTGAAGCAGCTGAAAATGGCGTCATCGCCGGTTATCCGCTAATTGATGTTGGGGTTACCTTGTACGACGGCTCCTATCACGAAGTGGACTCATCAGAGATGGCGTTTAAGATTGCCGGTTCTATGGGCTTTAAGAATGCTGTTGCCCAGGCGAATCCGGTACTTCTGGAACCTATGATGAAGGTAGAAGTATTAGTGCCGGAAGAATACATGGGCGATGTAATCGGAGATCTAAACAGCCGCCGCGGTCGTATAGAGGGCATGGATCAAAGAAATGGTGTACAGGTAATAAATGCTGTGGTACCGCTGGCAGAAATGTTTGGCTATGCCACTGATTTGCGCTCACGCACTCAAGGACGCGGCAATTACACCATGCAGTTTTACGAGTATGCAGAGGTTCCGAAGAATTTAATGGAAAAAATTGTTGCCCGCACCCAGGGTTAGGCTGGGGATAGGCTAACTTAAGTGAGGAGGAATAAACATGGCGAAGCAAAAATACGAACGCACTAAACCCCACGTGAATATCGGTACTATCGGACACGTGGACCATGGTAAGACCACTCTTACCGCAGCTATCACTAAGTTACTATCAGACTCAGGACTTTCCAACTTTATTCCCTACGATCAGATTGACAAGGCACCAGAAGAGCGGGCCCGTGGTATCACCATCGCCACCTCGCACGTCGAGTACGAGACCGCCAACCGGCACTACGCCCACGTAGACTGCCCCGGTCACGCCGACTACGTCAAGAACATGATCACCGGTGCCGCTCAGATGGACGGAGCTATTTTAGTAGTGTCGGCTGCTGACGGCCCCATGCCCCAGACGAGAGAGCATATTCTCTTAGCCCGCCAGGTAGGAGTGCCCTATATCGTAGTATTTTTGAATAAAGCCGACCAAGTGGACGATGACGAGCTGATGGAACTGGTAGAGATGGAAGTTCGCGATCTCCTATCCGAGTACGAGTTCCCCGGCGACGATATTCCCATCGTATCCGGTTCAGCCCTAAAGGCTC
>JBMNSQ010000051.1:0-11389 GCA_050945275.1 bacterium | reverse complement strand
CTAAGAATGCAGGGACAAAGTTTGGCGACTTAGAACTGAAACTGGCGGAAACTGCTGCTGGATTTTTAGCCAAACAGATGGAACAGTAAGCCCTAAGTTAATTTCGTTCCCTAGATATGTCTGGAATCAGAGCTTAAGGAACCTGGTTTGAAACCAGGTTCCTTTTTGGTATAATTAGCAGGTAGTGGTGGTAGTTAGTGAGGGAAGTGAACAATATGTCAACTGGCCAGTCGTTTTTGGGCGGGGCCGCCTTACTGGTGATCGCGGGCATTTTAAGTAAGGTGTTAGGAGCTATTTACCGCATTCCGTTGGCTAGACTCATCGGACCGGAAGGCATGGGACTTTTTGGCATGGCTTATCCTTTGTATGCCATGATTTTGGCTCTGTCCACCGCTGGCATACCGGTGGCCATCTCTAAGCTGGTAGCCCAGAGGCTAGCTGAGGACAAGCCCGGGCAGGCCGGCTCGATATTTAGAGTAGCGTATCGCGCTCTTTTAATATCGGGGATATTTTTTGGTGGCCTAACGGTAGTCTTGTCTCGCTTTTTTGTTGGCGGCGGACTGCTGCGCGACGCAAGGGCTCTGTGGCCGCTTTTGGCTACGGCACCGGCAGTAGTAGTTGTATCGGTAAATTCAGCTCTTCGTGGCTATTTTCAGGGATTCCAAGATATGCGGCCGACGGCAGTGTCTCAGGTGGTGGAACAATTTGTCCGGGCCGCCACTGCTCTTGTATTGGGCTACTTATTGTTGGCACGGGGATTGGAGTTTGCGGCTGCCGGAGCTGCGTTTGGTGCTGTTACCGGTGGTATCGGGGCCTGGATTGTACTCTGGTGGTACATGCGCTCTTCGTCGGCAGGGACATTGGCTAAGGCCCCCTGGCCGTCTGACTGGCGTCCGTTGTTAACCCAAATATTAGTGTTGGCTGTTCCGGTATCGCTATCTAGTTTGGTAATGCCTATTATGCAAAGTTTAGATGTGCTGCTAGTTCCGGCAAGACTTGAGGTAGCTGGCTACACAGTAAAAGAGGCTACATCGCTCTTTGGCCAGTTGACGCAAATGGCGATTACCCTAGTCAATTTACCCGTTATCGTGACTGGTTCCTTGGCGGTAAGCTTAGTGCCAGCTGTATCAGCGGCCCAGGCCGAGGAAAACCGGCATCGACTACAGCGCTATATCGGCACCGCAGTTCGGTTGACCATACTTCTCGAGCTGCCAGCAGTGGCCGGGCTTTATCTACTGGCCTCACCGATAATGGGTTTGCTCTACGATTTACCGGAAGCAGGGCCAGTGCTAGCTGCTTTGGCCGCTAGCTGTTTGTTCTTAGGCTTACATCAAACCACGGCTGCCATGTTGCAAGGTCTGGGTCGAAGTGATCTTCCGGTATGGAGTTTGCTGGCTGGGGCCGCGGTAAAAGTGGTATTAACTTATGTTCTTACCGGAATGCCGGCGCTGGGCATCAAAGGAGCGGCGTGGGCAACTGTGGCTACTTTTGTTGTAGCCGCAGCTGTTAATGCTCGTTTTATTAACTCGTTGGTTGGCTTACCTTGGAATATGAATGAATTTATCATAAAACCACTTATGGCTACGGGTATTATGGGGACGGTAGTAGTGGCGCTACATTGGGCTTTGCAGCCGATATTAGGTAATAATAAAGCTACCTTGGCAGCCATTGTTGTAGGCGTTGTTAGTTATAGTCTATCTTTGGTTGTCGTCAGAGCCGTAAGACCGGAAGACCTAGCTCTCCTCCCCGGTGTGGGCAACAAATTGGAACGCTATCTACCCATGGGTAATCGTAAGCGGAATCATAAAAGGAGGAGGTAGCGGTTTGGCCTCAAAAGAAAAAGGCGTAAATGAAAGTTCGCTCGATTTGTTAGTGCAGGTTATGGCTACCTTACGCGGAAATGAAGGTTGCCCCTGGGACAAGGAACAAACGCACCGTTCTTTGCGTCGCTACTTAATCGAGGAATGTTACGAGGTTATTGAAGCCATCGACAATGACAATATGAATAATCTGCGAGAAGAGTTGGGAGACTTACTGTTACAGGTGGTTTTTCATGCTCGCTTGGCAGAGGAAGCTCGCAGTTTTGATCTAAACGATGTCATTCAAGAGGTGGTGGCTAAAATGGTACGCCGCCACCCCCATGTATTTGGCCAGACCAAGGCCAAAGATAGTGACGAAGTTCTAGTAAATTGGGAGGCAATCAAGAAAGAAGAAAAAAAGAAAAAAGGCCAAGGCCAAGGAGTACTCGAAGGTGTACCAAAACATTTGCCAGCACTTCTTAGGGCTTATAAGATTCAGGGACGGGCGGCCCAGGTAGGGTTTGATTGGCCCAGTATTGACGGGGCCTGGGAGAAGGTGTATGAGGAGGCGGCAGAGCTTAAGACTGCGGCCGAACATGCTGATTATCATGCTATGGAAGAAGAGTTAGGGGACTTGCTTTTTGCTGTGGTTAACATAGCCCGGTTTTTGGGCATTGAGCCGGAACTGGCTTTGGCGGGTACTACGGCTAAATTTGAGCAACGGTTTCATTATATCGAGCAGCAGGCTTCCTCTAACGGACAGAAGCTGGAAGATCTATCTCTTCAAGAAATGGATTCTTTATGGGACCAGGCAAAAAACAAGGAAAAACAACTTAATTTTAGTGGCTAAGAAGGAAATTGGCTTTTCTTGGAGAATAAAAGAACAAAGTGGCGGATAGGCAACAAGAACAAGAAAAAGAGGAGGGAAGGTTTTGAATAAGACTGACTTGATAAGTGCTGTGGCGGAAAAGACTGGTTTGACCAAGAAGGATTCGGAAAAAGCGGTAGGTGCCCTATTTGAAGTGGTCACCGAAGCGCTAGCTAGTGGGGACAAAGTCCAAGTGGTTGGCTTTGGTACGTTCGAGGTTCGCGATCGGGCTGCTCGTAAAGGGCGCAACCCACAAACAGGAGAGCCGATCGATATTGCGGCGGCCAAATTGCCAGCGTTTAAAGCCGGAAAAGCTTTGCGCGAGGCAGTGGATAAATAGTAAAAAGCCCAAGCAACCAAAAATGATAGCGATAGAAAGTCAGGTTTCCAGCCGGAACCTGACTTTTTATATAAGCTGGTAACGTCAAAGGGGGAATAAGAGTGAGGTTGGATAAATTTCTCAAAGTATCACGTCTGATTAAGCGGCGTACTTTGGCCAAAGAGGCTGCCGACAGGGGGCGTATCTTAGTTAATAACAAAATAGCCAAAGCTGCCACGGAGGTACAAGTAGGTGACACGCTAGAGCTGCTGCTGGGTGCTCGCCGCCTTACGGTAGAAGTGGTGGCCTTAAAAGAAAGCATACGCGCCAACGAAGCTTCCAGTTTATATCGGGTAGTAAAAGAGGAGAAATCGGAACCAAAGACGGATTCGTACGAATTAGGGTACTAGTACTCGGAACATACTAGAGCCAAGGAAGCTAAGCGAAGGAGGTTGTCTCGTGTTACGGCGTAGACACTTGGTTCTAGTTTTGTTACTAATTGTTGTGATAACTGCTGGTTGTTTTAGATCCTTACGAAAGGCACCAGAGCCCCAAACTACTCCCCAAAAAAGTGGGCCAGCGGCCATGGCTAGATCTGGCCGCGAACCGACTCTAACTTTGTTTGATAATAAGACGGGGCAGAAAAAAGAAATGAAAATGGAGGACTATATCACCGGTGTAGTAGCAGCGGAGATGGAGCCATCCTGGCCGGTAGAGGCCTTGGCTGCCCAGGCTATTTTGGCTCGTACTTTTACTTTGGAGGCCTTAGAAAGTAAAGGCGGTACTCGGGATCTTCATGGCACAGACGTATCCACTAAAGTGGAAGAGTTTCAGGCGTACGATTCTTCGCGGATAAATGACAACGTAAAAAAGGCTGTGCAGACCACGCGGGGAAAAGTACTTACTGACAAGGGGAAGTTTGTTAAGGCCTGGTTCTCGGCCTATGCCGGCCCTCAAACGGCTATGGCTAAAGAAGGGCTGAATTTCCAAGGGGCAGAGCCACCTTATATTAAGAGTGTAAAGAGTCCGGGAGTGAAAGATGCTCCGCCGGAGGACAAGGCCTGGTCAGCTACTTTTTCCCGTAGCGAGCTGGAGGCGGCGGTAAGTGAGTTGGGACTTCAGCCTGGTAATGGAAGTACGGTGAGTGTAGCAAAGCGCGGACCAAGCGGCCGGGCGGTGAGAATAAACGTGTTTGGAACCGACTGTGCTGGGGCTGATCTTAGGGTAGCTTTGGGGAGTACGCGCTTAAAATCTATCCTTATTGATGACATTAAGGTCCAAGGTGATCAAGTAACGTTTACCGGGCGCGGCTTCGGCCACGGTGTGGGTATGTGTCAATGGGGGGCCTACACATTGGCTAAAGAAGGAAAAAAACCGGAGGATATTGTGCGTTATTTCTTTAAGGGGGTAAAGGTAGAGAAGCTGTATAGTTAATCCACTGCTTTCGCGGAATGACACAGGGAGCATTTCTTATAAAAGGCCCGGCGCGCCGGGCCTTTTATTTTGTCATGGTATCGAGAAGATTGGAATAGGATAAAGAAGAATATCACTTTAGCGTACTAGGGCCGAGGGGGGAGAGGGATGGCAACGTCTAGTGACCATCGGGTGGTACTTACAAATCGAGAACGATTGGAGGTAAGCGGTGTCCGGCACGTAGACAGTTTTGATGAGAAAAATGTAGTGCTGGAGACCACCCTCGGACTGCTACAAATACGGGGTAAGGGCCTCCATATAAACCAGCTTAGTTTAGAGCAAGAGAAGCTGGAGGTAGAGGGAGAAATCGACGCTATAATATACAGCGACAATCGAGGTGAGCTGCGGGGGAAGGGGCTTCTGGCACGCCTCTTAAAGTAAGGGAGAGGGGCTATTGTGCTCGAGCTGCAACTTATAGTAATGGGCCTAACATTTTTGTGCGGTCTGAGCCTGGGACTGGTATTTGATATTTGGCGGGCGTGTCGTTATCTATGGCATTCGGGGCGTTTAGCAACGTCTGTGGGGGATCTGTTGTTTTGGCTAGTAGCTGCTGTTACGGTGGCGGTTGTACTGTTGTTTGCTAACTACGGTGAACTGCGTGGCTGGTATTTGTTTAGTTTATCTTTAGGGTTTGTCTGTTACCAGGAGATGCTAAGTTCTTATATGAAGCGGCCTGTTCAGCGTTTCTTGCATTTTTTCTTTACAGGCTTAAAACGATTAGCGATTGGGTTAGGGCTTCCGGTCTGGTTACCATTAAGGTTTATTGTAAGAAAAGGGGCAGCCGGTGGTAGAAAGGGAAAAAAGATCGGTCGGGCATTGGCACGTCTAATAAAGCGCAAATTAAAATATTGGAATAGAAAAAAGGGACCGTAAAGGAGGAAAATCGTTGTTGTTGCCGAATTGACCAATTAGGGCCAGCCGCGATGCTCAGGCTTACCGGCAAGGGCATGTAAGTAAGCAAGCAGGTGACAGAGGTGGCTATTGCTTTAGGAACCGGTCGCAAACCAAAAAAGAAAAGACAGAGTGTTAGGCAACGGCGGCATAGAGGGGGGACAAAGTGGGGGACGATTCTGCTGGTGGGAGTGCTCCTTTACTTCGGCTATTCGTCTTATGGGCAGCTTCGCCTTATGATGGAGCTAAAACGGGAACTGGTTCAGGTGGAGCAGGCCATAACCGTAGCCAAGCAGCGGTCAAAAGAGATTAACGCCCAGATCACCTACCTAAAGAGCGATTCTTATGTAGAGAAAACAGCCCGGGAGGAATTGGGCCTGGTTCGGCCCGGCGAAATCATATTTATGCCGGAGAGCTCGCCGGCGGTGGATTAATCGAATTGACAGGTTATGTTGGTTTTCGGTATAATAAGTATGTTTCACACAACATTAAGGAGGAACAAGCTACGCATGGCTTTGGAAGTAGGCAACATTGTCGAAGGCGTTGTAACGGGGATAACTAATTTTGGGGCCTTCGTTACGTTGCCAGGTGGACAGACTGGTTTGGTGCACATATCGGAAGTGGCCGATGCATACGTCAAAGATATTAACGATTATCTCAAAGAAAATGAAAAAGTAAAGGTTAAAGTCATTAGCCTTGATAAAAGTGGCAAGATTGGTCTTTCCATCCGTAAGGTAACTAGTAACGGCCCACGGCGGCGCGGTGGACGCGATCCGCGGCAGTCAAGTGTTAGTTTTGAAGATAGGCTGGCCAAATTCTTAAAGGAAAGCGATGAGCGTCAGTCGGATCTTAAAAGAAGCACTGATGAGAAACGCGGAGGCCGGGGCGGTGCCAGGCGAGGTTTTGAATTCGCCAGAACTAGATAGCTTAGAAACAGGACACCTGTACAGGTGTCCTGTTTTGTAAGGAGTGAGCACATGCAGCAGCGCTTGGCAGCTATTGATATCGGTACGAACTCGACCCGGCTGTTGGTGGCCGAGATAAAGGGAACCGCCTTAATACCGATTTATCAGGATGCAGTTACTACGCGGCTAGGACAAGGGAGCGCCAGTAGTCCTATCTTGTTGCCCGTGGCCATGGAGCGTACAGCGGTGGCGGTGGCCAAGGCATATCAGCGTGCCCAAAATTTAGAGGCCGACTTTATTCGTCTTTTTGGCACAAGTGCGCTGCGTGAGGCAGCCAACCGTGAGCAGTTTTGTCAATTGGTAGGGCAGAAGGTGGGCCAGAAACCAGAGGTACTAAGCGGCGACAAAGAGGCGCATTTGACCTATCAGGGAGCTGTGCGCGCTTTAGGTCTTACTGGATCAGCCCTTATTATTGACGTTGGTGGTGGCAGTACCGAACTTATTTGGGGCTGCAAAGACAAGGTGTTGTCGGCGATTAGTCTAAAAGTGGGGGCGGTACGTCTTCTCGAGAAATATTTACTAACGGACCCACCGTCAGAGCAAGAGTGGAACGAGATGACCAGATTTGTTCAGGTCGCGCTTAAAGAGAACCTTAAACTCCTTAAAGGCAAAGTGCAGCAAGTGGTAGCCGTAGGTGGTACAGCTACCACTGTGGCCGCTATGCAGCAAAGACTTGCCTGTTATGATCGTGCTCGTGTTCAAGGTTATATTGTTCACCGAAAGAAGTTAGCTATATTGGTCAATACCATTCGTTTGTTACCCTTAGCTAAGCGGCGTATGCTGCCCGGATTGCCGTCTGGCCGGGCCGATATATTCCCGGCTGGAGCAGCTATTTTAGACCAGGCTCTTTCTATGCTAGATTGCCCTCAGCTTACAGTGAGCGATGCTGATTTGCTACTTGGCTCCCTTTATGAGAAGCTGCCTTTTATTGTTTAGGTATCGCAGCCACGCATGTCATGGCAGCTGGTACATTTATTTTTTAGCGGCATAAGATAACGTAATCGTCTTTACCTACAGGGGGCAGCCTTATGAAAAAAGTTGCGACCGTAAGTAGCGAAGCTACTTTTGCTGTTCATAAAGTTCTACAGAAAAAACAGGGGGATAATGATTTGTTGTCGCGAGTGCGGATTATAGTTCCAATTCGTCCCCGAAGCTTATCTGAAACCAAACGCCAATTAGCCGCTCCCGTACTGCGATGGCTCATTGGTGATTAAAAGCGCGTCTTCGGACGCGTTTTTAATTTTTAAAGCTTGGGGACGAAGTAAAGTTATAAACCTAATGGATTTGGCACAACCTAGCGGTGGAGGTGAAAAACATGCCTGATGACAGATCAACTGATAACGGCGGTACTAAAGACATAGTCCGCAATGATCGGGATTCGACTGGCATGGGATCTTGGATTGGACACATTGTTCGTTTTGTGGTTTCAGCGTTGGTGCTTATGGTAGTTGGGTTTATTGTTCCTGGTTTTAGCCGCTTGACCTTTGGTACAGCTTTGATGACGGCCATAGTGATTGCTCTCTTAGGTTACATTATTGAGGCCATTGGAGGGCGGCAGATTTCTCCTTACGGCCATGGGCTAGTCGGCTTTATTTCCTCGGCCGTGGTTATTTATGCCACTCAGTTTGTGGTGCCTGGACTCCGGGTTACTATTATTGGGGCACTTCTTGGGGCGGCGGTTATCGGCATTGTGGATATGTTTATTCCTACTACCATCCGGTAGGGATTGCTCCGCCGACCTGCTTTCTCTACGGATTGCGGACCATCCCCACGCTACGCAACCTTGTATCCGAAGAATGTGACCAATTACAACGAACGAGCTCAGCTCACTCAGGCCGCCTCTGAACACGCCACTTAAGGGTTCGACTGGTCTACCCCAACAAGGTGGAGACTGCATCGGCGGCTATCCCTCGCTCGATTCGCTCTTTTTAATGAGGTTAAAGCTTCGCTTTGGGGGATGGTCCTGCAACTGTCGGCGCTAGTTTACAGTACTTTGTTGTTCTGGGCTTTCTCGAGTGCGTAGTTAATCTGTGATAATGTTATGTTGGACCTAAGATGTAGGGGTCTCTGGTGTCCGCCTGCATGTCACGATTATGAAAATGTTCGCAAATTGGTTGACGCAGACCAAGAGTAAGGTTATAATGGGACCAAAAGGGGAGCCGGGGAGCCGGCTGAGAGGGGACCTTACGGTCTCGACCCTGTAACCTGATCTGGGTAATGCCAGCGTAGGGACGATAGCTGACATGAACGTGGCCAGGCTGCCTAACCCAGGGAGGTTAAGGCAGCCTTAATTTTTCCAAAGTGGAGGGTGTTTAGATGCCGGTAGTAAACGTAAGCTTACAGGTACTTCCGCGAGTGTCCGATGACCGCATTTATCCGGTAGTAGACAAGGTGATTGAGCTCATTGCTGGGTCAGGTGTAAAGTACGAGGTTGGACCCATGGAGACCACCATGGAGGGCCAGTACGATCAGCTGATGGATTTGGTTAAAAGAGCTCATGAGCTTTGCATTAGGGAGGGGGCGACCGGGGTTGTTTCGGTGGTTAAGATCGACTATCGTCCAGACGGAATTACCATGGCGGAAAAGGTGGGGAAATACCGATAATCAGGCTGCACCACTGTTTTTGTTAATGCTGCTAGTATTGTGGGAGGTGCTGGTACGGCTACTACAGGTAGAGGCGTGGCTACTACCGGCCCCTACGGCCATTGGGGCTGCCCTGATTAAAGATTGGTCCACCATTTTGGGTCACAGTATAATAACTGTCTATGAGGCGTTAATAGGATTTTTGGTGGCAGTATTGTTGGCTTTTGCTTTGGCCGCCATTATGGACAGGTGGCTGCTGGTACGGCAGGCGCTTTATCCGCTACTTGTCACTAGCCAAACCATTCCTATTATTTCGGTGGCTCCGTTATTTCTTATTTGGTTCGGGTACGGCCTCATGCCCAAGGTACTAGTGGTCGTGTTGGTTTGTTTTTTCCCGGTGGCCGTGAGCTTCCTACAGGGCCTGGCGGTGGTTGATCCGGAATTGATCAACTTATTGCGGTCCATGGGGGCCTCTAGGCTCCTTATCTTTCGCCTAGCTAAATTGCCAGCGGCACTGCCTACCTTTTTTTCCGGGCTCAAAATTGCGGCTACTTATAGCATTATGGGGGCAGTGATTGGTGAGTGGCTGGGAGCTGAGGCAGGGCTGGGTTACTATATGACTTTGTCACAACGCTCTTTTCTTACGGCCCGACTGTTCGCTGTTATAGTTGTTATAACCATACTTAGCTTAGTGTTGTTTAAAGTGATCGAGCTGTTTGAGCACTTCCTTACTCCTTGGACGCGTCTTCAAGAAGAATCATAGGAGGAAGATAAAAATGAGAAAAATTGTATCTATAGTGCTAGTGCTAGTGCTAGTCTTGGCTAGTATGGTAATAGCTGGTTGTCGCCCTAAAGCGAAACCTGCACCAGATTCAGGTGCGGCGTTGGAGGAAATAACAGTGATGCTGGATTGGACGCCAAATACCAACTATACCGGTATGTATGTGGCTTCTGCCCGAGGTTATTACGAAGAAGAAGGACTTGAGGTTAAACTATTGCCGCCGGCAGAAGGGTCGGTTAGCCAGCTTACAGCTGCCGGCAAGACAGACTTTGGTGTCAGCTATCAGGAAGAGGTTACGTATTCCCGCGTAGCTGGCATGCCAGTTAAGGCCATTGCTGCTATAATTCAGCATAACACGTCTGGATTTGCTTCTCTGGCTGACAAGGGCATTAAAACCCCCAAGGACTGGGAAGGTAAACGCTACGGTGGTTGGGGTTCGCCGATGGAAGAGGCCGTTCTTAGGGCCATCATGGCTAAGCACAATGCGGATTTTGATCAGGTGAGAATGGTGAACATCGGTTCCACCGACTTTTTTGCGGCGGTAAAAAGAGATGTTGATTTTGCCTGGATTTTCTGGGGATGGGATGGTATCGAAGCTCAGCTGCGCGGCCTCGAGCTGGATTTTATCAAAGTAGCTGACGAAGACCCAGACTTAGACTACTACACGCCAGTGCTAATTGCCAACGAAGAAACCTTGTCTAACCGTCCGGAACTCGTGAAGAAGTTCCTCAAGGCTACGAGTCGCGGTTATGAGGATGCTATTTCTGAGCCAGAGAAGGCGGCCGAAATTTTCCTGCAGGCAGTGCCTGATCTAAGCCGCGAACTGGTACTGGCGAGCCAAGAATATTTGTCTAAAGAATACCAGGCCGACGCTCCTAGGTGGGGTGAAATGAAAGAAAGCGTGTGGAAAAGCTACGCCGACTTCATGTTTGACAACGGTTTAATCGAGAAAAACATCGATCCTAAGGCGGCTTTTACGAACGAATTTTTGCCTTAAAATTTGTATCCATATACTGCACCACGATAAGCCAAGTGTATCTTACTTTTCCATGTCTTTCCGAGGAGCGAAGTGACTGAGGAATCTTAGACTAAGATATTTTAGGCAAAGTCTTTTCTCCGCTTTGCTTCCTGTTACTGACAGATTCCATGGTATAACAATTAAAGGGTGCGGTATGATTGGCTATTGCCGGTACTGGGGGAGGAGATTATGGTAAAAGTAGAAGTCCGCGATATAGTTAAATCGTATGGTGATTTAGAGACCTTGGCTAAGATAAATTTATGCTTAAACGAAGGCGAATTCGTAGCTATTGTTGGGCCCAGTGGTTCAGGCAAGAGCACACTGTTCAATATTATTTCGGGGCTTCATGAACCGGATTCGGGGCGGGTATATATCGACGGACAGGATGTTACCGGCCATACTGGCCGGGTAAGCTACATGCATCAGAAAGACTTACTACTTCCATGGAAGACAATTTTAGATAATGTTTGCCTGCCGTTGGTAATAAAGGGTTCCGGTTGGTCGGAAGCCAAAGAACAAGCGGCCCCCTATTTCCCTGCTTTTGGTTTAGCGGGTTTTGAACAGCATTATCCCGCCCAGCTATCGGGCGGGATGAGGCAGCGGGCGGCACTACTTCGGACGTATCTTTTTGCCAGCGACATCATGCTATTAGACGAGCCTTTTGGTGCTTTAGATGCCATCACCCGACGTCA
>JBMNSQ010000050.1:0-11510 GCA_050945275.1 bacterium | reverse complement strand
CTTAGGTACCTCCCTTAGATTTGGATTGTGAACTGACCGTCCACAACCTTATTCTAATGTGAGGTGCCGTTTACTTCAAAGACGGTATTTGTTTATTACAGGAATGCTCCTTTCTATATTGATTATTACTCCCCATCCGCCCAAGCTAAAGTGAGCTCAGAAGCCCTTTCGCTACCTAAAGCGGCCAAAATAGCAGCCGCTTGGTCCTTCTTGAGCTTGGTTAAGATAGCCAAAACATCGTTGTTAGGGAGTCTTTCTAAGATAGCAGCTGCCACTTGAGGATCCATGCTACCATATACCGGAATCATAGCAGCTACATTCTCTTCCTTCAACATCATTTGATTAAGCTCGCTTCTAATGCTTGTCACTTCTTGCTGCAAAGCAGCAATTTCAACCTCGCGATCTCTTAACTGCTGGGAGAGTAGGTTTAAATCGGCCAGCAACGCTTCGTTTTCCCGCACTAATTGATCCAGTTCCGTTTCTTCTGGTTCCATAGGGGAAGATGCCACCCATGGCAAATTGGATAAGATAGACGGAGGACGGACAACTCCTAGAAAACTCAGCACTAAAAAAGCTAATCCCACAATAAATAACAGTGACAAGGTTACTCCAAACCCAGCCAGCCAACGCCGGCACTTAGGCACATCTTTCGGGATACTCACTACTTTTGCCACATCACTCCCTCCTCCGGCGGTAGGAAACAGTGGCTACTTCATCCAACTGCTTACCCTCAGACCTCTTTTCGGCTTGCAAAAACTCAATATATTTCTTTTCCTCCAGGCTACTTAATGCCTGACGTCGCGTTCGGCGCTCAACAAACTCTTGCCTGGCCGCGGTCCAAGCTGCTTTGGCTTGTTGGACTTTATCCTGTTGTCGTTTGCAATCTGCCTGGGCCAGCTTAGTCAGCAGAAAGCTTTGACCAAGCTGGCGAGCCTGTCTTTCGCCAGACGTCGTCAGCTTGGACCAGACAGCATCCAGGTATTCGGCCTTTGCATTTAGTAATTGCTCTTCGTTTATATAAGCCGTCATCGCCACAGCTAACTTTAACTTGGCCTGCTCTTCCCAGATGTTATTTATTTTAAGTAGCCGCGCCAAGGAAAAGGAAAACTTCACTTTACATAGTCCCCCTTGTGTTCTGCTCCTGTAGAGCCTGGACCAAAAGACGACGTGTTTGGGCTAAGGAATAGGATTCGTCAACTTCCTGCTGCAAAAAAGCATGCAGCGGCTCTATTAGGAGCCGGGCTCGGTCGATGGCCGGATTACTACCGGCTACATAGGCCCCGACGTTTATTAAATCCTCCGCTTCTTGATATACCGCCAGAACCTCTCGAGCTTGCTGCGCCAATTTAAGTTGCTCCGCAGAAACCACGTCCGGCATTACTCGGCTTACACTTTGAAGAACATCAACTGCTGGGTAATGGTTACGACTAGCTAACCGCCTGGTTAATACAATATGGCCATCTAAAATACTACGAACAGCATCGGCAATAGGATCCAAAAGATCATCACCATCCACCAATACCGTAAACAAGCCGGTTATGGTTCCACGCTCAGCTGCACCGGCCCGCTCCAGTAACTGAGGCAGAAGAGCAAATACTGACGGAGTATAGCCTTTAGTGGTAGGCGGTTCCCCGATGGCCAAGCCGATTTCACGCTGTGCCATGGCCAAGCGAGTTACCGAATCCATCATCAATAACACATTTAACCCTTGATCACGAAAGTACTCAGCGATACTAATAGCCGTGAAGGCCCCTTTTACCCGAAGCAGCGGCGGCTGATCGGATGTAGCCACCACCACAACCGACCGTGCCAAGCCCTCACTGCCTAAAGAGTTGTCCAGAAACTCCCTCACCTCACGGCCACGCTCTCCAATTAGGGCCACTACGTTAATATCAGCTGTGGTATTTTTGGCCATCATGCCCAAAAGAGTGCTTTTACCCACTCCGCTGCCAGCAAAAATGCCTAGTCGTTGGCCCTGCCCACAGGCAATAAGCCCATCCACCACCTTAAGTCCTAGAGCCAATTGCTTACTAATCCGTTGGCGGCGTAGCGGATGCGGAGCCTGTGCTTTCAAGGGATACATAACATCACCAGTAAGCGGTGGTCCACCATCCATAACACGACCTAAGCCATCCAACACCCGGCCCTTAAGTTCAGGTCCCACCGCTACCATTAGTGGCTGCCCAGTGGCCTCTACTCTTGTTCCAGGCGCAATGCCAGCAAGGTCACCGATGGGCATAAGTAGCAAGTGTCGATCGCGAAACCCCACTACCTCAGCATAAGTAGGATCAGAATTAGTTGGGGATAACAAACAAAGCTCTCCGATTTGGGCCGGTGGTCCTTGAGATTCCAAGGTAAATCCCACTAATCGCGATACTCGTCCCCAGGCCCGAAGAGGGTCTAGAGTTTTTAATAGCTCCTTATACTCAGTTAAATCCAGCTTCGGGCAAGGCATCGGCATTCTCCTCTAATAACTGTCGTCGGCAAATATCTAACTGGGGCTGCAACCGGGCGTCAACATTCCCCACCTCCGACGATAACAAAAACTCACCTGTGGGCACATAAGGACTTTCAATAATCCTATACGAACGGTCACCCATTGCTTCTTGGACCATCTCTTCAGCATCGAGCCAGGCAGTGGCCATACCGGGTGACACTTCCACTGTAACAGCTTCACCGTCCGGTAATTTATCCACCGCCGCTTTTAATAACTCAATTGTGGTATAAGGCGACTCAGCTAACTCCCGCCGCAAGATCCGTTCGGCTATAGCTAAAGCTAGCTCCAGTACTTGGGGTCTAACTTCAGCTAACATATTGGCACGCTCACTCTCAGCCTGTACTATCAACAGCTTAGCCTGTTCTTTTAAACGCTCGGCCTCGTTTCGACCGACATCGTACCCCGTGTCGTAACCAGAGCGGTAACCCTCAGCTTTAGCTTGTTCCTTGATATCAGCCGCTTCGAGCTCAGCTTGGGTAATTATGTCCTCAGCGCACTTGCGAGCAGCCTTTTCAAGAGCTGCAACTTTAAACTTGGTAGCTGCCAGGATATTGTCCTTCATAATTGTGGCTAGATGGGCCTGGCATCGCCGGCAACGACTATTACTACCATCTGAGTTAAGCTGGTTGGTTACTGTGTCTTGTTGCATTGGCGCCGCTGGCAATGTCTCAACTACAGCCAATTGCGGGCTAATAGAAGGCTTTTTCCAGACGCTAGACAATCAACTCATCCTCCCCAGCCCGGGCAATCACGATTTCTCCGCTCTCTTCCAGCTTGCGAATAATGTTAACAATTTTTTGCTGCGCTTCCTCTACATCGCGCAGCCGTACCGGTCCAAGATAATTCATCTCTTCCTGAAGTGTTTCTACGGCCCGTTTGGACATGTTTTTGAAAATCTTGCGTTGCACCTCTTCGCTGGCCACCTTTAGGGCAAACGGCAAATCTTTATTGAGATCAATTTCGCGCAGTACCCGCATAACAGCCCTGTCGTCCAATTGCACAATATCTTCGAAAGTAAACAAGCGTCGTTTTATTTCCTCAGCCAAGTCTGGCTCCTGCTCGGCCAAAGCTTCTAGAATCGTCTTTTCTGTACCTCGATCAACAGCATTGAGTACATCGACAATGGACTCAATACCCCCTGCTTGAGCATATTCCTGGCTAGCCGTGGCTGCCAGTTTTCTTTCCAGCACTTGTTCCACTTGCTGAATTACATCCGGCGATGTGCTATCCATAAGTGCTATCCGTTTAGCAACCTCAATCTGTTTCTCTGGCGCCAAAGAAGCAATAATTTCGGCCGCTTGGTCTGGCTGTAAATAGGCAGCAACTAGAGCAATTGTCTGTGAATGCTCGTTTTGAATAAAATTTAAAAGCTGGCTGGCATCAGTCTTGCGGGCAAAATCAAACGGACGCACCTGCAATGACGCTGTTAAACGATTAATAATATCTATTGCCCGTTGGGTCCCCAGGGCTCGTTCTAACATATCCTGAGCATACTCAATGCCCCCTTGGGCAATATACTGTCTAGCTAAACAGAGCTGATGAAACTCTTTCAGAACAGCATCGGCCACGTCAGCCTCCACGCTTCTTAAACCAGCTATTTCCAGCGTGAGCTCTTCAATTTGATCTTCCCGTAAATGCTTCAGTACCTGGCTAGAGAGTTCTGTTCCCAAAGTCACCAAAAGTATTGCTGCTTTTACTTTACCACTTAAACCATAACGCAAAGAATCACCGCCTTACTTACTCACTCATCCATGTAGATAGCAGCTGGGCCAATTCCTCCGGTCGCTGCCTAGCTAAGCGCTCTACTTCTTTGCGAATTTTATTACGCTCGATAGCTTCTGGGTCCTCCTCGGCAGCAGCAGCTTCATGAATTGCCATTTCCACTGGCGGCAACTCAGCTTCTTTAGGAACACGCCGGCGTCGAATACCCCAAAATACCAAAGCCGAGCAAAATAGCGCCATGAACCCTAACGCAACGTATATAAGTGATGTCTGTATCTCCCAAGGTGATATTGGCGCTGGTTCCATGACCTCCTCAGTAAAAGGTAACGCGACTACACTAATCTGATCTTGTCGGTCCTCAGGACGAAGACCAACAGCATGGGCCACAGCAGTTTGAACAGCATCTAGTTCATGCTGCGTAAAGCCGCCATCACGGTTAGAGTTAACCAGGACTGATACTGACAAGTGGCGTACGCTACCTGGAGCCACCACATAATGTTCTCGTGTTTGGTTGATCTCGTAATTCTTGGTGGTTTCTACTTCCTCGTAATGCCCTTCGTTACCATCCGGAGTTTGGTATGTAGGCGGTAGATTAGTGGGTGTTCCAGCGAAACCGGTAGCTGCGGCTTGACCGTCAAAGGTTCTTCGCAGTTCCTGCATACTGCGGACAATCCCTTCGTCATCCACTACCGGTTGAAAAAATTCGTTGGTAACCTCTCGTTGGTCAAAATTAAGTTCGGCTTTAACTCTGGTTACCACCATCTGATAACCTAACACCTGCTCCAACATGGTTTGTACATTGCGTTCAATCTCTCTCTCTACCGACCGCTGCAACTGTAATTGAGAAGTAGACAAGCCTGTTACTGACACATCAGGATCAATTAAGTCAGACAACACCTGACCACGAGTATCAATCACTGTGATATTGTCCGGTGTTAGTCCTTCTACACTGTGGGACACTAAGTGCGAAATAGCACGCACTTGACTGGGATCTAATTGGCCTACTGTGTCTAGCATTACAGACGCGGTAGGAGGTCGCACGTCTTTACTAAATAGCCGCTCCTCCGGCAAAACAAGCTCTACTTGAGCAGAACGCACACCTTCTAATTGGCTGATGGTACGCGCTAGCTCCCCTCTTAGAGCCCGCATGTACCCTATACGACGCTCAAAGTCAGTGACACCAAGCTTGGATTGATCGAAAATCTCAAACCCCACCATACTTCCTTTAGGCAGGCCTTCCATCGCTAATCGGTTACGGAGCTCATACACTTTGTCGTCAGGAACAAGAATGCTCTTGCCATCATCGCCCAGCCGGTAAACTATATTCATATCCTGTAATCGCTGACCTATCTGACCAGCATCAGCGGGTGTAAGATTACTAAAAAGTGTTCCGTAACTAGGTCGTGTAAACAGCACCACCGCTGCCACCAAGGAAATTCCAAGCACCAGCCCAAGGACAAGACGCTGTTTTAGTCCCGGGCTTGCGTCTTGCCAAAAGTCCCTGAGTTTAGTGCTCATCTGCCGTACTTGTAAATCCATACCTGCACCTCACACCTTAAACCTGCATACGCATAATCTCCTGATAACTTTCTACCACTTTGTTACGGACACTTTGGGTTAGTTCTAATGCCAACTCCGCTTTTTGTACGGCAAGCATTACCTCGTGTGTCTCAATATCGCCACCTATAATCATAAGTCTTGTTTTATCATGGGCATCTTGCTGCAATCGATTAACTTCTTCTAAAGCCGATGCTAACAGCGTCTGAAAACCATGGCTGTTGTCTCGAGATTGACCGGTGGTTTTCGTAATATTTGTCATATTAGTCGTTGTCACAGCCGGTGGTAACAATGGTTTATTTATCATAAAGCTATCTCCTTCCTAACTCCAACGCCTTAACAACCATGCTACGGCTAGCATTGAAAGCAGCGGCGTTAGCTTCATAGGAACGACTGGCAGATATCATATCAACCATTTCCGTAACGACATTAACATTAGGATAAAGCACATAGCCTTCCTCGTCGGCATCGGGATGTCCGGGCTGATACCTACGCTTAAGCGGCGAAGTATCTTCGCCAATTCTGGTTACGCACACTCCCTGACCAACAGGCTGCTTGGACAATGCCCTGTTCATATAACGCCTAAAAGAAGCTTCCTTGCGAGCTGCGAACACCGGTAACTGCCGCCGATAAGGTCCTCCTTCTGCGGTGCGTGTAGTTTCGGCGTTAGCCAGATTATTGGCGATTATATCTAACCTTAAACGCTGAGCCGTAAGGCCAGAGGCTGAAATTTTTAAGCTGCTAAACACGCTTACCGCCTCCCTTCACTAATAACCAACCGTAAACTCTTAAAGTAATCTCCCGCCCGGTCAATTAGAGCGTTATAATATAATGAGTTTTGAACTAGCTCAGCTGTCTCGAGCTCTATGTCCACATTATTACCATCGTTACGGTGTGAAGTGTCCGACTTTACTACTGTAGAAACAGTCCCCGTAGGCTTAGGAAGCAGATGCCGTTCATGAGTCCGGCTTAGAATCACTTGCTTGCTGGCAGCCTGTTGCAAAGCTTCAGGAAATGTGACCTCATTACGCTTGAACCCAGGCGTATCTACATTGGCCAAGTTATTAGCAATCGCCTGCTGTCTTTTAGCTGACCAATCCAAACCTAGACTAAGCTCTGAAATTACTCGTTCCGTAGTAAACAAGCCCGCCACTTTGTCACCCCGCAAGTTTCAGTGTTTTTATACACTTAGACACTTTACAACACAATTAGCCGCATTTCGCCTATCTTGTTCCTGATTCAACATATTCCTGATTCAACATATGAGGTCGAATTCCTGCTTCCCAGTCTAATTTTACCAGCCGATAGGTACTTAAGACCTGCATAATAAAAACCTCCCTGTATGTACAGGGAGGTTCCTTCAATAGCGGAAAAACGATATTGGTCGGTAACTTTACCTGATCTTTTTAAGCTCATCAAGTAGGCGGTCATTGAGAACCTTAATGAAGGTTCCTTTCATGCCTAGCGAACGCGACTCGATAACACCGGCGC
This sequence comes from bacterium, assembly GCA_050945275.1. Taxonomy (GTDB): domain Bacteria; phylum Bacillota; class DTU030; order DUMP01; family DUMP01; genus JAAYWY01. The sequence goes on along the minus strand of JBMNSQ010000050.1, from coordinate 4,243 downwards.
TCTCGAATTTACGAAGAGCGTTAACGATGACGGAGCGAGTAATGCCCACCCGGTCAGCTACTTTGCTCGCAACCAATAAACCTTCCGTACCGTCGAGTTCCTCAAAAATGTGGACCACGGCCTCAAGTTCAGAGTAAGATAGCGTTCCAAGAGCAATTTGCACCGCTGCTTTCTTGCGTGCTTCTTCTTCCACCTCTTCACTCTTGGCCCGCAAGATTTCCATACCTACCACAGTGGCACCATATTCGGCCAGTATTAAATCTTCTTCCGTGAAGGCCTGATCGAATTTGGCCACAATTAACGTTCCTAAGCGCTCACCGGCACCATTGATAGGCACAAAACATAATTCTTGCCGCGGGAATAGGCAGCCCATCTCACCATCAAAGATGCACTCGCCTTCTTCTTGCTTAAACGTTGTCGTATCCAGCACTCTCAACAAACGGTCATTAAACTCCCCTGGAAACTTCTGATTCTTGATTATGTCGGCCTCCATGACAGCACAACTGTAGCCTTCTTTAAGAGCATGTCCTAAGATCTTTCCGCGACGGCTTACTACATAAACATTCGCGCGACTAAGTTCGCTCAAAACTCGACAAATCTCGTCAAAATCAACTGGATGGCCAGCCGACCGTTGCAACAAGCGGTTCAAACTACGAGTTTTTTCTAATAAGGTCACTGTGAATTCCTCCCACATAGTTTCTACAAAATATACTGGCTTAGATCACGGTTTTTTAATATGCCTGCTAATTGTCGATTTACATAAACAGCATCAATCACCACTTCCTGCTGCCCATTTTCGCCAGCCGTGAATGAAATCTCTTCCAAGATTTTTTCTAGGATAGTATGCAAGCGTCGGGCTCCAATATTCTCCATCTCTTGATTGACAAAAGTTGCCGTTTTGGCAATTTCATCTATAGCATCGTCTGTAAATTTTACTTTTATACCTTCTGTTCCCAAAAGAGCTACATACTGCTTAATTATAGCATTTTCCGGTTGGGTGAGAATTCTCTTAAAGTCCTCTTCTGTTAAGGACTTTAGTTCTACTCGGATAGGAAAACGGCCTTGCAACTCAGGAATAAGATCCGTCGGTTTAGCTATATGGAATGCACCGGCGGCAATAAACAACATGTGGTCGGTCTTAACCGGACCATACTTGGTTACAACAGTAGACCCTTCTACAATAGGAAGGATGTCGCGCTGTACACCTTCACGAGAAACATCGGGTCCAGTGCCGCTCTCTTTGCCGGCGATTTTATCGATTTCATCGATGAACACTATGCCCATCTGTTCGGCCCGCCTGACACCTTCGGCTGCGACTTCATCCATGTCAATTAATTTCTGCGCTTCTTCTTGTGCTAGCAGGCGTCGGCCTGCAGCTACTGTAACTCGCTTTTTTTTGAGCCGCTTCGGTAGCATACTGCCCAATACTTCCTGGAGATTAATTCCCATCTCCTCAACACCAGCACCGGTAAACACTTCCAGCATCGGGGTACCACTATCTTCTACTTCTATTTCCACTAATTCCTGTTCCATTTCTCCTTGGGATAAGCGGTGCCGAATGCGTTCCCGACGTGCCTGTACTTCTGCTAGCAGATTGCTATCGGCATCATTATAGGCTACCGGCCCACCTTCGTCTTTCAAGCCAAACAATAAACTGAAAGGATTGGGGCTGCCGGTCTGTTTTTTGGGCAAAGGTGCTAACAGATCTAGCAGTCTTTCTTGAGCCAATTCCTGAGCTTTCTCTTCAACCGCCTCTATCCGTTCTCTTTTCACCATACGGATAGCTGTTTCCACGAGATCTCGAATCATCGAGTCTACATCCCGACCTACATAGCCCACTTCAGTAAACTTGGTAGCTTCAACCTTGGACATGGGGGCATTAACCAGCCGGGCCAGACGGCGAGCAATTTCTGTCTTACCGACACCGGTAGGCCCGATCATAAGAATGTTCTTCGGTATAACCTCGTCCCTAACTTCCGGCGGTAACAGAGAACGCCGGTATCGGTTGCGCAGTGCCACTGCCACTGCCCGTTTGGCATCCGTCTGACCAATAATATATTTGTCAAGTTCGGCCACAATTTGCCGGGGGCGAAGTTCATGCATCATGGTCCACAACTCCTCCACTGTGATCTGGTCGTTGGTATAAACACAGATCTCGGCTGCTATGGACAAAGCTTCAGTGGCAATTTGAGAAGCAGGCAAATCTGTAAATCTCACCAGTGCTCTGGCAGCAGCCAAAGCATAGGGCCCGCCGGAACCAATGGCGGCCACTTGATCATCAGGTTCAATTACTTCCCCATTGCCGGAAATCATTAAAATCTGCTTGCGGTCCGCCACCAGTAGTAACGCCTCCAATTTGTGCAGCATCCGATCTAACCGCCATTCCTTTGCCAACTCTACTGCCGCCCGCAATAAATTGCCCTGGTACTGTTCTAACTTAGCTTCAAACTTTTCGAACAAAGTAAAAGCATCGGCCACAGAACCAGCAAAACCGGCTACTACTGCACCATCATACAGACGCCGTACTTTCTTCGCACCACGCTTTACAACCATCTTTTCGCCCATAGTAACCTGACCGTCACCCGCCACTGCTACCTTGTCATCCCGGCGCACAGCAACAATAGTAGTCCCACGAAACATAACCTTCTCCTCCCTTACTTCAGGCACGCGGATGTGCCCGCAGATACTCCAGGTAAAGGCGTCGTCTTGTGACATGCGTGTACACCTGAGTAGTAGACAAATTAGCATGACCCAACAGTTCTTGCACGCTGCGCAAGTCTGCTCCGTTTTCCAGCAAGTGAGTGGCAAATGTGTGGCGTAAGGTATGAGGACTAATATCCAGATGTAGAGCAGCTTTTTGGGTATATTTATTTACTACTCGCCTTACACTGCGGTCCGTTAACCGACCACCAAACCGGTTAAGAAACAGTGCTTTTTCGGCCTTTTTTTCGCAAAAATAGTGCGGCCTTCCTAGATTTAGATACCGCTCTACCGCTTGCAAAGCTCTGTCTCCTAAAAGGACTACTCGTTCACGCCGGCCCTTGCCAAGCACCCAAGCCCAACCAGCAGTTAGATTTAAATCTTCGACATTAAGCCCTACTAGTTCACTTACTCGACAGCCAGTCGAATAAAGCATTTCTAAAATGCAAGCATCACGGGTGCCTTGAGGTGTTTTCGTATCCGGAGCTCCAATCAATGCTTCTACTTGTTGCTCTGATAAAAAGTTAGGCAAGTTATGCGGTAGTTTGGGGCTATGTAGCCGTTCGGCGGGGTTGTTGGCTCCGCTTTGCTCCGTCTGATAACTAAAAAACGCCCGAAGCGCCGCTATACGACGGGCAATAGTACGTCTACCATAACCACATTGGACCAAGAATCCCAAGTAACGGGAAAGAAAATCCCGAGATGGAACCGCTGGGTCTTCATCTTGCTGCTGACAAAACTCGGCATAATGCGCCAGATCACCTTTGTAGGCGGCTACGGTATGAGGCGAATATCCACGATTATCCCGAAGACACTTAAGAAAACCATCAACCTTCTCCTGCCAGATCACTGTTAGCCACCTCGTAAACATAGTACGCAATATATATTAACACAGAAAGAATGTTTTGGCAACACACAATTCCAAATGTTAACAATTGCCATCCACTATTTTTAATGCCCGTTCAGCCAGCGCCATATTGCGTTCACGGCGGTTCTTAATCCGCTCCGGTAAGGGTGGAAACAAGCCAAAATTGATATTCATGGGTTGAAAATGGTTAGGATCAGCAGTGGTAATATAGTAAGCTAAGGCACCACAAGCAGTCTCCGGGGAAAGCACCATCGGCTCCTTACCAGATGCTAAGAGAGCAGCATTAATTCCGGCCACAAGGCCAGACGCCGCTGATTCCACATAGCCCTCAACACCGCTTAATTGTCCAGCAATAAATATCTGTGGGTAATTCTTCAACTGCCAAGTGGAAGTAAGCACCCGAGGGGAGTTAATAAAAATATTCTTATGCATAACACCATAACGCACAAATTCGGCCCGTCTAAGTGCCGGTATAAGACCAAATACACGCTTTTGCTCATTCCACTTTAGTCTAGTTTGGAAGCCTACCATATTATACAATGTACCTTGGCGGTTGTCTTTACGCAATTGCACCACAGCAAAAGGTTGGCGTCCGGTTTTAGGATTAATCAAACCCACTGGTTTAAGGGGACCATAACGCATAGTATCAAATCCCCGGCGGGCCATTTCTTCGAT
>JBMNSQ010000049.1:0-11532 GCA_050945275.1 bacterium | reverse complement strand
GAAATATGTATTTTACTTATAGATTTTAGCATATGCTATAAAGAAGGTTTGAACTACGTCTGTAAATATTGTGGAGCGTGATATTATGGATCGTAAGATAATCAGCGTTTCAAAGAAGCGACAAATTACGATACCTTTGCAATTCTATAAACACCTCGGGCTTGGTAGCGAGGTAGAGTGTTTGCTGGAAGATGGTAAAATCGTTATTCAGCCTCTTCATAGGGAACCTAATGAATTTTCTGTTGAGATTCTAAAAGACCTCGTTTCCCAAGGGTACTCCGGCGACGAATTAGTAAAGCAGTTTGAAATGCAAAGTAAAAATATTAAAAAAGCTGTTACCAGTATGCTTGAAGAAGCGGATGCTATTGCAGCCGGCGAAAAATCCGCAGCCAATTTCGATGATATCTTTGACCCGGAGGACTGATTATGTATGAAATATTATTCAGTCCCCAGGCTGAACGCTTCTTTAAAAAAATAAAGGAAAAGCCCTTAAGAGAAGCTTATAAAACAGCCCTTATAAAATTAAGGAAAAATCCTTATATCGGTCAGCCAAAACGTGGTGACTTAGCTGGTATCTATGGTTTTGATGTAATATACAAAGGTGTTAATTATGAAATTGCTTATACCATTAGTGAAGTTAATGGGAAAAGGGTTGTAGTTCTTCTTGCCGGGACCCGTGAGAATTTTTATGAACAGCTAAAGCGTTATATCAAATAGCTCTCGAAAGAGGGCTTTCAGCCCTTGTTTTCCGGCAACAGATCAGCCGTGGGGACAATCCCCACGGCTGATCTTTACTTGTATCTATTCCATAAGGGCAGGTGGAATCAGGCGTTGCTTCATCATTAAGTCCGTTAGGGTACGAACCTCTTCAATCAAGGTCTTGGCATGGGCAAATATTTCATCGTGGGTCCTATTTATTCTGGCCACACCTTGCTCCATGGCCTTGGTACCAACGGCAGCTGCCACGGCGGCAAAGACCTCTAGTTCATCCATACTTGGCAAAATGTTGTCTTCACTTAGCGTTCCTTTGGCTTCTTCATAACCGGCTAAGGCTCTAGCTGCAGCAATGCACATTTCGTCTGTTATTGTTTGGGCCCGTACATCCAATACCCCTCTAAACAGCCCGGGGAAGATCAGAGAATTGTTTACTTGGTTAGGGAAATCAGACCGCCCGGTGGCTACGATTCTAGCTCCAGCCTGTTTGGCCTCCCAGGGCCAAATCTCCGGCGTGGGATTGGCACAAGCAAAAACAATGGCATCGGGGGCCATGTTCTTAATCCAATCAGGCGAAACTGTCCCTGGACCCGGCTTAGATAGGGCTACCACAGCATCAGCACCCTGCAAGGCCTCCGCTGCCCCACCCGTTACTTGTCGGGCATTGGTAGTAAGGCAGATCTCCCATTTCTGCTTAAACTCTTCTTTTTTCGCCTCAATATCGGTCCTGTCTTTATGGAGAGTGCCCTTGGAATCCACCATGATCAAATTCCCTGGCTTCGCACCAGCTTTAATTAGCATTTGGGCCACACAAGTATTGGCGGCGCCAGCCCCAATAAGCACAATCTTGAGCCCGCTAAACTCTTTCCCTACTACCTTAGCAGCATTGATCATCCCGGCTACGGTAACTGCCGCTGTCCCTTGCTGGTCGTCGTGCCACACGGGAATAGACATTTCTTGACGCAGCCGCTCCAAGATATAAAAACACTTTGGTTGTTCGATATCTTCAAGGTTAATGCCGCCGAAGGATGGTTGCAAGTACTTTACGGCTTTAATAAACTCATCAGGATCAGTAGTATCCAAGCAAATGGGTACGCAGTCCACTCCGCCGAGGTATTTAAATAAGAGAGCTTTACCCTCCATTACCGGAAGCCCCGCTTCCGGGCCAATGTTGCCAAGTCCTAACACCCGCGTACCGTCGGACACTACGGCGATGGTATTTCCCTTTAAGGTATAATCGTAAGCCAAGTCTTTGTTTTTCTCTATGGCTCGGCAGGGTACAGCCACGCCGGGGGTGTACCAGATAGCAAAATCATCGATACTTCTAACTGCGCAGCGAGGCACTGTTTGAATCTTGCCGCGATAATAAGAATGGAGCTTAATCGCTTCCTGGGATGCTTTATCGGTTTGGGCCAGTTTACTATCCTTAGTCAATTTGCGTCCCCTCCTGCAACCGAGTTATGGCTTAATCCTGTTTCGCTTCGTTGTCATCCTGCCCGACCTGCCTGTCCAGCCTGTCCAGCCTGTCCAGCCTGTCCAGCCTGTCCAGAGCGAAGCGGAGGGAGCGAAGCTGTGCTCCTTCAGAAGACCGAAAATGCGTTCATTTATCGCGTAGTGCAGTCACCGCGCATGGTAATTCTGGGCACGGCGTCCATTCGCTAGCTCAGGATGACAAATACTTGGCTGGTTCAATCTCGTACAAATCGCGCCCTCTGCTATCAATAAGAACAATGGTAGCTAAATCCTCAACCTGAAAACAATGAATGGCTTCTGGACCCAGGTCAGGGTAAGCCACTACATCTACCTTCTTAATCGCCTTGGCCACCAGCGCTGCTGTTCCGCCAACGATCCCGAGATAGACAGCCCCAGATTCCTTCATGGCAGCAATAACCTCTGGCGAACGTCGCCCTTTGCCGATCATCGCTTTTAGTCCCTGCTTTAGCAGTGCCGGTGTATACGGATCCATTCTCCCACTGGTGGTAGGTCCGGCTGAGCCCGAAACATGTCCCGGTTTGGCGGGGGTGGGGCCAACGTAATAGATTACTTGTCCTTGGAGCTCCAGAGGTAGCGTTTTGCTTGCTTTTAACGCTTTGAGCAGCCTTTTGTGAGCGGCATCGCGCGCGGTGTAGATAGTTCCTGTTATGGCAACTACATCCCCGGCCTTAAAGCGCTGCACCTCTTCGGTGGTAACTGGTGGCTTGAGTTCGTGTCGATCCATTTGCATCACCTTATTCGCTAGATAACTGCTTCGCCCCGCCGGCAAGCATGACACACTATATTTACGGCCACTGGCAGACCGGCAATGTGGGTGGGATACCATTCTATATTCACTACCAAAGCCGTGGTAGCACCACCGAGCCCGGCTGGCCCAATCCCTGTCTTGTTAATTTCAGCCAGGAGCTCCCGCTCCAATTCTGCATACTGCCGGTCTGCATTATGGACACCAATAGGCCTTAGCGTGGCCCACTTGGCCAGTTCGGCTGCTTTGTCCATAGTGCCACCTATACCGATACCTACAACAATAGGAGGACAAGGGTTAGGCCCGGCTTGGCGCACGGTCTCAAGGACAAACTGTTTAACCCCGGCTACTCCTGCCGCTGGGGTTAACATCTTTACAGCACTCATATTCTCGCTCCCAAAGCCTTTGGGAGCTACTGTAAACCGTATATTGTCTCCTGGCACGATTCGCGTATGAATAACCGCTGGCGTGTTATCCCCGGTATTTAGGCGAGCAAACAGCGGATCAGTCACCACTGATTTACGTAAGTATCCTTCGCTGTACGCCTGGCGGACTCCTTCTTGGATGGCTGCTTCAAAATCGCCTACCACATAAACCTCTTGCCCATACTCTACAAACACCACTGCCATCCCCGTATCCTGACAGATGGGCATTTTCTCGGCCGCTGCCAAACAATTATTTTCTATTATTTGGTCCAGCGCCATCTGCCCCAGCGGCGATGGCTCGGTCTTTCTATGTTGCCGCAAGGCATCAAGAACATCTGAACCTATAACATAGTTAGCCGAAATAAACAGATCGGAAACTGTCTTGATAATTTCTATTGCCTGGATCTTACGCATGTCTACTCACCTCTTACCAGCACAGCAGTTGTCCCATTGCTTTTTTCATAAAAGTTTCTTCGATACTTTCTAACTAAGATACAACGGTTCTCTCTTGTTCAACCCTCTTTTGACGTTTAGATCTTTGCAATGAAATAAGAATGACCACTGCACAGACACAGAATCCAATAATGTCTGTAATAAGCCCTGGCTTAATTAACAATAGGGATGCCAGGATCAATACAATACTCTCAACTTTCCCCAGCCTGAGATTAAGCGCTTGAGATTGCACTCCAAAAGAAAGCATCGTAACTCCAAGAAGGGCAGTAACAATCGTGATTAATATTGTGCCGACGGCTCCTTCCCACAGCAGTGAGTTTTCGTAGACAAATATAAAGGGAACTAGAAAAGCAGAGATCCCAATCTTACAGGCTGCAAATCCAACTTCCATGGGTTTTGCTTTAGCAATACCTGCTCCCGCATACGCTGCTAGAGCTACAGGTGGTGTAATTGCCGATAGACAGGCAAAATAGAACACAAACATGTGGGCAGCCAAAGGGGTTACACCCATCTTAACTAATGCTGGTGCTGCTACGGCTGCACAAATTAAGTAAGATGCAGTTGTAGGTAACCCCATTCCCAGAATCAAACTGGCAAGCATTGTCAGCAGCAATGCGATAGGCAATATACCCATTGACAACGAAATAACTGCGCTGGCAAACTTAAGACCTGTTCCAGTTAGATTCATTACCCCTATGACTATACCCGCCGTTCCACATGCAGCAATTACACTAATTGAATTAATAGCACCTTCGCTTAATGCGTCTAAAATACCTCTTATTTCCATCCCCTTTTTGCCTTTCGTGATCCATGTAACAACTATAGTGCTACCAATGGCCCACATTGCTGCACGAATTGGGCTTGCTTTAGCAATACTTAAAACATAAATGAGTGTTAACAACGGAATAATAAGCAAGCCTTCTTGCCGTATTATGTTCTTAAAAACAGGAAGTTCTTTTTTGTCTAGCCCTTTAAGGTTGTGCTTCACAGCTTCTAAGTCAACCATAAGAAAAACTGTTGAAAAATAAAGTAAGGCAGGAATAATAGATGCTGTTACTATCCTTAGATAAGGAACTCCGATCAATTGAGCCATAATAAACGCTGCCGAACCAAGGATAGGAGGCATGATTTGTCCACCAGTAGACGCTACGGCTTCTACAGCTCCAGCAAAAACAGGCTTATAGCCAATAGACTTCATTAGCGGAATAGTAAACGCGCCTGTTGATACGACATTAGCTACTGAATTGCCAGAAACTGTTCCAAACAAAGCAGAAGAAACAACCGCAACCTTAGCTGGCCCACCACGGGCTGAACCAGTTAGACTTAACGCCAGATTCATAAAAAAATCAGTTGCCCCGCTTATCTTCAAAAAGGACCCAAATAATACAAATAGGAACACCATCCTGGCCGAAGCCCCGATAGGAGTGCTAAAAATTGCATCAAGCCCAATCATGTAACTTAATATCTTATCCCAAGAGTACCCTCTATGGCCTAAAAGCCCGGGAAGGTAATTACCGAAACGAGCGTATAACAAGAAGGCAATGGCAATACCCGGTAGGATATTACCACATACCCTCCTAGTAACTTCTAAAGTCACACCTATGACAATAATACTCACTATAATATCCATTGTTGTCGGGTTAATGCCAATCCGGTATACTAACCCATTCATTTCAAATACCATATAGACAACTGCAAAAATTGTACAAGCCATAATTACTAAATCGTATAAGGGAACGGTGTTTCTCTCGCTCACTTTCTTAGCATTATACAATGCAAGACACAAAATAAACCCAAGGCCTATGTGTCCACAGTATAAAATCCAAGGAGTAATCGGCCTGATAGCAAGGCCGTATATATGAAACAACGACATTACTATACCCACTACATACACAGCATTTTTCCAGAAACCCGTCAAATCTCTCCTCGCGCTACCTTCTTCTATAACCTCAATTTGTTCTCCTGCTCTTGTCATAATTGACCTCCATTCAACAGCCAATTCTATTAAGGGTGTATTGTGCCCTACCCTGGGATTATGGTTCATTATTGTTTAGGAGCAGGAGAAAGCCAAGGGGCAAACTTTCTCCCGCTTTTTTGTAATTTGGCTATTACTTTAATTTATCAGGAATACTAATGCCAACCTCTTGAAAATACTTTAGAGCGCCGGGATGAAACGGAGCAGTACAGGCAGCAGCATTTTCAGCACTTATGCCTTTAGCCGTGGCATCTACGGCAACCAAATCATCATGATTGTCAAAGGTGGCCTTTACAAGATCATAAACCAGATTAGGATCTAAATCTTTGTCACAAATACACATATTCCAAAACGTTAGAACCGGTACGTCACCTGTTTGGTGTTTATATGTTTTATCCGGAATTACTCCTTGGGCCCAGAACGGGTATGCCTCAAGAATTTTGTCGATATCCTCTTGTTCCAAAGGAATAAATTGGACTTCATGAGTTGTCTCTAGGTCTAGCATAAACGGCCCTGGTAAACCTGTAATTGTAAAACACGCATCTATAGTACCATCCTTAAGCGAATTAATCTGAGCATCCGAAGGTAGGCTGGCAATGTTATTAGGCACAATACCAAGCGCCTCCAAAACGGCCCTTCCGGCCAGATCACTGGTAGCCCCCGGAGCACCAACACTGACATTCCTTCCTGCAAGGTCGTAAATGCTATCAATTCCCGAGCTCTTTAATGCATAGATGTGTAGGACACTTGAGTACATCGGAAACATAGATCTAAACTCCGTATATTTTTGTCCTTCAGCCCATCCTGTGCCAGTAAAAGCTTCTCCAGCCAACCAAGTGGTAGCAAAGCCCAATTCCATATCGCCTTGCTCAATCAACTGGATATTCGTATTGGGTCCACCGGTTACTTCAACCGACACTTCTACATCATCAATATTGTCATTCATAACTTTGGCCCAGCCACCACCCAAAGCATAATAAGTGCCACCTACACTAGAAGTTCCTAATAACAATCGAGCTCTTTCTTGTCCAGATTGACTAGGTGGTGTTTGTGGATCTTGGGACGTATCGCTCGAACCACAACCCACCAACAAAAATATTACCGTAAATGCAAGTAGTATTATCATGATTCTTTTCATGTTATGGCCCCTCCTTGACATATTTTTTAACTGCTGATTATCCGAATCACTTCATTGTTCAATCTCTCGTATGCTTCGTTTAACTCCCTCCCCATTTGCCAATATGTGTTAATATCTTGGTCTAGGCGCGCTCTAAGAGCTGCAATTAATTTGTCGCACTCCCCGGGAGCCGGAGAACCCAAGCTGCGTTTATTGTTCACAGAGTGTGCTGAATCAAGTATGTTATCTAGCTCTTCCTGGGTCCAGTCAAGACTACAAGATTGTGTATAGTTTCCTACTGCAGTATTTAGCATCTCTACCGTAATATCGCTACAGCTAAGGCCCGCCTCTACACAATCACCAACAACACTACCCACAATTTGATGAGCCACCCTAAAAGGTAAATTCATTTGCCTTACCAGTGCATCTGCCAGTTCTGTCACTGTAGAATAATTGCGATTCGCTTTGAACCCCATATTCTCAGTATTAATTTTCATTGTTTGTATGGTGGCATTGAGCAGCTGTAAAATTGCCTCCAGCTGACTACAAGCCTCCCAAAATAGTCCAACACTCTCCCCTGCCACATCTCTACAATGACCATAAGGAACCCCTTTCAGGCACGAAAACACCGATACATAAGCACTTAGCAAATGAGATGTCTTGCTCTTCACGTGTTCTAGAGTAATGGGGTTCTTTTTTTGAGGCATAATGCTGCTACACGCAGCCAGAGAATCATCAACCTCTATAAGACTAAATTCGTCAGTAGACCAAATATACAAATCCGTAGCCAATCTATTTATGGTTGATCCAAGAGTAGCAAAACTGGACGATATCTCTAGCAGATAGTCACGAGATGCAATCGCGTCTAAACTGTTTTCGATCGGGCCATAAAACCCTAACAGCTCCGCCGTAAACTCTCTATCAATATCAAAAGAAGTACCCGCGAACGCCCCACTTCCTAGCGGACAATAGTTCAACCGTTTGTAAGATCCCTCTAACCGTTGCCAGTCTCTTTCCACAGCTTGGGCAACAGCCGTAAAATAATGGGCTAAAGTAATCGGCTGAGCAGGCTGCATATGGGTATATCCCGTAAGTACAGTGCCAGTGTGCTCACGAGCAATTTTTAACAGCATCGACCTTAGATCCAGTATCATTGTGTAAAGGTTTAGTATAGCATCCCTCACATTCATACGGGTAAGAGTACCGTGTAGGTCGTTTCTACTTCTGCCTGTGTGTAATTTGCCTCCTGTATCTAAGCCCACTTGAGAAACAATGTAGCTCTCAAAGTTAAAGTAGTAATCTTCCAGCTGAGGATTTAGTTCAATAGAATCAGGCCCCCCACTTCCAAGAGAAACCAAAACATCTAGCAACTTTGTTGCATCCTCTTTACTGATAATCTCCTGTCTTTCTAACATCAAGGCATGGGCAAGATTAACCCTGACCATATTATGAAAAGACCGTTTACTATCGTCTTCGATAGCGGGACGAAACAAATACTCGCATATCACATCACTTGGTGCGGTTTTTAATCGTTCTCTCATAAAATGATATCCTCCCTACCCCCGTACAAATTTTAGTATTTCATCAATACTCATCTCACCAATACCCATATACTCTAAGGTATTGCCTGTGGTAACAAAGTCTTTCTCTCTCACTAGATTTGCCATTTGAATAAGTGCGTCAATTGTAGGTGTAAATATACCAACCTTTTTCCCGAAATCAGATATAGCAACCAGCCCCATCGGCACATCCTCATCGATAAAACGGTCAGGAACTTGACTCGAACTAGCAGGTACATTGTCAGCCTGTGGGATAGGTTTAAAATGGCTCCCCTTATAACAGATTTCTTGAAACACATCATAAGACATAGTCTCCAAACCCATAGCCTTCATTACTTCCAGTCGTTCGTTATCCATGTCGTTTTTAATACGGATAACAGTAGGCGTCCCCCAGCTATGGAAATCAGCATCTCTGGCTTCCGGAGACTCCACTTTCCCCAAATTAAACAAATAATACGGAACATGAGCTGCAGGGTTTACGTTATTAAACCCAACACTCAACGTATCCGCATACTCAACCGCCTCCGGAATAGCTTCTTTTACAGTGTTAATTAACTCTGTATTTCTACTAGCTGGCAATGCCGCCATTGGCAAAGCAACTTTGCGAGCTTTTATTCCAGCATGAGCGGGCTCAATTAATCTTGTAGCATAAGGAAAACTAACCGACTCCCCTATCAAAGGAAGTTCTTTAATACCTAATTCCCGCAAAGTATTAGCAAAAATAATAGAACTCCCCACATACCCAGGCATAAGCAAAACAGTATGCTCCGGCTTTATATGCTTGGCCATTTCTGTAGCCAAAGCTTTATGGAACTGAGATGTAATAGCAACAAGAAAAACATCACCAGCATTCATCGCCAACTCAAGATCCGAAGTCGCACATTCAATAGGTGCAAAGCCCCGGACAACCGGTCCGCTCATCTTAATACCGCCGTTTTTTTTAATCGGCTCCACCGCTTTAGGGTTTTTGTCATATATAGCAGTCACATTTACATCCCTAAGTACCATATCCCCGGCTAGAGATTGCCCGCCATTGCCTGCTCCAATCACTACAAATCTGTTTCTCATTTTTGACCCCCGTTTCTTATGTGCATTCTTAACAACCCATCTAAAATTAAAATACCATCCCCGGAAATTGCATAAGTAAAGATACATCTAGCTTTACTACAGCTTGTCCGGGTATAATAGTGATAGGTCCCGGACAGTGGTATGTATTAGCCGTGCATCCCACCGTCCGAGTTATGTTGTTTTATCCCAAAAGATCCCCTTCTGTGTCAACACATTTAGATTGACCAACCACACCCCTTCCCCTTCTAGTGATTCTGCTTCTTTTTTCACGTATTCGCTAAGCCCCACCCCCGATATTAATAAACAACAGCACCAACCAAACCATTAGGTCTAGGCCAATTCTATTAAACAGTTGCGACCCCCCTCACCGTTGGTGACACCAGTCGGTTACAGATAAGGTACAAAAAATGCCCCTCTTAAGGGTTTGGTTAATTTAAAGTTTAGACAAGCAATCAGTTTAATCTAGTTGTCATTTACATACTACTACATATGTCCCTTATTGTCAACAGTTTTTCAATTTGTTTCTTACCGGTTTCATCTGAGGAGGGAATTCTGGCGAATGTCTTTGGGCGATCTAATACGTAACCTACGCGAGGAAAAAGGTCTGAGTCAACGTCAATTAGCTGTTTCGAGCGGTATTAGTAACACGGAAATTTCTCGGATTGAAAGTGGCGAGAGAAAGCAACCGTCGCAAGAAACTTTACACAAACTGTCCAAATGCCTGCCCATCTCCTATGAGGAACTGCTTATTGCCGCAGATTACCATATAGCTTCAGCTGAAGCCCATAACACAACTATACAGTCTCTTGAACAATTAAAACAAAAGTGTCCCGATCTTTACTACTTCTGGCAAAGCATCAGACATCGTGATGATCTTAGATCTCTTGTAAAAGAAGCATCTGCTTTCCATCCGGAAACAATCAATCATCTCATTGGACTATTGAAACTAATCGAAGACAAAGATAAAAACCGTTGATGTAACCTATAATGTTCTTCAATATAACCTTAGCTTTCGTAACCTAATTGACTTATGAAAAAGAGAGCCTCAAAAAGGGGCTCTCTGTTGTACATCCCGTATAAAATCTGTTGTCCTTTTTATCAAGATAGCGGCGTATTCTTTCTCTAGACATTACCATACCTCTTTGCCCACGGGTTCTCCAGTATCCCATTCGCCACAACAATAATCTCCACTATATCCGGCTATGCGTTCCTTAAGAGTTTTGTGCTTATGGGCGCGAACTATTAAAACACGCCCATTTGCAGCCCTAATTTCTACCCTATAATTGTTGCTAAGCTTTGCTTTCTCAAGAATGGCCTTAGGTAATCTAACCACCTGGCTATTTCCCCACTTTTGAATAGTAGTATACATACCCGTCACCACAATCTAGGTATATGTCCCGTATCTACGTTTGTTCAGTACGAAAAATCAGACAACAGAGAGCCTCAAAAAGGGCAGTGCTCGCTACATAATCCACAGTTTTTTCCTTAGCTAGTATGTTCCTAGGTATCTGGCACCGTCTTATTTTTGTCCCATAATGCCAGTAAAAGTAGAAAAAGGATTCCAGGTGTTGGTAAAGAATATAATACCAAAGTTCGCTAGCCAGGTTAACAGATTGGAGGGTAAAACATCCCCATGGCTAAGCGTCAAACTAGCGAATAGATCTTAGGAAGGGTTAGGTGAGCTCATATGCAGCGATGATTTTCCTTATAAACGTAGTAAACCCATAATCACCCCATATGTTTTACACGTGGGGCAAAGCGAAAGGAATGGATGTAAAAAAATGAAGCAATTCAAAAAGCCTACCTTGTTCGTTGCTTTGATGCCAATTGTTATTATGATTTTGTGTTTTATTATCGGGATTGGGGTTTTCGGAGCAGACCCCCATGTTCCTATGCTAACTGCTAGTATTATTACCGGGATTATCGCTATGGTGGTATTGGATTATGACTGGACAACTATACAAGAAGGAATAGCTGAAACT
>JBMNSQ010000048.1:0-11623 GCA_050945275.1 bacterium | reverse complement strand
GGCCGGAATTTTAGCTTTAGTACAAATGATATAAGTAAGGGTCCCCAGTCCGCTTCCCAATAAGGCCAACGAAGGGTCTAAACCTGTAAGTATTGGCACCAAAATAGTAGCCCCAAACATAGCAAATAAGTGCTGAACACTAAGAGGTATTGTTTCCCAAAGTGGTAGCTTTTCGTGAACATCGACAATTTGGCGCAAAACACATCCTCCCTTTCTCTGCTTATCATACCCATATATAAAAACCTCCTTACCAGCACATACCGGCAAAGAGGTTTTTTCTCTTTAGAGAATTCTATTCTTCTTCCATTAGCACAACTTTATCCTCGTTATCTGTTTCTCTAAGCCATACCGCTATTTGCTCTCTCCTCGACGTAGGAACATTCTTACCTACGAAGTCAGGGCGGATGGGAAGTTCCCGGTGCCCGCGATCAACCAGCACCGCTAGCTGAATACTACTGGCTCGCCCGAGGTCCATCACCGCATCCATTGCTGCTCGCACCGTGCGTCCAGTATAGAGCACATCGTCTACTAACACCACTTTTTTACCCGTCAACGTAAAATCAATATCAGTCAAGTTCTCCGGCGGTGAACCTAGGTTATCCCTATCATCCCTGTAGGCTGTAATATCCAGATGGCTCACCGGAACAGCCACATTTTCAATCTGCTCAATTTTCTCGGCCAAGCGAAGTGCCAAGGGATAGCCTCGTGTTTGAATACCCAGCAAGACTAAGTTGTCGGTGCCCTTGTTCCGCTCCAAGATTTCATGCGCAATTCGCGTCAAGGCCCTTCTTAGACCATCCGCATCCATAAGGAGCGTTCTTTCCTTAAGCGCCATACCATCCACCCCCGTAGTTCAAAAACAGCCTTTCCTGCGGCCAGCAGGAAAGGCTGTTTTCCCCGTCCCAACTAGCCTCACGGGACTAGCTAAAGGCTTGTTTCTTTATTGCCCCCAGTCTATCATAGGAAAAAGATGGCGTCAAGAATTGGCATAATAGTTTTTCAGAGGATGAAGACCACGGCCAAGACTAAGATTAATATCTACCACCTGATAGTTTAACCCAGTCTCTCTTATATTCCGCTCACCTGTTTCCGTGGTCAAGAGCGTACCTCCGCTACCGATTACAACACCATTCACCATAATAATTTTACCTAGAGCAACTCCCAACACGGCCTTACCGCTTTCCAGGTCAACTATGGTGATATATTGTTAGTGCTATGTGCGATGAGGAGTTTGGGCCCGTGGCCATGATCGGCCCTGGAGGAATTCTAGTTGAAATCCTAAAATCCCCCACCTTTTTTCTAGCCCCGGTGGATCCTGGTCATGTGCTCTCAGTAGTGTCTGATGGTATAGTCGGTACTCTTATGAAAGGTGTTCGGGGCGGCTCGCCACTAGATCAAGATTTTCTGGCTAAAATTGTAGCTGATGTATCCTGGCTGATTTATACTTTCCCAGAAATCAAAGAAATTGACCTCAATCCAGTGGTCGGCTACAGTACCGGTGGAGCTATCCTGGACGCTAGAATAGTGCTTATATAATTATTACCTTTCATTTAACGGGTAACGGGACCCTCTCCTAGCTCACTAGGAAAGGGTCCCGTTGTTTTTAGGAGGTATAGCATTTACTTAGTCCGAAGTTTTTCTAAAACGCTGCTTAAATCTTCCGGTAATGGACTATTAAACTCAAGTTCTTTTTCAGTCACTGGATGAACAAAGCCTAGCTTGGCTGCGTGGAGGAATTGGCGCTTAAGGTCCAAATTCCTGTGGCGGCGTCCGTATAGGGGATCGCCCACGATAGGATGCCCGATGAAGGCGGCGTGAACTCGGATTTGGTGGGTTCGCCCGGTTTCTAACGTAGCCTCAAGAAAGGTGTAATCATCTAGTCGTTCAAGTACAGTAAAATAAGTTCGTGCCGATCGGCCATCAGGCACTACTGCCATTTTAAGGCGCATCTTGGGATGACGCCCAATAGGAGCATCTACTGTGCTTTGATCCGGTTTTACTTGGTCATGAACTAAACACAGATAGCTTCGCTGCACCGACCTCGCTTTTAGCGCTGCCGTTAGACCATGATAAACAGTCTCACACTTTGCTACCATCAATAGACCTGAGGTATCCTTGTCCAAACGATGGACAATCCCGGGGCGAAGCATTCCCCCAAGATCAGTCAGGTTTTCCCGACAATAAGAGAGTAGTGCGTTCACAAGCGTTCCTCGATAATGACCCGGTGCAGGATGAACCACTACTCCGGCTGGTTTGTCGATTACCATAAGATAATCATCTTCATAGACAATATTCAACGGCCAGTCTTCGGATAATATCTTCAGTGGTTTGTGAAGCGGTATCTGAACATAGATTTCTTCGTCGCCCGCTAACCTTAAGGCTGGTTTGGGCGTCTTTCCTTTAACCTGCACTTGTCCATCTTCTATGAAATGCTGAATACGAGACCGGCTGATATCAGGCCCTAGCATTGCGGCCAAAAACACATCCAACCGCTGCCCCTTTTGTTCTGGCTCTACTGTAAAATGATACACCCTATGCTCCATGTCCTGCTCCTTGGTCACTGCTGCTTACCCTCCGACTGCAGCAGATAAAGAAATAGAAGTCCAACACCGGTAACAATGGCCATATCCGCCACATTGAAAACAGGCCAGATTCGAAAATCTAAAAAGTCTACCACATATCCAAAACGCAGGCGGTCAATAAGGTTACCCAGCGCCCCACCTAATACCAATGCCATAGCCCACCGAACCAGGGCCATGTGTGGCTGAAGGCGACTAGCATAAAACATTACCGCCACCACCACCACAGCAGCCACAACCACAAACAGACCGGTCTGGTTCTTAAGGAGCCCAAAAGCTGCTCCCGGGTTTTGTACATATGTTAAATGAAACACACCTGGCCAGATAGGTAAACTCTGGCCTGGCAGAAGAGACTGACGAACCAAGGCCTTAGTAAATTGATCAATGGCAACAATAATACCAGCTCCGACAAAAATTAGCGTCAATTGTTTTCCCCCTAACCATTTCCCTCTCCCTAAGGTTAGCTGCGCCTGGACTTCTTGTCCGTCCGCGGTTTGGCTCGACCGAAAGGCTCGGCAATATCGTCCATCACCACTTCCTCCACAGACTCCACGGCTCCCCGCCGCTCATCGTAATTGATATAGGTATCGTTGTAACTGTCTACTCCTCCAACGTCTTGAGGACCAGAGGCAGTACCGTATCTCGCCACTGCCTGCCATGAATCTTCCCCGTCAAAGCCAGTGTAATCCGTGCCATCTAAAAATGTGCGTGCAAACGGTGTTGACAGTGTTTCTTCCTCCAGGGGACGTGTCGCAGTGTCTCTGTCTCGCGCTTCTTCTCTTTCCTGACAATGGTAGCATAGTGTCGCCCATGGCAAGGCGTTAAGACGGGCAGTATCGATTTGCTCTCCACAGCGCTCACAAACACCATAATCCCCGGCCTCCAGCTTTTCCAAAGCATGATCCACCTGGGCTAGTAACTGCTCTGAATTATCCCACAGACCAATATCTTTTCCACGCTCATACATTTCCGCGCCCATATCAGAAGGGTGGTTATCATACAAAGAGAGTTCTCCAACAGAATCACTTGGGCGTTCGGCCAGTCCCGTTCGCTCGATCTCCTCACTTATTCGGATTAATCTTTCCTTTTCCGCCTCTAGCCGTTCTTTAATTTCTTGGGTATTTTCCATCCCGATCAGTGCCTCCCCAATTGCATAGTTACTATATCTACGATCTGGGCAATAAAGGCCCCGAGGACAGGAATACTTACCATTTGGCGAAGGAGATAAAGCAAGGCAGCGCCTACCAAAGTAAACCCGACAGCCATGCCAAAACCGCGAGCAACACCAGCCCAAAAATTTAGGTACAGCAAACGGCGAGTGTTGGTCTGTAGCTCCACGTATTCACCTAGCCGGGCTTTATCCAGCGAATAGGCTAGACGATCTACTTGTTCTTGCAGGCGCTCCTTGACCGCTTGGTCCTGAATCATTCCTGTCACCTCAGGTGTAGAATACCCGATTAGAAGCGGCCTTATGGCAAGATGCCTTAGTTTTCTTCGTCACCGGTAATTAAAATCCTCCCTGCTCTTAACAGCCACCGGCAAAAGATGCAATTACGCAAAAAAGTAAGGCAGGAAATTTATCCTGCCTACACAGTAAGATCGGTACAGCTTACTTGCAGCTCGCAGCCAGCACTGTCTGGCAGCGCGGGCAAACACCATCTTCCGTCTCTTCGTTGTACATCCAGCAGCGCTGACACTTTTCACCGGTCGCCAGACTCACTTGGCAATGTACTCCGGCCAATGCTTCTATCTTAACTGCCTTATCTAACGGTTCTTCTCCTGGCTCATGCAAATCGACATAGGACACGATAAACAGAGCTGGTAGTAATTCTTCATATTCTTTAACCAACTCGTACGCATGGCGCAATCCTTCTGGGAACCATAAGTCCACCTTAGCCATCAGCGAAGTACCAATCAGGCCGGTTCGCCGGGCTTCTTCCAACACCTTAGCTACACCTGAACGCACTGCCAGCAGCTCATTCCAGCGCTGTTCCAATTGGTCGTCAAAGTACTTGGGATTCACTTCCGGCCATAAGGATAGCTGAACGCTTTCCTCTTTGGTTCCAGGAATATACTCCCAAATTTCCTCGGCTGTAAACGTTAGCACTGGTGCAATTAGACGTACTAAGGTAGTCAATACCTCATAAAGCACAGTCTGAGCTGCTCGCCGGGCAGGGTCGTTAGCCTCGCTGCAGTACAGCCTATCTTTGAGTACATCAAGGTAAAAAGCACTCATATCGAGGGCACAGAAATTGTGCAAGGCATGATACAGCAAGTGATACTCATAGTTGTCATAAGCAGCTGTTACTTTTTCCACCAACCGTGTCAAGGTCAACAGTGCCCATCGATCAATTTCGTGAAGATCATCATAAGGTACAGCATCTTTCTCCGGATCGAAATCAGCTAGATTTCCTAAGAGAAAACGGGCGGTGTTGCGGATCTTTCGGTAGACCTCGGCTAACTGCAACAATATGGCCCTTGATACACGAATATCACCCTTAAAATCGGACGATGCCACCCATAGCCTTAGTACATCGGCCCCAAACTCTTTAATAATCTCTTGAGGGTAAATTACGTTGCCAATAGACTTAGACATTTTCCGTCCTTCGCCATCAACCACATAACCATGGGTAAGAACTGATTTATACGGAGCCTGGCCACTCATGGCCACCGATGTTAATAGCGATGACTGGAACCAGCCGCGATGTTGGTCGCTGCCTTCCAGATAGAGGTCACAGGGCCAGTTAAGCTCCGGCCTGGTGGTCAGCACAGCATGATGGCTCGATCCTGAATCAAACCAAACGTCCATGGTATCCGTCTCTTTACGGAAGTTAGCACTGCCGCACTTAACACACTTAGTACCTGTTGGTAAGATTTCGGAGGCTCCGTACTTAAACCAAGCATTGGATCCTTCACGCTTAAATAAGTCGCGTACGGCTTCGATAGATTCTGGCGTTATAAGCTCTTGATTGCACTGCTCACAGTAGAAAATAGGAATTGGCACACCCCATACTCGCTGCCGGGAGATGCACCAGTCTGAACGGTCTTTGACCATAGCAGTAATACGGCTTTCACCCCACGCCGGGTACCACTTAACGTCTTGGATGGACTTAAGGGCTTGGTCACGAAAGGCTTCAACTGACGCAAACCACTGCTCAGTGGCCAAAAATAGAATTGGGTCCTTGCAGCGCCAGCAATGAGGATACTGGTGGGATATGGTATCAAAATGAAGGAGAGCTCCTTGCTCTTTGAGTTCAGCTACAATAGGCTCAGTCGATTCGGTTACGGAAAGTCCAGCGAATTTGCCGGCTTCCTCGGTGAACATTCCTTTGCCATTGACTGGGTTTAGTATGGGAAGGTTGTACTTACGTCCAATTTCAAAGTCCTCCAACCCGTGACCAGGAGCAGTATGAACACAGCCAGTACCAGCATCTAAGGTAACGTGGTCGCCTAAAATAACCACCGATGAGCGATCTATGAAGGGATGCCAGCAATCAATCCCTTCCAATTCTTCTCCCTTAAATGTAGCCACAACTTTCCCGTAGCTGCGTCCTACAGTAGACATGACATCCTCAACTAAGTCCTTAGCCAATACAAAATACTCGCCCTCTGTCTCCAAAAGGACATAATCAAAATGTGGATTAAGGCAGATGGCTAAGTTAGCTGGCAATGTCCAGGTGGTGGTGGTCCAAATAATAAAGTATATCTTGTCAGCCGGAGCCAAACTAGTTAAAACCCTCTTGGGATCGTCTTTTAAGCGGAATTTGGCGAAGAGCGAATCTGAGCCTGATTCATTATATTCTACTTCGGCTTCGGCCAAAGCCGTTTCACATGTACGACACCAGTAAACCGGCTTAAGGCCTTTGTAGATATAACCCTTTTGAGCCATAGCCCCAAAAACTTCAATCTGCTTAGCTTCATATTCCGGTTTTAGTGTCAAATAGGGATCCTCCCAATCACCGCGCACGCCGAGGCGTTTAAACTCCTCCCGTTGCACATCGATAAAATGCAGTGCATATTCCTCACAGCGCTGCCGTAATTCCACCGGCGTGATCTCAGCGCGATTTAAGCCTAACTGCTTGATAGCCGCATGTTCAATCGGCATACCATGGGTATCCCAGCCAGGTACGTAAGGCGTGTCGAAACCACGCATATACTTATATTTGTTTACAATATCTTTGAGCACCTTATTTAGAGCGGTACCCAAGTGAATATTGTTGTTGGCATAAGGTGGCCCATCGTGAAGAATAAATTTAGGCCGACCAGCTGCACGCTCCCTAGCCAATTCGTTGATTTTCATTTCATTCCAGCGGGCCAATATCTTCGGCTCGCGCTGGGGTAAGTTGGCCCGCATAGGAAACTTGGTTTTCGGTAAATTCAATGTCTTGGAATAGTCCATACCAGCACCTCCATTTTAAAAGTAAAAACCCGTCCGTCAGGACGGGTATATGCCCGTAGTACCACCCAACTAAATGCTGCTAAAATGCACTAACTACAGCTATAACGGCAGCTACCGGGGCGTACCTACTTCACACAGTGGTTTCAGAGCCCAGTTCCAGGGTGATTTTCGGTTTTGGCTGCCGCACCGGCTCACACCCAACCCGGCTCGCTGACCGTCAGACCAAACTTACTCGCCCGTTCATCACTTTTTCATAATTAGGATCATTATACCCATTCCTGCGCCAAAAGTCAAACAGAGCGCAGAGGTGAATTCCCTCGGGCGGAACGGAGCTCGGCCTCTGCGCGAGGCGGAACGGGGACGCAAACAATCCTGAAATCGAATGAAGGTCTGCACCGCTTAATCGAGAGAGGTCGGTGTTGGCGTGTCAGCAGCGGCATGTGAGCCTTTCTCAGGCAAGGCGACAATAGCGATACCCGTCAGCATAAGGGCCATGCCCACAATCTGAATAAGCGCAACCTGCTCTTTTAGCACCAAGTAACCAAACAAAGAAGCTGCAATAGGTTCAAGCATAGAAGCAATACTGGCTTTTCCCGCTTCCGTCCGCTTAAGCCCCCAGGTAAAAAGAAGAAACGGGATTAAGGTTGTAATGAGCCCAACACCCACCACACCAAGCCATGCTGGACCGGGTAAAACAATTGGCATGGAAACACCAACTACCAGTAAAATTAACCATAGTATAATAAGGCCAAAACCAAATGTATAAAACAGCGCCGTAGCTGCGTGGTAGCGGACCGAGACACCCTTCATAACCAGCGTCTGTACACCTTGCAAAAAACCTGCCAACAAACCAATACCAAAACCCATAGGCGTGACCGCCAAATTATCCAAGTCAAATACGTTAACAACCAAAGCTAAACCGACTAAGGCCAACAACAACGCAATGCATTTTCGCCAAGTAATCGGTTCACCGTATAAAAAGCGCGACAGGATAATTACATAAAACGGGGACGTATACAACAAAATGGTAGCGACGGCGATAGCATTAGCCTGTAAGGACAGAAACAGTGCTGGATGGGTTAACACAATCGCCACAAACCCTGCACCTACAAATCTTGTGAAGTCGCAGCGATCGATTACGAGTAGGCCACGCCTAAACAGAACCAAATAAGAACCTAAACAAAATACCGCTACCGAAGTACGCAGTATAACCATGTAAAACGGACTTAATTCATAAGCACCGAGAAAACGAGCAAACAGCCCCACCGAGGCCCAAAAAATTCCCGCTAGAACTATAGCACTAAAACCGCTCAAGACAGCAATCTCCCACTCTTTCCATAGCTGTGTAATTCATTTCTGTGGTCTTAATTTCTGGATAAATATTTTTGCAAATCGTCTCGGCTCGTTGCAACTTCGTCGTCAGCACAAGGTTCAGTCTTCTCGGCAGCTCCATTTTTGGTATCTAGTAATGATATTGCTCCAAGCAGCATCGCTTTTACCTGTGCCTTATATTCTTCTATTTTCCCTTGCAATTCTTTTTGGCGGATGGTAAGCTCCGTTAATCGCTGCCGTCCTTCTTCTTCCAAGGCCTGGGCTTTTGACTTAGCCTCAGCCAAAATAAGCTCGGCTTCCTTTTGAGCATTGGCCCTTGTCTCATCGGCTGCTTTTTGTGACAGTACTAATGTGTTTCGTAGCGTATCTTCCAGATTACGATAACGTTCGGCCTCTTCCTTAAGCCGGGCAGTCTCATCCTTAAGGCTCGCATTTTGCCGATACAACATTTCATAATCCTCAAGAACTTGATCCAAAAAGTCATCCACTTCGTCTTCCGAGTAGCCACGCAGGCGACGACGAAATTCTTTTTTCTGAATGTCGAGCGGAGTTAGCATATTATCCTCCTTGATGCCATGTTTATAGTTTCTACTTGTTCGTACCCAGCTCGGCCGAGCGCTCGGCACCAGCTTGTACAGCTTGCAACACTAAGCCACGGAAACCACCTTGTTCTAGCGCAGAAATTCCAGCAATAGTGGTACCAGCAGGGGAGGCTACTCTATCTTTAAGACTTCCGGGGTGTTCGCCCGTTTCTAGTACCATCTTAGCTGCCCCCAAAACGGTTTGCGCCGAAAGTGTCAAAGCCACTGACCGGGGTAATCCTGCCATAACCCCACCGTCAGCCAAAGCTTCAATGAACATATACACATATGCCGGTGCTGAGCCGCTAAGTCCTGTTACCGCATCAAGCAGACTTTCATTTAATACAACTGTCTTGCCTACAGCCGACAATAACTCTTGAACCCTAACTACATCGGATAATTTAGCGCTTGGTCCACTAGCTATACCGACCGCTCCTGCCTGAACTAAGCAGGGAGTATTAGGCATAACTCTGATCAGCCTGGCTGGTCCAGTAAATTGTTCCAAAACCGATAGCGTGACTCCGGCCATTATCGAAACCACTAAGTGATTCTTACTCCATTGGCCCTCAAGGTCAGCCAATACTGCCGGAGCCACTTGGGGTTTAACCGCTAAAAAAACCAATTCGCTATTTTTAAGCACAGCGGCATTGTCAGTAGCCACTTGCACACCAAGTGTCTGCTTAAGATAAGAGACTCGGTCATGATCAATATCTGAAACCAATACCTTATCGGACGACGCCAAACCGTTGGCAATAATCCCTTTAAGCAATGCTTCGGCCATAGCCCCGCCGCCGATAAAACCTAGCATCAACATTCCTCCCTAACAATACGTTACCCTAGCCACGAAAATAATTCCTGATCCTCCGACCCTAAGCTGCGGGCAGCCATTACCCCCACGTTGCTTGGGGCAAAAAGAAAGATTTCATTACCTACTCGTTCGATGGTACCGTTTAGAGCAAAGGTAGCTCCGCTAACAAAATCTACAATACGCTGGGCAACCGCAGATTCAGCCCCCTCCAAATTAACAATAACCGTGCGGCGATTCTTTAGATGGTCAGCCACATCTTTAGCCTCATCAAAACTTACCGGCTGTGTAACTACCACCTTACCTCCCGCTCCCGGCGCTGTCGGCAATCCAACAACCTTGGCCCGGCCGCGTCCACCCCTAGTTGGCAACGATGCTAAATCAAGCTGCTCCTCGTTCTCTTCCACTTCCTCTTCGATAACTGTTTCCTCAAATCCCATTAAGTTTAAAATCTTGCCTACCAAAGAGCTTGCCACGCTAAATTCCCTCCCTGCGTACTACTTAAGCATTTGAATAGTCGCGGTCACCAAAAATAGCTGAACCAACCCGTATCATGGTAGCACCTTCTTCAATAGCCACCTCAAAATCGCCGCTCATGCCCATAGATAACTCATTCATGCTTACCCGAGGTAGTTTCAGTCTTTCTGTTTCCTCAGCCATCTCCCGCAAGTGGCGAAAAACTGGACGCACTTCCTCTGGGTTATCCACGTAGGGGGCTACCGTCATTAAGCCACAGATATTAAGGTGCGACAATGAAGATATTTGTTTTAACAGTGGAATTACTTGCTCCGGTGCCAATCCATATTTGGTATCTTCACCGGCTACGTTCACCTGAACCAAACAATTCACTGTACGATCAAGCTCCTGAGCTCGCTTCTCAATCATTTCCGCTAGTCGTAAGCTGTCCAAGGAATGAATAAGATCGAAAATCTGGATCGCTTGTTTGACCTTATTACGCTGCAGATGGCCTACTAGATGCCATGTTACCCCTTCTGATATTAATTTCGCTTTGCTCGTTGCTTCTTGTACTCGATTCTCACCAATATGCTTAATACCGGAAGCGATAGCTTGTCTTATTCTCTCTGCCGGTATCGTTTTGGTCACAGCCACAAGATGAATATCTTCTAGCTGGCGTCCGCTATTTGCTGCCGCCGCTGCAATTTTTTCTTGAATACAAGACAGATTCTTTTGGATCAAAGTCATTAAGGATTGCCTCCTACTAAAACATACCTTTTCCCATGATATTCGACACTATCCAAATATTCCCTGCCGTAAAAACGAAAAAACTCTATATTCTAGACGAAAAATACCACCTTACTAGAACCCAAGTCCCAATGAAATTTCATCCCCAGGCCTAATTCCTGAGACTATAGCCTCCCCTTGGTCCACTGCTTTTACTTCTACGGGTGTAAATTCCCACTTACTCTGCTGCCAACAAAATACACCAACTTGGCTGTTTTGTCGAATCAGGGCTTTCTCCGGTATAAGAGCTCCTTGTACCCGACTCTTAATCAATTGCACTTTGGTTTCTCGAACAGAGGCCAGCGCCGGTGGTCCGTTTTGCAATTGCAAAATAGCAATAGTCTCATTACCATGGTGGTGAATAGCTACTACTCGGGCTTTAACCTCCACCTGTTCCTCGGGAAACAATACTTGTACCGGGTCGTTTAGGGTTGCTGCTTCCAATTTCTCGTTTAAGTGAACGCGGATAAATGTGGGCTCTTCTTGGGTTATCTTTCCCAAAATCTGACCTTGAACAACATAAGAGCCAGCTTCCACAGCCTCTGTAACCACTGATCCGCTTGGGGTAATATCTGCCAAAGCTGCCTTGTACTCCAAAGGATCAAACACATCCTCCCAGCCGTCTAATTGATCCAAAAACATACCTGAAAGCGGTGTGTACACAGTCACACTCGCCTGATCCATT
>JBMNSQ010000047.1:0-11875 GCA_050945275.1 bacterium | reverse complement strand
CGGATTGGTATATCATCTGGAGCGGGACGACTAAAAAAGGCGGAAAACTCCCGGCAGCCAAGATATGGTTGATGGTGACACTGCCCTTTGGTAACCCGGCGGCGGAATTGGTCTCTATATTTGGCCGGATCGGTCCCTTTGGCATGGGGTTCTAACACGACATCAGCCCAAACCACGTAAGCAACATTTCGTAAGGCTAATGCGTGTCTCTGGGAGCGATCCTGATCCGCATAATAACCATCGTTGGGTCCCCAGCTTTTTACCGATGAAACTGCTATTTTTTTGTTTACTTCGTTTCTTAGTATCGAAAAATAGCGGATGGGTTTTAGCACTACAATCTTTCGTATTTGCCAACGGAACTCCGGCTTCCAGAATATAGCTTCCAGTGCCCCTCGAGCAGCTGAAGGCGTCATAACAGGATAACTTACTCTCTCAACTTTCATTTCTGGCCTTGTAAAACAGGCCCAATCACCCCAAAATTTCACTACCAAAGGAGTTTCATGGTACATATCTTTCACCTCCTTCCGTGTGTTTTTATCCAATAAGGTTAGCCGGATCATGCTGTATACTGACAATCCCTCGGACTAAATCGTAACCCCCTAACCACTCCCATACTCCAGGGGCTAAGTTTTTAATTGCTTGTTCCTTTTGCAAATCCATTAATGAACGCTTATTGATACTAACTACATATGGTTGGATTAACCGCAGAAGTTGCCGCGAAGGGCCAGCATAACACAATTGGTTAATATGCTTTTGGATCTTATCTATATCGGGCCGGTAAGGTACAATAGCTAACTCTGTGTCTTGTTCAATCAGGCGAAACCGAGCTGCAACTTGAGGATAATCAAGTTGCTGTCGCAGCTTTTGAATGTTTTTACGATCCAGTTCGGCTACTTCATATAGTTTAGAGAAGTAAGTGCGGATAAGGTTAAGATCATTAAGATCGTTGTTCCCATCCTGCACCAATGTGGAAAAAACGTCTGCCCCTGAGCGATAAGAGCCCTGGGGTATTTTTCCCTCACATGGGGAAAACACAATGACTCTACCCGCTTGCATCTTGCCCTCACGGTTGCAGCGTCCAGCTGCTTGGATAATGCGATCTAATGGTCCTACTGCTCGAAATACTATAGGAAAGTCTAGATCCACACCGGCCTCTATAACTTGTGTGGATACTACCCGACATGGAAGGTTATTGTTTAACCGGTGGCGGATTTCCGCCAATACGGCCCGGCGATGCGCCCCACAAAGTAACGTTGACAAATGAAATATGTTTTCCTCTGGGCCAAGAACATCAAGCAGTGCCAACGCGTCTTTTTTAGTATTTAGAACAACCAGCGCTTGTTTTTCATGTTCTAGAATCTGGGCCATCTGTTCCCAGGACCACCACCCTTTCTGAAAAGGAAACTCATAATTAACCCGTTTTAAAGCGGAAAAATATCGCTGAGGCTTCTTCACTATTTGGCGAACATTGCGCAGACCTTCCTGTATTGGACCCTTCTCCAAAGCTGGTTGGGTAGCGGTACATAGGACCACGGAGACCCGATAATGATCTACCAACTGCTGCAGAATATCTAGGGTTGGTTTTAAGAGATGTGTGGGTAGTGTTTGTACCTCGTCTAAAATAAGTACGCTACCAGCAATGTTATGTAGTTTACGACAACGACTGCTACGATTAGAAAATAAGCTTTCAAATAACTGTACCGTAGTGGTAACGATAATTGATGCATCCCAGTTTTCTGACATAAGGTTACTTCTAAATTCCTCTTCAGAACCTTCTTTTCCTTCTTCTACATTGACAGCACTATGATGCTCTAGGATAGCCTCTGAGCCTAAAATATCGCGGTAAACATCAGCTGTTTGCTCTATAATGCTAGTGTACGGTATGGCAACGATTATCCGATTCAAATCGTATTTTATAGCGTGTCTCAGGGCAAAAGCTAGGCTAGAACGGGTTTTGCCACCACCAGTGGGCACAGTTAAGGAAAATATTCCGGGCTCCCATTCGGCCGCTTGGAGACAATAATTATAGATTTCATGGCGAGATCGATTAAGCGCGTCCCTCTTTTGTCCGCTTAGTTCTTTCTGGTCTTGTTGGAATCGTTGCCATAACTTTTTCATGGACAACTCGTGAACCCTAGCTAGAGTCTTATTGGGAGAAAAGTGTGTTTCCGTATCTAAAAAATCTGCATCGGTAAGACAGCTGAAAATCATGCGTATAAATAACTCGGTTTTGAGCTCTATTCCTTGTGACGGGGTAAGTAAATACATAGGTAGCTCCGGCGAGGCATCAAGTTGTTTCAGCAGAGGCGATAAAGCTGTTTTCGCTTGTTCTAAGGCTACCGCACTATTTTTTGATTCGACGGGAGTGCTTAATCGTTGCCTAAGATCTGTTGGAGATGGTAACCCCGCATGATGCCCAGCGATGGGCAAAGTTAGAAGGTCACATTTTCCACTTACAATGAAAGCACCTGCTGCCGAATGATTTGGTCCGCGCTTAATCTCGTTCCTTAGATATTTTTGTACGTCCGGGTGGGCCTTCCCCATATCATGCGCCAATCCGCAAAAGTAAGCCAATTCACCTGCATCAAACACACTGGCAAAACCTAAAGCCAAATCTGCAACTTTTAATAAATGATCTTCTAATCCATGTACGTTACCATCGTCATTTTCCGAATGCGCTATTAACATATGACTTCTCCTTTCGTTATACTAGTTGCATATAGGGCCCTCAAATTCCTTCCTCAGGTATATAAAACTAATTTGTTTTAAGATTAGTCTTTCTTATTCACTTTGATTATGCTTTTCGTTGTTATCCTTGCAGCGTTATAGCACACCAACCTAGTTGCCTATCCCGACAGCACTTTATTTGCGTATTAACTCTCAATATTAAGTATATCAGGGGTACTCCGTCACCAGCTGTCGGAGTGATTATGCTTTGGAATTACTCCGGGCTGGGACAGCCTGTATCCGAAGGATGAGCCCAGCCCCTACAGTTTCAAATATAACAAAACCAGAGGGGCACAGCTCCTCTGGTCAATGCCAAATTATCTATTCGAGCAAAGGGGGATGGTCGTTTATTACAACGGTTGGCAGTGGCAGCAAAAGGATTGCCGTGAGAAGCTATGTTGAGGAGCTTCTCTTATTCCCCCGTAAGCTCTTTGAGTTTGTTTTCCCAATAGGTATGGCGCTCTTCCATCTGTTTTAGTATTTTGCGATCGGCTGGTGTGGAAAAACCACTGGCTACCCGTTCGTGGGCTTGGTTTAGGTATTCTTCGTAGATTTTAAGGCTATGGCGAAACAGCTCTTCGGCATAGCTGGCCCGTTCCTGTTCATGTGGCCATGGTGACTGACGCCATTCGCGGATAGCTGCCTTTAGGATGTCGAAAAACTTATCTCCGTCTCGGTACAAATTGATAATAACATCTAAGCCTGTAAGGCCCATTGGAATAACCCCCTTATTAATGATGGGTCACCAGAATTAAAGGTAGTCTTAGCTTTGATATTGGGCGATTAAGGCAGCGGCTTCTTGGGCTATCTCTTGACGAAGCTTGGGCGGCGCTAGCACTTCGGCATGGGCACCAAATCCTAACACCCACCGTTTTACTTCTCCAAGGCCGCTTAAGACTGCTTTTAGAAGCAATGAACCATCCTCTTGCAGAATTGTCTCCTGACTTGGATGCCAGATCCGCTCTTTTACCCAACGGGTAACCTCGGCATCAAACCGTATCACCACCTCATATGGTTCTAGACCACGTTCGATTCCTAAACTGTGCCCTAGATACTTGTCCAACGAAAAATCCGATTGTATTCGAAAACGGGACCGGGTTGGCTTGAGATGCCTAATTCTATCTAGGGCAAAAATTCTAACTTCCTTGCGCTGATGGCAGTAAGCAATAAGATACCAGGCTCCTTCATGGCAGCGTAGATGGTATGGATCCACTAAGCGGGTGCTTTTGGTATCACGACTGGCGGTGTAATAGGTAATGCTAATGGTCTTTTGATCTCTAAGCGCAGAAGCTACTCCCTGGAACATGCGGGCTACCTGTTGTTCTTCACCGCGAAGAGGTTTCACATTAAAGGATAGAAATTCGTCTAAGTCGGCAAAGTCCATGTCTACTTCTTCCGGTAGAAACGTTTTGATCTTAGCAAAGGCATGGACGATGCTGCTCTCAAATGGTGTCCCTCGATACTGGGCTAACAGTTTTTGTCCCAGATACAATGTTACCATCTCGCCGGCTGTAAGTCTGGCTTTTGGTAAGGAAAAATCAAGGCGGGTGTAGTAGTAGCCACGGCGCTTACGATCGTATTTGACCGGTGCTCCCAGCGAATCACGCATAAACTCGATGTCCCGTTCAATGGTACGGGTACTTACCTCCAGCCATTTGCTTAGCTTAGGCACATTGGGGTAGATCGACTGACGGATAAGCTGATCTATTCGGTGAATACGATAAAAGCTATGGCGTTCCATGCCGCCTAAGGCCAACCCTTGTGACATGCTTTCTCCCCGCCTTCCCTTCCCACTTTGCCACTTCCATTGTTAATATAATTCTACGCCTGAGCGCGACTTCCTTCCCTGGTGAAACCTGGTGAAAGAAGGAAACCGCCTATCAAGGAGCGAAATATGTAGCGAGGTGGTGCTGAGCTATGCCCCGTAATAAATCTAAACAAATTTTGGCTTTAGACATAGGAACACGCACCATTATGGGTGTTGTCATGGAGCTAACTGACCGTGGCTTTCGCCTTCGGGCAGCGGAGCTATATGAACATAAGCAGCGGGCCATGTTTGATGGTCAGGTCCATAATATAGCGGCTGTAGCCGACGGGGTACTTCGGGTAAAGACTGCCCTGGAGCGGCGCTGCAAGAGAAAGTTTCAGCAAGCCGCTGTGGCAGCTGCCGGGCGTTCACTTAAGATGGCAATAGGTCAAGTGCAGCATACTCGCTCAAATCTGTCTGCGGTTGTATACGAAGAAATACGCGCACTAGAGCTAGAGGCCCTGCGCAGTGCTCAGGCAACATTAGCCCAACGTGAAGGGGAATCTATGGCGGCTGGGCTATTTTGTGTTGGCTATAGTTGCAGCCAATACCTATTAGAAGGAGAACCGATTTCCGAGTTAGAAGGCCAGTTTGGCCGCGAAATCGGCGTGGAGCTGGTAGCTACCTTCTTACCACGGGTAGTGGTGACCAGTTTGTTTGCTGTTCTTGAGCAGGCTGGTTTGGAGCCGGCTAGCCTTACACTAGAACCAATAGCGGCTCTTCAATTGTGTGTGCCAGCATCTATGCGCCAGCTAAATTTGGCGCTAGTAGACATTGGGGCTGGAACCGCCGATATTGCCCTGGTACGGAAAGGTCATGTTTTTGCCTACGCCATGGCCCCAGTAGCCGGCGACGAAATCACTGACGCTCTGTGCGAGCAATATTTGCTTGATTTTGATACCGGCGAGACGATAAAGCGCCAATTAAATTACACAGACACCGTGAACTTTACCGATATTTTGGGGCAGGAGCACCAATTAGCCAGCGCAGATATAATCGCTGCCCTGCAGCCGTCTATCCAGCAGGTGGCTACACGCATAGCTGCCGAAATCCTGCCACTTAACGGAGGGCCGCCTAATGCTGTGCTGCTGGTAGGGGGTGGCAGCTTGACCCCTGGGTTGCCGCAGGCAATAGCCCGGGCGTTGGAACTACCGGAATCGCGGGTGGGAATTCGTACCCGCGAGACGATCAGAAATGTTACAGGGCAGTCCCGCAAGCTCTTCGGACCTCAAGGCATAACCCCAATCGGGATTGCTGCCGCCGCCTTCGGCGACGGCCCGCTACAATTCGTCGATGTTTCGGTCAACGGTCAACCGATCCCCTTGTGGCAAGGTTCTGGCCAAACGGTGGCCGACGCGCTGCTGGCAACCGGCGGTAGCTGGACCCGCTTGTTTGGCCGCCCCGGTCTTGCCCTTACGGTAGAGGTTAACGGTGAGCTAAAGGTAATTCCCGGTAAGAGAGGCCAGCCTCCTGTTATTTTAATAAACAAACAACCGGCGGATTTGGACACTCCTCTTAATCCCGGTGATAAAGTGGAATTTACCCCTGGTGCCGATGGTCAGCCTGCGCAAGCTAAGATACGGGACTTAATACCGGATAATAAACATATTTATGTTAACCAACAAAAAATACCGTTTGCCCCGTCGATACTTATAAACAATGAACCAGCGGACCTAGATACAAATGTGCCCGATCGGGCTAAAATAACTCTGTCTTGGCAGCGACCCGTAAAGGAAATACTAGAGATAACCGGTGTACCGCCGACTGCCCTGTGGCAGCAAGAGATCTCGTACCTATTAGGCGGCCAAAGTTTCTGCTTATCCTACTCCCCCTGCCAGGTACGACTTGATAACCACCCTTGCTGCCTGCTGGATCCGGTTCGTCCAGGAGCCCGGCTTAACTATTGCCTAGACACCTCTCCACCGACGGTGGCCTCTGCCCTTCAGGGACATGTTACTCTTCAGGCACCAGTTACGGTTACAGTAAATGGAGAGCAGATATCTCTACCGGAAAGCAATACTAAAGTATTGGTAAACGGCCGGCCAGCCAAATTGCAAGACCGATTGGTTCCAGAATCTGAGATTACCCTTATCCCAGGCCGCAATGAATTTATTGTGAGCGATTTATTCACCCTTATAGATATTAAACAAAGTGTTCGTCCGGGAACTACTTTGCAGATAACTGTTAATGGGAACAAGGCTAATTTTGCCACTCCTCTTCAGAGCGGCGATCAAGTAGCTTTGAACTGGGAGCCGATAGTTAATGGATCAAAAGGCGGTGATGACAATGGATGCAGCCAAGATACAAGCGGCTCTTAATCAGCAAAGCTTTCGGATAATTGACAACGACTTGTTCGCCCGGTCAGCCGTATTGGTCCCACTTATTAGAAATCCTGACAATGAGTGGAGTGTACTCTTTCAGGTCAGGGCCTCTCATCTTAAGCGCCAACCAGGAGAAATCTGTTTCCCCGGTGGTACGCTAGAAGGCCCCGGCGAAAACCCACTCCAAGCGGCTCACCGAGAAACAGGAGAAGAGCTAGGCCTTACATCAGAACAAATCAGCATCTGGGGAGAGCTTGGACTAATCATTTCCCCCTTTAATCTGCTGCTGTTCTCCTTTGTTGGTGAAATACCAGAGGTTAATGCGCTGAAACCTAGCCCGGATGAAGTGGATTCGGTATTTGCACTTCCTTTGACCCGCTTACTTGCACTGCAACCTAAGACGCATCATATTTACATCCAAGCACAACCGGCCGCCGACTTTCCTTTTGACAAAATACCCGGTGGCCAGAGTTATCCGTGGCGCACCGGGGTATTGCCGGAAGTATTTTACGAAATAGACGGGCATATTATCTGGGGTCTTACCGCCCGGATACTGCAACAGTTTCTAGACCTCGTTCGTAAACTGTAACGTCAGCAGTAGTAGGTGCGACTAGACGTTACCAATATAGACATAATTCAGCTTTTCCCGGGAAATAATTTGGGCCTGCTCCAGCGTCACCAAGGGCGTTGGCGGCAGGTTTAATTTATATTGGGGAAAATAACGACTCAAGTGCAGTGGTATGGTTGGCGAAATATCCGCTATAAAGCTGCTTAGGGACTTAATTTCGGTTGGGGAGTCGTTATGGCCGGGAATAATCAGTGTAGTTAGTTCCACATGACACCCGGCTAAGACAGCAGCTTCTACCGTCTTAAGCACCGGGTCTAGCCTCCCTCGGCACAATTGCTGATAAAAATCATCACTAAAAGATTTTACATCGATATTAAGCGCATGAATAACCGGAAGTAGCTCCTTTAATGGGTCCAGCCGAATATAGCCATTGGTTACCAGCACATTTTGTAATCCTGCTCTCTTGGCTAAAGTAGCCGTATCCAATACGTATTCATACCACATAAGAGGTTCAGAATATGTATAAGCTAGCCCAATACAGTCCGGGCCCTGCTCCTTAGCCAGGCGAACCGCTTGCTCCGGTGGCAACTCCCGCGTGGGCGCATCTTCTTGGGAAATAGAATAGTTTTGGCAAAAACTGCACTTAAGATTACAGCCTACCGTCCCCAAAGACAAGATGTCCTTCCCTGGATGGAAATGATATAATGGCTTCTTTTCAATTGGGTCTAAAGCGATGGAACTTACCCGAGCGTAATTAGCCGCGTACAGTGTCCCCTCTTTATTAACCCGCATCCGGCAAATACCGGCATGGCCTGGACTAATGAGACAGTCGTGCGGGCATAGATGACACTTTACTTTATCCTCAGATAAGGATTCCCAATACAAGGCCCGTTTCATGGTAAGTCCACCCTTTCCTGAAACATACACCCGCTTAACAGTAGGGAAAGATCCTTCGCTTCGCTCAGGATGACAATTAAATGTAATGGAGAACAAAGATCTTCGCTTCGCTCAGGATTGCATTATCATGGCCCGGTAGCACACTCGAAATTCGTATGCGTTACCACCGCTACATAAACGAAAGCGTTTCCGGTCATTGTCATAAAAACTCTCCTTCGTTGTCATCGCTATAAAAGCTTCCTGTTTTGTCATCCTACCTGTCCAGCCTGTCCAGCCTGTCCAGAGCGGAGCGTAGGAAGCGGGGCGTAGGAAGCGAAGCGGAGGGAAGGCAACGCTCGAAGGATCTTATTTTAGATTCTTATTAGTAATACCTCTTTACTCCAAAGCGTTCTAGCTTCACGTCATCCCCGGGAGAAAGACCGGCTTTTTCTTTGGCAATTTCAACTTGCTTCTCCGCTGTGTCGATACCTGCTAGATCCGGCAGCAGCAAGCCACTGCGCCCTCCTGGGCCATGGACAATGACACCGTATCGCAAAGGATCCAGCTCGGCTAGGCTAACCACTGGCTCCGGTACCCCCAGTACATCCACCGAATAAACAATATCACCTAACTCATCTTCCTGCACTGGCCAAAATCGCGGATCGCGCGTGCCGGCGCTAATAGCGTTAGCAATGATCTCAGCTGCCAGATTTCTTTGGGTCGGCTCAGTAGTACCAATACAGCCCCTTAGTTGGCCTTGTTTCTTTAGGGATACAAAGACTCCAGCTCGCTGCCTAAGCTCTGGAGGTAAATCATCTGGAACAGGTAGCTCGTGGCCGGTTCTAACGTAGGTTTCCAAACTCTCTCGGGCTAACCGCACAAACATGCTTTCCTTGGCACGCCGAACCGCCACTTGTTGCCGCCTTTCATCCCGTAACCGCTGTAACCTCTTTAGGGCTGGCAATTCACCTTGCGGCTTAAGCTCAGCTACTAAATAGCCGACGCCAAACGGTCCTTCATACGATAATACTTGCGGCGCAACAATCTGCCCGTCCAGGGCCCCGATTAGCATCATGATGCTGCGCCAACCGCATTCGCCAGCTTTTTCTGCCAAGACGGGATCAATTTGGAGCACACCCTCCATATCACCATGGCGAACCTTCTCCACCAATTGGGCATCAAAGCGCGCCCCATCAGGATGATAGCCGGCAGGGGCACCCTTTATCAACCTATGGGACAAATCGCCACTGGCCAAAAACGCTACCTTACGCCCAATTTTGTTCGCCGCCTGTTGTACCGCCACACCAAAAGCATATAGCTCTTCCGGCGGGAGCAGCGACATACCCACCCACACCAGGGGTAGGTTCACGCCTGCTTGGGACAGGTAATACCAAGGAACCAGTACTCCGTGGTCTAGCCGACTCCCGGCCTGAAAACGGCTAGCTTTGTGGGCATCAAGGCCCACCGTGGGTACGCCTAAATCCTGGCAGGCAGCCATGATAGCCTGCGTTAATTCTAGATCAGTTGATAGGTTAAAGCTGACCTGTGCTGCGCCAAAGTTGCCAAAATCCCCCCCTACCGTCGGTAACAGGGACAAGGCTATAGCGTCTTGGAATACCGGCCCATGCGGTGTAGTTATAACTACTGTGTCCACCATAGCCTCTTTTATTGATAAGGCCAATTGTTGCAATGCTTGGCGAGTGGAGGCCACTTTTGCTATCTCATCTTGCCCCACTTCCGGTACGACAATAGGTGGATGTGGAGCAATACCTCCCCAGACTACGGCCAATGCTTTCTCCTCCCTAAAAAATACGTTTTCCTAAGGCCGACGTAATAAGCTCTACTGCCAGCTCCGCGGTCCGGTTATAACAATCCAGAGTCGGATTAACTTCTACCACTTCCAAACATAATATAGCATCCGTTTCAGCCAACAGCTCCATCGCCAGATGTGCTTCGCGGTAGGTAAGACCTCCGCGCGCAGGTGTCCCCACACCTGGCCCCTCCAGCGGGTCGAGCACGTCCATATCCAGGCTGACCACAATACCATCGGTGCCGTCCATAGCCGCAGCAATGGCTTGACGCACAATCTTTTTCATACCGGTCTCATCTATGTCTTGCATGGTGAACACTGACACCCGAGACGTACGTAAGGCTTCTCTTTCTTCATCGTCCAATTCGCGAACACCAATTATGGCCACGTTTTTCTCTTTTGCCTTAGGAGCGAAACCGCCACAGGACACTAACCGCTCATCCCCACGTCCCAGCGATGCAGCCAAACTCATCCCATGAATGTTACCGCTGCTAGTAGTTTCTAGTGTGTTAAAATCACCATGAGCATCTAGCCAGATAATCCCGCAGTTTTTAACAGCTGCTACTCCGGCTAAAGTACCAATGGCCGTACTATGGTCACCGCCTAAGACCAGCGGGAAATCGCCGGCTTCAAGCACTGTCTGAACTTCTTTGGCTAGCAGCTCGTTGGTAGCACAGATTTCTTCTAAATAGCGAAGTCGGCTATCGGTAGGCAGCCGTTGTTCCTCGTGCAGTTTCACCGGCACATTACCGCGATCGAGCACTTCATATCCAAGTTTTTGTAGCCGCTTGTCCAAGCCAGCATACCTAATAGCTGACGGACCCATATCTACACCACGTCGGTTTGCTCCCAAATCCTGAGGTACACCAATAATTTGAACCGTAGCCATATTATACCCCCTCTTCGTGTCTAGCTTTTCCATTTGCCCTCATTATATCATGATTTGGAAACTGTTGGCTTACTAGCGTAGACTAACATCTCCGCTCAAAATTCGTTCCTCGTGTCCGTCGTCAGTCAAAAGTAGTAACGCTCCTTCTTGGTCGATATCTAACGCTTGTCCTCTTAGGGTTGCTTGTGGCGAATAGATAGTAACTTGCCGTCCTAAGGTAACGGATAGTTCCCGCCACCTGGTTAGTATTTCTTCCCGCCCCGCCGGGAGAAGGTCATACCACTGTTCAAACCGCTGCAGGAAAAACTGCAGCAAGTCTCGCCTTGAGACCGCTTGTCCTTTTTCTTTTGCTAGTGATGTGGCTATATGGCAAAGTTCCGGGGGAAAAGAGTCGTTGTTCACGTTAATGCCAATGCCTACAATAACATGGAAAATAGTATCTATCTCCGCGCTCATCTCTGTTAAGATGCCGGCCACTTTGCACTCATTTAGAAGTAAGTCGTTAGGCCATTTTATGCCAACCGGTAAATTGGTTAGCTTACGAATAGCTTCTGCTGCAGCCACAGCTGCAGTTAGAGTAAGAAGGGTGGCCTGGGCCGGAAGCAGTTGGGGTCTTAGTATTATAGAAGCAAAGATTCCATCGCCCACAGGCGACAGCCAGGGGCGACCCCGCCGGCCACGACCGCTAACTTGTTCTTCTGCCAACACAAGTGTACCTTCCTCAGCCCCCATCTGGGCTAATTCACGAGCTACATCGTTGGTAGAACCCGTCTGAGAAAAATAATGAACTACTTGTCCCAACCGCTTCGTTGTTAGACCAGTCCGAACCTCAGTGGGCAAAAGTTTGTCTGGCCGCTTAATTAACCGGTAACCGCGC
>JBMNSQ010000046.1:0-12709 GCA_050945275.1 bacterium | reverse complement strand
GTGGGCACGGAGGCCCACCCCTACCCTTAATCTGAGGTGGCTTGCGGGCCAGCGCGGCCTGTATCCAAAGGATGAGGCCCGCCCCACAAAACAACTGCGGGCTTTGTGTAGGGGCAACCCTCCGTGGTTGCCCGGTCCCAAAGCACGGGTGGGCACGGAGGCCCACCCCTACTCTTAATCGGAGGTGTGGCTTGCGGGCCAGCGCGGCCTGTATCCAAAGGATGAGGCCCACCCCTACAAAACAACTGCGGGCTTTGTGTAGGGGCAACCCTCTGCGGTTGCCCAGTTCCAAAGCGCGGGTGGGCACAGAGGCCCACCCCTACGGGTGCAAGCTGCCCCTACTCAGGGCCCGGTCTTTTTCATATCTCAATTGCGGTAACGGAAGCGTTGTCAACCACTGGTTGTGACCGGTCGCTAAGATCAATACCACGGGCCTTGCAAAGTACAGCTCGAATAAGAGCGCCATGGGCTACCACGGCCACGGTCTGGCCTGGATGGGAGGCGGCGATTTCTTGCACCGCTTTGAAGCCGCGATCGGCCAGCTGGGCATATGTCTCTCCGCCATGGGGCGCGGAATATGTACGGTCGGCCCGCCAAATAGCCAGCTCCTCGGGATAAAGCTCGGCTACTTCATCCATTGTATGCCCTTGCCAATGGCCAAAACAAATCTCGCGCAAATCGGGTCGATAGGACTCGATTTTTAGCATTATTGCCCGGGCAATAATTTCCGCGGTTTCCTTAGCCCGACTAAGATCGCTACTGTAAATTGCCTGAATCTGCCCCGGTTTAAACTGCTGTGCTAACTTCTGCGCTTGGCGACGACCTTCGTCGGATAGTGGCACATCTAGTTGCCCTTGAAAGCGTCTTTCGCGATTGTATTTTGTTATGCCATGCCGGATAAGCAAAATGTTGCATGAATGCAATGTAGGTCCTCCCTGTTAACATGTTTTTCGTACCTGAATTCTGCTTCCGGATAACGTTATAATAAAATATTCCTTGTTCTTCTTTCTTCAACAAACCATGAACATAGACTTCCTCCGACATTAACGTCTAAGAAAAGCTCGTCATAAGTCCCCTAATTCCTAATGTACCATAGACCTTTTATTTATTGTCAATGTCTCTGGTTACTCCGGCGTATGAAGCGGCAGAGCTGGCCCCAGGTGTCCTCAAGGGAAGAAGGAAGCAAAGTAGCACGGCTAGGACTAATATAGGGTAGGTACTTTTAAGTGCCATCTCGATACCGTAGGTATCAGCAATGCGCCCGGTGATGGGGGTACACAATCCACCCAAACCGTAAGCGAAGCCCAGCATTAACCCAGCAGCCATGCCAGCCTGGTGCGGTACTAGCTCTTGAGCAATAACAATACTTACCGGTACCATGGCATGAAGGGCTGCGCCTGCTAGAAAAATTCCCAGCCATACTAACGGTCCCGGCGGGGTAAGGCATAGCCACGTGCTAACCACAGCCAACACCATGGAACCCAAAATAACAGCCCGCCGCCCTATCCAGTCGGCCAGCAGGCCTCCAGCTAAGGTGCCGACTGTAC
The DNA here is from genome assembly GCA_050945275.1 of bacterium. Classification (GTDB taxonomy): domain Bacteria; phylum Bacillota; class DTU030; order DUMP01; family DUMP01; genus JAAYWY01. Next base: position 11,162 of record JBMNSQ010000046.1, on the reverse strand, counting down.
CAGCCAGAAGAAAAGTACTAAGAATAGGTGCCGATATACTGACATCATAGCCGTGGTTAATAAAATGGTAGGGGTAGTAAGCAGTAAAAATATATTGGGACCAGGCCCGGAGCCAAGAGATAATATTCAGCACGATAAGCGCCCACCAAGCGGCAGTTATCCGTATATCGCCCAGTTCCTGTGAAACACGTCTAGGCGTGGAAACTTGTACTGGTAATTCCTTTCGCATTCCAAGGTATGTTAGGGCAAATAGTATGCTAAAAGGAAAAGCGTAAGCCAACCCTGGAAGGCCAAATCGATGCACTAACCATACAGCCAGTAGCGGTCCGAGAGAAAAACCTAGGTTGCCACCGGTACTGTATACCGAAATAGCCAGCCCAGGTTGAGAACCAGCCGACCGAACAGATAATACCGAACCTAAGGGGTGCATCAGAGCTGAACCAAGACCTGCCAGGGCATATAGTACAAGCAGGGACCAATAGTTGGGAAACAGCCCAATAAGGGCTATCATGGCAGCCGAATAAACCACACTGCCGGCTAGCCACCAGCTCTTGCCCCACCGGTCTAGGCACAGGCCGACAAAAGGTTGCAAGAAAGACCCGGTGATAGAATGTACCGTTAGCACGACACCGGTTTGTGTCATGGTAAGGCCCTGAAGTAGGGCCAAGGACGGCAACAGCGATGGAATGGTATTGGTATACATATCCACAATAAAGTGAACAGCCGTCGCCCAGATTACTATTGGCCAACTGAGTGATGAAGTAGTAAGATTCTCCCTATTAGTGCAAACGGCGTCCGACTCTGCCACACTAAGACCTCCTCTTAAACAAACCCGTGCCTACCCAGATGGACACTTACGTCAAGGCCCATGATCCTATGGTAGCTTAATTGGGCCCAGGTGTAAAGCATCTTAAATTGGGGGCGAGTTTCGAATGAATGTTTTTACCAAAGCTAGCTAACACTAAGGTTTGTAAACAGATCTTAAACAAAGAGGGGCCCGCAGATGGACAACCGTTTTAAAAAGCCGATCCCCGCCTCTGAAATAAAAGACCGCCGTGAGGCGGAGGAAGTAAAAACCGATAACCCATCAGAGCTTACCAGTAATCTGGTAGCTAACTTAAAGCTCCTTCGAACCTTACTCGGCGACAGCTCCGATCTAGTGATACGGCGTTTTCGTTTGCCCAGCCAACCGGATCTAGAGTTGGCTTGCTTGTTTATTGACGGATTAACCAACACAGACGTAATTGATCGAGATATTATGCAATCGTTAATGCATTTGTCGCGTATCGAGAACTTTGCCGATAATATAAACCCTAGTAGCGCCTTGGAAATGATTGAAGCACACCTACTTACCGTGGGCGAAATAAAAGTTGCCACTAAGCTGCAAGAAATTCTGCATGCGATACTATCAGGGGACACGATCTTACTAATTAAGGACAGTCCCAAGGCTATCCTGGTCAACAGTCGCGGCTTTCCTTCGCGAGGTGTCCAGGAACCCAATACTGAAGCGGTAGTACGTGGCCCCCGCGACGGTTTTTCTGAGAGTTTACGCATCAATACGGCCCTCATTCGGCGCCGCATAAAGGATCCTGATCTCGTAGTTGAGTCCGTCACCATCGGTAAGCGCACGGCCACGGACATTGCCATTATTTATATCAAAGATTTAGCCAACCCTAAAGTAGTACAAGAAGTAAAAGGTCGCTTGTCTAAAGTGCGCATCGATGCCATCTTGGAAAGCGGCTACATAGAACAATTAGTACAAGATCGGACTATGTCACCATTCCCCCAGATGCAAGCCACCGAACGACCAGACAAAGTGGCAGCTGGTATTTTGGAGGGCCGCGTTGCCGTGGTAGTAGACGGAACTCCTTTTGTCTTGATCCTCCCTGTGGTCTGGGCCCAGCTTTTTCAATCACCAGAGGACTACTACGAACGTACGCAGCTTAGCACCTTTATACGCTTGATCCGCCTATTGGCTAATACCTTTTCGCTATTCCTACCCGGTATTTATATTGCCCTAACGTCATTTCATCCGGAAATGCTCCCGACTTCCCTCGCCATGGCCTTGGCAGCCGCCCGGGCCGGTGTGCCTTTCTCGATACTATCGGAAACGCTAATTATGGAGATAGCCGTAGAAATCGTTCGTGAAGCCAGCATTAGACTGCCTGGGCCCATCGGTCCCACTATCGGTATCGTAGGTGGCCTCATTTTAGGAGAAGCTTCAGTACAAGCCGGTATCGTCAGTCCGCTCACAGTTATTGTAGTTGCCATTACAGCTATCGGATCACTATCTACCCCCAACTACAGCACAGCATTGTCTGTCCGACTAGTTCGGTTCCTATTTATTTTTTTAGGCGCCTCTTTTGGTTTAATCGGGATTACTACCGGTGCCATACTACTCATTGTCCATCTGGCTGGGCTGGAATCATGGGGCGTACCCTATTTAGCCCCTTATGCCCCGTATCAACCAGTGGGTCAAGGCGACACTATCTTGCGCCGCAGCTTCCCTTACCAACGAACACGTCCCCCGTTTCTAAAACCACTGGATGAACACCGTATGCCTGAGGATGTGGATCAGAAGGAGACTGCTGATGAAACAAGCGAATCATAAACAGATAACACCCCGGCAGGCCACAGCCATATTGGTCAACATTCTGCTTAGCGGTCACCTTCTTATTCTCCCTCGAGAAATATCTGAAACGGCCGGGACAAGCAGTTGGCTTGTTTTGATTGTAGGCGGTTTGGCGGTTTTAGCACTGACATATATATATACCACTCTGGGGCGAAGGTTTGGCAAGAGCAGCCTCCCCCAGTACAGCGTAAAAACACTAGGTCCTTTTTTTGGCGGCGCTTTAGCATTGCTCTTTGCTGCTAGCTGGCTGGTAATGGCTGCTCTAGCAAGCCGTCTCTTTTCGGCCGTTATTATTACTTCTATTTTGCCCCGTGTTCCCCTGGAAAACGGTATTTTAGTTATGCTGCTACTCGGAACCCATCTATCAACTCAGGATGTCAAAACCATGGCCCGCGTACACGAGTTGCTTCTTCCTTTTATTGTGGGCATCATTACATTATCTGTAATACCCGCTGTTAGCAGAGTCAATGTCTGGCGACTGTTGCCATTAATAGATTTAGATAAGCTCCCATCAATGGGCAATGGCATCTTAGTTAGTATAACCGCTTTCCTAAGCTTCGAGCTCGTGGCCATGTTTATGCCCTTTTATACTAACCCCGAGAAAGCAGGGCGCAGCCATGGCGTGGGCATAATCGCGGTGACAATGATATACTTATTTGTTACCATGACAACCATCGGCGTCCTGGGCCAAGGGGAGCTCTCCTATTCCCAATGGCCCACGTTAGAACTGGTGCGGCTGGTCGATTTCCATGGCGTATTTGAGCGCCTGGAAGCCCCTTTTCTGGCCTTATTCGTGCTGGTGGTGTTTACTAGTATCGGCTCGCTAATGTATGGAACAGTTTCTGTATTAACCGATTTATTCCCGATAAAATCTCGCTTTAATTGGCCTTACTTACTGGTGATTCCAGCTTATTATCTGGCCCTGAAACCAAAGAGTGTAATAGAAGTGGAACATATAGCTCAAGTAGTGCTATATATACGACTGGCTCTAGTTCTAACCGTCCCTTTAATTTTATTACCTATCGCTACCATCCGGAGAAAGGAGGACCAAGCCGGTGACAAGCAAGTTTGAGACTATTAAAATAATAGTCTTTGCTACCATAATTGCCCTTCTTAGTTCTCAAGGCTGGTCCAGCTCCCGGGAGATTGAAAAACATTCGTTTGTACTCATGCAAGGTGTCGATGCCGCACCTGGCGGAGAATTTGACCTAACTTACAGCATAGCACTACCTGAAGCCATGAGTGGTGAAGGCGGTGGCGGAAGCGCCAAAGAGGCCAATTTTGTGCATAAAACACGCTGCAAAGCCTTATGGCAAGGAGCTCATGATATCCAAGCAGAATTGGAGAACCCTTTATATTTTGGCCACGTTCAAGCGCGCATACTAGGCGAAGAGCAAGCCCGTCGCGGGGTGTCGCAAATACTGGACGTCTACCTCAGACCTTCCGAAAGCCGCCGTAAGGCTTGGATAGTGGTGGCTGATGGTAAAGCGGAGAAGCTCATAGAAGCCACGCCAAAAGGATCAAGTGTACTCCCGCTGTTTCTGGGACAGGTTCTAGAGATGCAAGACTACCTAAATGCAATACCACCTATGCGGGTGGCCGAGTTTTCGGCCAAAGTTTACAACCCCGGCGAACAGGCAGTAATACCAATAATAAAAGCAGAAAAAGACCGTATTGCTATTTCCGGGCTGGCCCTATTTAAAGAAGATAAGATGGTAGGCAAACTAGACTACGATGAAATGCACTATTTGTTGCTAGTATCGTCGGGAAAGGGGCATGCGTTTAAGCAGTTCGAGACCGACAACGGCGATATATTTGTCTTTCGCATACAAAACGTTAAACGGCGCGTCAAGCCGCATCTGAACGGAAACCAGGTGTCGTTCGCCGTTTCCTTGGAAATAGAAGGGAATATTATTGAATCAGCCAGTGACGGTAGCCTAAAAGACCCAAAGTTTCTAAGCCAAGTGGAACATGCTCTCTCCACAGCCTTAGAAAAGGATTGCCAGGCAGTGCTTCACCGGGTACAAAAAGAATTCAAAGTGGATAGCTATTCTTTTGGATCAATAGTACGCGCCCGCTACCCTAAAGTATGGAAGGAAATGGACTGGAATAAAGAATTCCCGGATATCCCAATCAACATAACAGTGAACGCCCAGATCCGGCGGTTAGGAATGGTCGCCCGGTAATAAAAGCGGGACGGAAATAAGGCCGCCCTTCGGATGACAAATGGTAACCCCCTGGATGACGTAAATGGGGCGACCATCTAGATAAGATTGCCGGGCCGTCCCTTAAGCAAGGGATGGCCCGGCAATCAAGAGAACATCTTTTCCCTACCGAATCCAGTTGTCTTTAAGGACACGGATAATGTTTTGCCCCAATACCTTGGCAATATCCTGCTGGCTATAACCATTCTTTACTAACCACCGAGTAATGTTGGGGAAGCATTCTGCCGGGTTCTCCAACCCTTTTACGTAATCAACTTCCTCGAACTCTTTGCCAGCACGTGATTCTTTAATTGAAAGAGCAGCAGCAAAAGTACGGTGTAACTCTACATGGTCGCCAAACAACGTATCCGGTCCGAAAGCCACATGCTCTATTCCCACCAGGTTGGCAATGTACTCAAAGTGCTGCATGAAAGAATCGATACAGTGCAGCGGATGCTCGGCAGTCAAAGTGGTATGAGGAGCAGCTTCGATACCAATAACACCGCCTTTTTCAGCGCAGGCCTTAAGTACATCGTCCGGCATTAGCCGGTTGGTGTTCCAAAGGGACCGAGCGCCGGCGTGAGTTATAAATACCGGTTTGTCACTGGCTTCGATAGTGTCCAAAGCTGTTTTGTCGCCGCAGTGAGAAACGTCAATGGCCATGCCCAATTGATTCATACGGCGAACTACTTGATGACCGAAGCGGGTGAGGCCACCATCGCCAGGTTCTTTCAGACCTGACCCTAAGGCATTAGATTCGGAATAGGTAATACCCATACAGCGGATGCCTAAGCCATATAACACATCCACCCGATCCAGTTCGTTCTCAATAGCGGTGGCGGCTTCCAAGGTAGCTACCGCAGCAATTTTCCCTTCTTTTTTTGCCCGGTAAAGATCATCTACTGTTAGGGCCAAATAAAGCATATCTGAGTGGAAAAAGTCGGCAAAATGAATCCCGATATCATGAATAATGTCGGTCCATTTCCAGCCGGCCTTAGATGTAATCATGGTAATACCATCGAGGAAATTCTCAAACAAAATATCAATGTGAGAAACACTTAACGCCTCATAGGCCGTACGGCAACGGCCCTCTCTTAGGTAATCCCAAATTTCGCTGGTATCTTCGGGAACGATAAAGCTATGGTCATGAAGGGACACCACTATTTCTTCGTCCAGTATTTTTTGAACCTGGGCCTCTTGGTTGGCAGAAACATCAACGGTGTACGGTTCGACGCGGTTTATTTCTTTGGCTAGTTTAAAGGGTTTGTAGTCTACGCCTGGTTCTAGGTATTGGAATGATTTGAAGCCATTGTAGTTTTTTTTGCTCAATGATGTGACCTCCTTGTTTTAATTTCCGGTCGGGACAGAGCCCGACCCCTACCCATAAAATCTGTAATGCTGGCGTAGGGGCAGGGCTCTGTCTCTGCCCGCTACTATTTGAAATACGGTTGATTAAATCCATTGCGGTGGGTTACGTAAGACAGCGGTAAACGAGGCTTGGGCCCGGGCTTCTCGTTGGGATAACCCAAGGGGATGATAGCAATCGGCTCCACGTACTCTGGCAGCTGCAGGATACTACTGAGCACATCTTGGCGAAACCCTCCTACCCAGCAAGCCCCAAGCCCCAGATTGTGACTAGCCAGCAGGATATTTTCAATAGCGGCGGCCACATCCAACGGAGCCCATTTCTGACCGGAAGCTCCATAGCGGGCCCGGGTCCGTTTAAAATTGCAACAAACTACAATTAACAGCGGAGCTTCTAGCAGCCATGATTGGGGGTTACCGGGGCCGGAATAGTAGCCGCTGTAGGTTGTTTCTACAACGGTCTTTTGCGTTTCCGGATCATCGATTATAACAAATTCCCACGGCTGCATGTTACCCCCGGTAGGTGCCGATATAGCGGCCGATAGCACCTCGGTCAATACTTCTTCCGAAACCGGGTCCGGCCTATAGCGGCGAACACTTCGGCGCTGGGTAATAAAGCTTTTTTCTGTCATGGCCATTCCTCCCGGTGGACAAAGTCCTCGATCTTAAACCGTGGCGGATATTCGATGACTTCTTCCGAATAGCCCGCAGCTATGATCACAACGGGTAAAACGGTCCAAGGTAAGTGCAATGCCTGTGACAGCTTATCTGGGTCAAACTCTTTAACCACTGCTGTTCTTAATCCCAAAGCGTTAGCCATAAGCCGCATATTTTGCAGCGCTGCATAGGTATCGCCTACAGAACTTAAAAAACCTCTATCGCCGCCCATTCTTGTTTCAGCCCGTTTGCGATCCAGGCAGATTACTGCTAAAAACGGGGCCGTTTCCACCCAGCCCTGGCCGCCCCAAGTACCGGGGGTGCAAAAGGGGTCTAACGTTGCCGCGCCCACTAGTTTCCGCCTATCCGCGCTGCCGATAACAACCATCTCCCACGGCTGAATGTTGGCTGCCGAGGGACCAAGACGAAAGCTCTCCAGTAGTTGGTCTTTTTTTTCTGGCTCTATCTCCATGTCACTAAACCGACGCACATTCACCACGTCCGACATCAGCTCAGTGATCTTGGCTGGCAGCTCTAATGACATTGCTCCTTTCCTCCTTCCAGTAATCAAGGTTCGAGATCACTAAAGTCCCTCTCTGTTATCCTGAGCCAAAGATCCCTCGCTACGCTCCCTCCGCTTCGCTCTGGACAGGCGGGATGACGCATATGTTCTAAAACAGCGACTGTATAGCACGACGTGCTTGACGCAAGGCCCACTGCACTTTGTTGGTACTACGACGCAAATGGGAACGCAGCAGATAATACTGATCGCTACCTGTTGCCACTTGGCCCAAAAGTTTCGCTTCTGCTAATTCAGGCAGAGGTGGATTTTCCAACGCTGGATCATGGCGGAACTGGTCGCCTCGGGTAAAGTTAAGCGGTGTGAGGAATCGCGAGATATCTATTAGTACCCGGTTAAGCTCCTGTACCTCCTCGCTATCCATGGGTTGTCCTTGCAATTTATGTTGATACCGGACTAGTTTTTCGGCTTCTTCTAATAACGTCTTCGCTTCTAACTCAAGCTCGCCGAAATCAAACTTACCCTGGGCCGCCTGTTGGTAGTCTTCAATTTGCTCGATAAGCTCGGTTACCGTACGCACATAGTTGTAAGGTAATACTGCCGAATTGGCCATTCGCACGATAGACAACAAATAGATCTTGATGTCTCTTAGAAGTACATCTGGATCGGCCACTTCTATTTTGTCGTCCTCATGATGCCATTCGTTATTGCCGCCAGACCCACCAACAGCATACAGACCTTGTTTTTCTTTTTCTTCCTCGGGAATTGAAGACAGAAGCATGTAAAAGCTGTTGACGCCTAAGTTGCTAAACGAGCAATCACCGGCCCTAATAAGGCGGCCACCTGTTGGCTCTATACCAATAGCGTCTGTTATCGCCTGAGTGCAGAAATCCTCAAATTCTTTCATCCACATGACGCCTTTGTAGACAGTAGCACCACGGGTACCAGGAGAATCGCAGTTAACATGGGCTAGGCAATTTTCCACCAGGTCCAAAGCAGAATTATCGGCATACCAAGTTGAACCGGCATAGCGCCCGTGGGAGTGCCCTGACCACCAGGCTAATCTTATGCTTCTTTTTAGCTTGCTCTGATGTTTAGCTAGCACTCTAGCCACTTCTAGCATAGCAGCATTGCCGACAGCATTGTCTGAGATACCTACGTGCCAAGAATCAATATGCCCGTGTAAGAGGACGAACCGCTCTGGCTCCTCAGTACCTGTAAACTCAGCCACCACTACTGGACATTTGCGCCACCCTTCGTCTAGCTCGGTTTTGATATTTACTGTGACCGGCCCTGTTTGTACAAGCTGCTTTAGCCAATCGCCATCGGACTTGGCAATAGAGGTTACCGGAATAGAAGGTTTGCGGTGGATAGAGTCCAGATCAGGCGCACCCCAAATGCTGGTGCAAATACCTTCGTGAATTCTCTCTCCGGGAGAAATGAAAACAATGCCACGAGCGCCTGCGGACATAAAATCACAGACTTTCCCTGGCATCGGAAATCCTTCAGTGAGAACTACTTTGCCACCAACAAGGTCGGTACTTGCCGGACCATGGCTGCTGAAAATATCATCTATTCCATGAGCATGTCCGGTTGGGATATAGACTATTTCCCCCTGAACTCCCTCGGTTGGGGTTGTAACAGAAAATGACGGTGTCTTGGCTACAAGTTGTTTGGCCTCCGGAGCTACAACTTCCACTGAAGCCCTTTTCGGCAAACTAATAAACAGCTCGGGCTCATGTAGTTTGTAGTTTACTCCCCACTCATCGAGCTTACCGGTTAAGTACTCTACTGCCTTTCTTTCCTCGGCACTACCTGAATCCCGGACAATATGGTTAAATTTTTCTATCAGAGCCCATGGCTCTTCTATAGATATATCCGCTAAAATTTCTGCTTCTATGTCTCGATTGTGCCATCTGCAAGTGTTCATCGTTAAGCCACCTCTTATCATCAGTCTTCGTTAAAAAAATCTTCCGGTACTTCCACTCCTAATCCCGGAGAATCGTCTATACTAAGCACTGGCTTTATTGGGCCTAAGCCACAAACAGGATCGTCCACCAAGTATTCTGGACCACACAATTCGTGAGCTATGGGGAGGCTTGGCATGACAGCTGCTAAATGAAGCCCGGCCGCTGTACCAATAGATGTTTCGATGGGACTGACAACAGTACAACCTATCCCTGCCCAGGAAGCGAATGTGGCAATCTCCAAGGCTGACATGATACCGCCAACTTTAATCAACTTAATAACTAACCAATCAACACTACCGGTACTAATAAGGTTGAAAGCGTCGGCCTTAGACAGGAGACTTTCGTCAGCTGCAATAGGAATAGCAGTATGTTCTCTCACCTGACTTAAAGCTCCCGGCAAAGAAGGAGCACACGGTTGCTCAATATACTGCAGATCAAAAGGCTCAAATTGTCGAGCAGCTAAAATGGCGTCTTTTACCGAATAAGCACTATTGGCATCCACCCGTAGCGCCACATTGTCACCAACTGCCTCTCGTATAGCTTCTAAGATGCTAAGGTCAGTATTAATGTCTCCCGTTAGCTTTGTCTTTATGGTATTGTATCCTTTAGCCACTACTTTTTTTGCTTCTTCTGCCATCTGCTGAGGCTGGCTCAGTCCCAGCACATAGGCTATAGGAACGGCTTCTCTTAGTTTCCCACCCAATAGACGATAGACGGGAATTTGCTGGCATTTACCAGCCAGGTCCCATATAGCCATTTCCACGGCTGTTTTGGCCGTACTGTTACCGGGGATCTTTTCTTCCAGACGCGCTATGGCGGCACGGACATCTAACGCCTCTTGTCCAATTATTGCTGGGCCTAGAACGTGATCAATAATTTCTTTGATAACCGGTGTGGTCTCTCCGGTAAAAAAGGTAAGTGGCGCTGCCTCGCCAATACCAAAGCAACCATCATCACTGTGTACTCGCACAAACAATCTTTCTTGTGTCTGTTCCATTACTGTATGGGAAATCTTAAAGGCTGATTTGAGAATAACCTTATGGACAATTGTATCAACTCGCACTATATACGGCATTTCATACCCTCCATGCTTATTAGAGCTGATCTAGCATTTCTGTTAGCCCGTTACAGTCGAGGAGGACTGCCGAGCTAGCGATTTAACGCTCTCGGCAGTCCGTTACAACACGATTAAACAAATGTTCCTCATCAAACAGGTTTTTTAAGAAGCGGAGGTTTCAGAGAAGAAGGGGTCAATTGCTTCTTTTGGAGGAGCCGGCGTCATAAGGCTTACCCCTACAATTAAGACCAGTGCTACTAAAAATCCAGGTACAACCGGATCGAGCAAGGCTGTGTTACCAAAGAGCTTCCATAAGAAGCAGGCTAAAATGCCACCCACCATACTAGCGATAGCACCTTCTTTGTTAGCCCGCGGCCAGGTAACACCGAGCACCACCGGCAAAGTAAATCCGGCGCCCATAAGAGCACTAAATAGCGCTACTATAAGCTGTACCAGATCGCCGCCGCCAATACCGCTCATAAGCAGGATTAGAGGCAGTACGCCGACTACGATTACCCCTAGGCGGGCAACCCACATTTTTTGCTTGTCGGTAGCTTTGGGGTTAATAAGCATGGTATAGATATCGTGCGACACGGCTGTGCCAGCTACCATAAGGAGCGAATCCACGGTGGACATCATGGCTGCCGCCACCGAGGCCAACACCACGGCGCCAATGGCCGGCGGCAGAACCGCTCGGGCAATTAAGGGCATGGCTAAGTCACCTGTGGGTAGCGCAGGAAAGAATACCCTGCTTCCT
>JBMNSQ010000045.1:0-12864 GCA_050945275.1 bacterium | reverse complement strand
AGCAGAGTCGCCTTCACCGGGAGGATGTATTAGGGCATAATCTTCGAACGTGCTCTTTAACACCACCCAAACTTCCCCTTCGGTTAGCCGGACTGCTGCACGATGTGGGAAAACCAGGCAAGTTTCAAGAAGGCCCCTATGGGCGACTATTTCCTGGACATGCCGCACGGTCAGCAGCTATTGTGCCGCGCGTACTAACTCGGCTGCGTTATAGCCGAAAATTAATCAGGCAAGTGACTCTCTTAGTGAGGAATCATATGTTTTTTTGGCGTCCTCATCAGGGATTACCCCCTATGCGCCGGCTAGCAGCCGAAGTAGGGTGGGATAATTTTGGCTTGCAGATCGAGCTGATTAAGGCCGACCGGATGTCCATCTGGGGTGATGCTGCCAAAGCAGGTCTTCCGGAGCTAGAAGCCGCTGCTCGTCAGGTGGTGGCGGAGCGACCCCCTGTTACCCCATCTGAGCTAGCTTTAACAAGCGAAGAGCTGATGACTTGTTTGGACCTTAAGCCGGGACCGGTTGTCGGCGCGATCCGGCAGTACTTATTGGAAGCTGTGTGGGAGGATCCTTCACTTGATTCTCCTCCGACATTATTAGCCTTGGCTAGACAGTATCTAAAGAACCATCGACATAATTCGACATAAATAGATGGCAATTAGTAGTATTATAAAAACATATGTTTGTATTAAATGACAATGTTCAGGGTAAACCCAGTCGAAAGATGGGGACACAAAGCCATGGGTCTAAAGCATTAAGCCATGATCGCCAGGCTGCCGCAGTTTGTTCCTTCAGCGATACTGGGGCTGAAGGTTTTTTATTAAATATAGGAGAAGAAAGGAGTAATAAACATGAAGAAATTTTCTTGGCCGCGCTTTCGCCTGCCCCAATTAAGGTGGCGGCGAGAAAAGGTGGCTACGGTGAAGAAAAAGGGTAAACAAAAGAGAGTGAGTTTGGCGACTAGAATTATAGCTGGGTATTTGGTGATGGTGGCCCTTATGGTTACTATCGGGGGTTATACATATCTGGGTACGCAGCGCTGCATGGCTGAGTACAAACAAGTGTTGGAGGAGGGCCAACCGTATTTACTGGCTATTAACGAGGTTAATCATATGATTACTTCCCAGCTAAGTTCGCAGCGGGCTTTTCTATTGACTGGGGATGACCAATATGTGGTCCGGGCCAAGCTCGATGGAGCAGAAGTGAAGAAGGCCATTGACCGTGCTGCCCAATTGGCTAAGGAATCTCAAGAGAAGACCCTGCTCAATACAGTGGCTGAGATTCATGACGAAATTAATGCGATCCAAGAAGAGGCTTTTGTTTTATGGGAAGAAGGAGCTACGGATGAAGCAGTTGAGAAAATCTTAACTGATATAAAACTTCCTTCAAATCAGCTGCAATCCAACTTTAGCGTTCTTTTGGGTATAAACGAGCGGCGGGTAGCTGATGCTCAGCAAATGGCCAATGCAACAGCCGAAAAAATGGGCAAAGTATCAATGTTGCTAGTGGTGTTGGGGGCTGCCTTTGGCATCAGTGTTGGAGCTGTTTTAGCTATACAGTCAGTGCGGCCACTTAAGAAATTGGCCCAAGCAGCTGACCAAATCGCTTCCGGTGACCTGACGACGACGGTACAAATAAAGGGGCGCGACGAGGTTGCCCAACTAGCTCAAGCTTTTCAGACTATGGTGGAGCAGCTCAGTGAAATTATTGCCGGTGTAAGAACTAGTGTTGAGCAAGTAAGTGAACAGGCGCAGCAGTTCACCACTGGATCGGAAGAGACAACCCGTGCCACGGAGCAGATAGCCAGCAGTATCCAAGAAGTGGCTGAAGGCGCAGAGCAGCAGGTGCGGCAAACTAGCGAGATGGCGTCTATAGTCGAACAGATGTCCCAAGCCATGAATCAAGTGTCAGAAAATGCCCAGATGGTGGCGGTATCGTCTCAAGAAACAGCACAGCTAGCTGAGCAAGGGAGTCAGGCTATTCGAGATGTAATTAGGCAAAACGATGTGGTTAGCCAGTCCATGGACAGGCTGTCGGAACTTATCAGCGAGCTAGGGAGTCGTTCCGGAGAAATTGGCCAAATTGTAGAGGTTATTACTGGCATTGCTGATCAGACCAACCTACTGGCCCTTAATGCAGCTATCGAAGCTGCTCGCGCCGGCGAACAGGGCCGTGGCTTCGCTGTTGTAGCCGACGAGGTGCGCAAACTAGCCGAGCAATCGGCTCAGGCTGCTAAGCAAATTTCGACCTTAGTCGATCGGACGCAAAATGATACCGAGCGAGCGATCAAAACCATGCAAGCCGGTAGCTCGGAAGTGGCCTCTGGTACTAATTTGCTGGAAATGGCCGCTAAGACGTTGGAGAAAATATTTGCGGCTGTGCAGCAGGTGGCCCAGCAAATCCAAGGGGTCAGCGCTGCCGCCGAAGAAATGGCAGCCAATAGTACTCAAGTAGTAGAGGGAACAAAGGCAGTCAGTCTCATTGCCGAAAATACCAGCGCCGGTACTCAGAACATTGCCGCTGCTACCCAGGAGCAGACAGCAACCATGGAGGAAATTTCTTCATCAGCCCAGATTCTGGCTGATTTGGCCCGTAACCTCGAACAGGCAGTAGCTCGCTTTAAGACGACGTAGTTTGTTTTATCGAAAAAAGTGGTGTGGACAAAATATATTAGAAGAATGCAAGGGAAGGTTTGCTGCCTTCCCTTGCATTTTTGTTTCTAAGCTGGTAAAATTATGTTGTACACAACATTGTGCACATGGCATTAAGTAGAGGTGACAAGGTGGAACAATTTGTCCGGATCGGTGATAAAGTAATAGATCGTGAGCGCCTGTACCATGTGGTAGACCGGATACTGGAACTTAGGGCAGCAGGCGTCTCGCAGCAGGAAGTAGCTAAGCGCTTAGGGACGGAACGGTCAGTTATCTCTCGCTTAGAAACGCTGGGAGAGATACATCGGGGTGTACGCTTGGCCTTGGTAGGGTTCCCGGTAGCCAATAAGGACGAGCTTCTTACTGTAGCTCAAGAAGAAGGGGTAGAGTATACACTCCTTATGGACGATGAAGAGCGGTGGCGTTTCGTCCAACAAAAAAGTGGCCATGAACTACTAAATGAAGTTATGCACATTATTGCTCAGCTGCGTACGTATGACAGCGTAATTTTTTTAGGGTCTGACATGCGTGTACGAGTGGTGGAAGCATTACTGGATAAGAAGGTAATTTGTTTAGAAATTGGCCGATCTCCCATCAAGGAGGATTGCAGGGTAAGTCCCGACAAACTGCGTCGATTAATTCGTAAGATCAAGGTATAGTTAGATAGCGTATCAACGGATTCCATCAGGAGGCAGTAACAGTGAAACACGTGGTAAGTGTAAGCCTAGGGTCATCCAAGCGAAATCACAGCGTAGAGGCGACGTTTTTAGGAAAAAAGTTTATCATTGAACGCATAGGTACTGATGGCGATATAGACAAAGCCGAAAGACTACTTCGCGAATTGGACGGAAAAGTGGATGCTTTTGGTATGGGCGGCATAGATTTATATGTAATGACGGGTGGTCGTCGCTACGTTTTTCGTGATGCTAAGCGGTTGGCTCGGGCAGTAGCAAAAACGCCCATTGTAGACGGTAGTGGTCTAAAGAACACATTAGAACGCCGGGTTATCCGCTACTTAGCACAGACGAATACTGTGCCCCTGGCTGGCCAAAAGGCGCTGCTGGTTTCCGGTGCTGATCGGTGGGGGATGGCCGAAGGGTTAACGCAGGCCGGCGCTCTTCTTACCTGCGGCGATGTTATTTTTGCCTTAGGTCTGCCGATTCCCCTACGGTCACTAAATCAGCTACGGCTGGTAGCAGCTGTAGTGGCTCCTATTTTGGTACAATTACCGTTTAAGCTGCTGTATCCCACCGGGAAAAAGCAAGAGATAGTTAATCCAAATCCACGATTTGCTCGATACTACCTAAAAAATGATATCATCGCCGGCGACTTTCTGTTTATTAAACGCCATCTACCGCCGGAAATACCGGGCAAAATTATAATTACTAACACTGTTACTGCAGCTGATATTGAGGATCTTACTGCTCGTGGTGCTAAAACGTTAGTTACCACTACCCCGGAGCTCGGTGGACGTTCGTTCGGCACCAATGTTATGGAAGCAGTATTGGTATCCTTAGCTGGCAAACCCTCGACATCGCTTACCCAGGATGATTATGACCACTTATTAGATCAACTTGCCTTAAAGCCACGGATTGTACACCTAAACTAGTCTTAAATGTCAACCAAAAATTAGGAGGCGTTTCATGGAACGATTTGCATTTCTACTGCATCCACTCGATGTAAGCAATATATATCAAAAAATACCTTGGCTACAGGCATTGCCCGACACTGTTGTTGAATCTGTGTTTCGCCTAACGCCCCCGGCTGTGCTGTCCCATATTACAGGGATTGAATCTTCTTATGCCCAGGCTGAAGGTTGGTTTGTAAATGTACCGTTGACGTCACGCCAAATGGTAACCATGCCAGAGGAAATCGTGCTTAAAAAAATAATTCAGGCCGGAAAACGAGCCGAGCAGTTAGGAGCTAAAATAATAGGTCTCGGGGCATTTACAGCCGTAGTGGGCGATGCTGGCCTAACAGTAGCAAAAAACTTGCATATTGCCGTGACTACCGGTAATAGTTATACTGTAGGCACTGCTTTGGAAGGTATTAAACTAGCGGCGGACAAAATGGGTATCGACTTTAAGGAAGCCGAAGTTCTGGTGGTAGGGGCCAATGGGGCTATCGGTTCGGCTTGTGCTCGTATTTTAGCTCGCCAAGTAAAGTACCTGACGCTGGTCAGTCGCAATGGCCACCGCTTAGAAAATTTGGCCCGGCGCATTTTGCGCGAGAGTGGTCTAGCGGTGCGAGTGGCCAATGATTTGAAGGCGGCACTAAGACGGGCCGATGTAGTCTTGACGGTAACGGGATCGTTTATGCCTATTATAGAACCGGGCGATCTAAAACCGGGTGCTGTCGTTTGTGATGTGGCCAGGCCACGCGATGTGTCTTTGAAGGTGGCCAAAGCAAGGCCCGATGTGCTGGTGATAGAAGGAGGGATAGTGCAGGTTCCAGGTCAAGTGAACTTCGGTTTTGATTTTGGTTTTCCATCAGGTACCAGTTACGCCTGTATGGCGGAGACTATGATTTTGACGCTGGAAGGTCGCTTTGAAAACTTTACCTTGGGTCGCGATCTCACGGTTGACCAGATCGATGACATAATGCGCTTGGCTGACAAGCACGGTTTTCGTTTGGCTGGTTTGCGTAGTTTTGAACGAGCCCTAGAAGAAGACGAAGTGCGGGCTATCAGACAGCGGGCGGGCCAAACCGCTTAGGCTATATTTTCTTGACACGTAAGCCCTATTATCTTATAATGTACTGGAAATACGGATAATGGAACAAGGGTCAGCTACGGACCGCGGGGAGCACGGTTCGTAGTATTTCTTATACATTTTGCGTTTGACTGCTTGTTTTTGCCGAAATTTGGCGAAAAAGGATGGGGAAACATGGTCGATAACGAGATACATTTAACACCGGCGGGGTTAAAAGTGCTAGAGACAGAACTGGAACAGCGCCGTACGATTCGCCGCCGTGAAATTGCTGAGCGGATTAAGCAGGCGATTGAATTTGGAGATTTAAGCGAGAATTCGGAGTACGAGGATGCTAAACGGGAACAAGGCTTTAACGAAGGACGCATTATTGAGATAGAAAAGATGTTGTCGAAAGTACGCTTAATTGATCGAAGCAGCGGTAACGGTAAGGTTGTTCTTGGTTCCACTGTCACCATAGAGAACTTAAATGACAACAAGACCTATAACTTTACCATTGTCGGTTCAGCTGAAGCTAACCCCGGGCAAAGTAAGATTTCCAACCAATCTCCGGTGGGAAAAGCTTTGCTCGGTGCCACCGTTGGATCAGAGGTAGAGGTGAAGGTGCCGGTGGGTGTGCTTCGTTACCGTGTGCTCGGAATAGATACGGACACTAATTAAGATTAATGGATGTTAGAAATTAGCCCAGGGGAATCCTGGGCACTTGTATGAAGGAGGACCATAATGCCAACGGAAGTAGACAGGCTTGATCCCAGTAGTGAACTAGCAGTTAGACGTAAAAAGCTAGAAGAACTCCGATCTCATGGACAAGACCCCTTTAAGATCCATCGTTATGACTTTACCCATCGTGCTCGGGATATCCATAATGATTTTGATACCCTGGAAGGGGAGACTGTGCGTATTGCCGGTCGTATTATGTCTAAACGACAACACGGCAAGGTCTCCTTTGCTCATGTTCAAGATGCGACTGGCCTGACCCAAATATATGCTCGCATTAATAACTTGGGCGAAGAAGGATATGAGCAATTCAAAGAATTGGATCTGGGGGACATTATTGGGGTCGAGGGAAAGGTGTTTAAGACTCACCGCGGAGAAGTTACAGTAGAAGTTGCGACCTATACACTTCTTACAAAGACTTTGCGCCCCCTGCCAGACAAATGGCACGGATTAAAGGACGTAGACATTAGATATCGGCAGCGCTACGTTGATCTTATGGTGAACCCAGATGTACGCCAGGTTTTTGTTACTCGCTCACGCATTATTCAGTTTATCCGTGATTACATGACCAAGCATGGCTTCTTAGAAGTGGAGACGCCTATGCTAAATCCCATTGCCGGCGGAGCTAACGCCCGTCCGTTTGTTACTTATCACAATGCCTTGGACATGCAGCTTTATCTTAGAATCGCCCCGGAATTATACCTGAAGCGTTTGATTGTAGGTGGGTTTGAAAAAGTGTTCGAGATCAACCGCAACTTCCGCAACGAAGGTGTTAGTACTAAACATAATCCAGAATACACGGCCATGGAATGTTACCAGGCGTACGCCGATGGTGATGAGATGATGCGCATTACTGAAGAGATCATTGCTGGGGCTGCGCTTGAGGTAACGGGTTCTATGAAGATTAAGTACCAAGGAGTAGATCTCGATCTTACCCCGCCGTGGCCGCGCATTACCATGCTCGACGCAGTAAAAGAACATAGCGGTCTCGATTTTACTACACTAAAAACAGCCGAGGAAGCGCGTCAGGGGGCTCGCGAACGCGGCTTTGATGTACCGTCCGATGCCAGTTGGGCTCAGGTATTAAACGAAGTGTTTGATGCTGCGGTGGAACCCAATTTAATTCAACCTACATTTATTATCGACTACCCGGTAGAAATATCGCCGCTTTCTAAGCGCAAAGTGGACGATCCTGAGTTTACGGCCCGTTTCGAACCGTTTATTTTCGGTCGCGAGATGGCCAACGGTTTCTCTGAGCTCAATGACCCCATTGACCAGCGTTACCGCTTCGAAGAGCAAATGAAACAAAAAGAAGCGGGCGATGATGAGGCCCATCCCTTAGACGAAGACTTTCTCACGGCACTAGAATATGGATTGCCGCCCACGGGTGGACTAGGCATCGGCATCGACCGGTTAGTAATGTTACTTACTGATTCGGCTTCGATCCGCGATGTTATCTTGTTTCCGACTATGCGTCCCAAAGAATAACAACTCCAGCTTGTCCAGCCTGCCCAGAGCTAAGCGGAGGGAGCGAAGGAAGGATCTAACAATGTTTACTGCGGTTGGAGTGACATAAAACATAGTTTGGCCAGTCTAGGGTGCGTGTTGACAAGAACCAAGTAGTGCGCTATAATGTATTTTGTAAGGCATTCCTCGGTAGCTCAACGGTAGAGCACCCGGCTGTTAACCGGGTGGTTGCAGGTTCGAATCCCGCCCGAGGAGCCATTTTTATATTTGTCTGGGCCTGTAGCTCAGCTGGGAGAGCGCTGCGTTCGCAACGCAGAGGCCAGGGGTTCGAACCCCCTCAGGTCCACCAGTAATGCTTATAAAGCCCTCTGGAATTATTTCCAGAGGGCTTTATTTAGCTTTAAGAGCAAAAGTATATTTTATTCTCCTGGACAAAGAGCTATTTCGCTACAAAGTGGACTAAAGCCACAAGTGCGAGAACGTAGGTGAACCAATGCACTTCCCGATGTTTTCCGGCTACTAGCTTAACAATGGGATAGGCCAGAAAGCCAGCGGCAATTCCATCAGCGATACTGTAAGCAAAGGGCATAAATAGCATAGTAACAAAAGCGGGGAAAGCCTCGGTGAAGTCTTGAAAATCAATATCGGTGACTGCTCCCATCATGAGTACTCCCACAATTATTAGAGCAGGAGCAGTGGCTGCGCTAGGTACAAGACCGACTAGAGGTGCTAAGAATAGGGAGGCCAAAAACAGAACACCCACCACTACAGCTGTTAATCCAGTGCGTCCACCTTCGGTCACACCGGCGGTACTCTCTACATAGGTGGTAACAGTACTGGTACCTAAGGCAGCACCAAAAACGGTACCTATCGCATCCACGATCATGGCTTCTTTGACTTTGGGTAAGCGTCCATCCTGATCGAGGAAGTTAGCGCGAGCGCCGGTACCTACCAAAGTCCCTAATGTATCGAAAATATCAACGAAAGCAAAAGCAAATACCGTCATGAAACCGAGTTTAAGTGCACCGGGGAAATCAAAACGGAAAGCAATGGGGGCTACACTTTCGGGAAAACCAAATATGTCGCCCAGACTTGTAGGAAATGAGGTGATTCCCATAAAGAAGCTTACTACTGTGGTCAGAAGAATACCAAGGAGGATGGAGCCTCTCACTCTTTTAGCCATAAGAATGGCCATAATTACTAGTCCGATTATGGCTAAGAAAGTGTCGGGTTTACTTAAATCACCTAAGGCCACTATGGTAGCTTCACTAGAGATAATAATTTCGGCATTTTGCAAACCAATAAAACCAATAAAAAGACCAATTCCAGCAGCTGTTGCCCGTTTGAGGCTAGCAGGAATACCGGCATCAATGTAATCGATGATTCCAAGGACTGATAAAACAAGAAATAAGATTCCAGAAATAAATACTACCCCTAAGGCTGCTTCCCAGCCAGCTATGGGAGCAACAACAAAAGCAAACATGGCATTCAAGCCCATACCACTGGCCAGCGCAAAGGGATAATTAGTGACCAAACCCATCAAGATAGTGGTAACACCGGCTGAGAGGGCAGTAGCTGTCATTATGGCACCAAAAGGCATTCCGGTGGCACTTAAGATATCTGGGTTAACAAATAAAATATAAGCCATTGTCATGAAGGTTGTTATTCCAGCCATTATTTCTGTCTTAACATCGGTATTTTTTTCTTGTAGTCGGAAGAAACGTTCCATGGTTGTCCCTCCTGGTTATTTACTGTAATAGCCTATCCGTAAAATCCAAGTGCTGTTTAGACTCACCTCCTTAAAAAATAATATACCCAGGCGAGACCGCATCTAAGTGACTGTGAGCGAAACCTCCCCGCCTGGGCTTTTATCCCTTCGGTGTGCCTTACATATACTAAGATTTCAAGTTAGAAATACTTGGCCATTGCAAGGCTGTACCACTCGGACCGAAACTAAACGAGGCCTGACCTAGCGCCGGCCAAGTGTGTACGGAACCCTAGGTACACTTTCCTCATAGTCAGATGGTTTGCGGCCATCTGGTAGAGACTTCCGGGCCCTATCCCCGGAACTATATGAAGGTAAATTATTTTGTTTGCCCTTATCTTACCAAGCGATGGGTGGAGTGTCAAGAACAAAAACGAACGTTAATGGTTTTTTCTACCCAATTGTTCGAAGCAGCAAGAATGGTTATTTTGGCCAGGTAGTATTATGTTGTGGAAGGATAACGAAGCGAAAGTAAGGAATCTTAATCAAAAGCAAAGAATCTACGATCATTAGGTAATAGTATTATTCCTTTTGTACCCATAAGGAGGCGTTACCCGGTGGAGGATAAGGATCAGCTGGTGTTAAAAAAGAGAGCTTGGCAGGAAGTGGACCGGCTATGGGATCGCTTGATAGAGATCAGTCAGGCTATTCATGCTCGGCCAGAGGTGGGCGGGGAAGAGGTATTTGCTTCTAACCTGTTGGCTGATGAACTAGTGGCTTTCGGTTTTGAGGTGGAAAAGGAATATTTTGGTATCCCCACGGCTTTTCACGCTACGTTGGCAGGAAAAAAAGAAGGAGCAGCCGTAGCTTTTATTGCTGAATACGATGCTCTACCAGAGATTGGGCACGGCTGTGGGCACAATATTATTGGTGCAGCAGCGGTGGGAGCAGCTTTAGCCTTGGTGCCGCTAGTTGGCGAGATTGACGGAAGCATCCATGTTTATGGAACACCGGCCGAGGAGACTAACGGAGCCAAGGTGCCGCTTTCAGCTGGCGGGGCTTTTGAGGGCATTGATGCAGCTATGATGATTCATCCCTCCGGTCGTACGGTGCTGATGGCACCATCTTTGGCCATGGATGCTATCGAATTTTCTTTTCGTGGACAGGCAGCCCATGCAGCTGCTTCTCCCCAGGAAGGGATAAATGCGCTCGATGCGGTGATCCTTACCTTTAACGCTATCAACGCCTTGCGGGAACATGTTAGCTCGGATGTTCGGATTCACGGAATTATTAGCAATGGAGGAGTAGTTCCTAACATTGTTCCTGAAGAAGCGGTAGCCCGTTTTTATGTGCGAGCCGACACAAGGAGACATTTAAACCAAGTGCTGACCAAGGTTATAAATTGTGCTCGGGGGGCGGCTATGGCTACTGGTGCTGAGCTTACCGTTAGTAACTTTGAATACTCTTTCGATGAAATCCGTACAAATTTAACATTAGCCCAGGCTATGCTAGCTAACTTAGTAGCGCTGGACGAGGATGTGGTTATGAGCGGTAAAGGGGTAGGATCGTTGGATATGGGAAATGTGAGCCAGGTGGTACCATCGATTCATCCCTACGTTGCCATTGGATCGCCCAGTCTGGTATGCCATACTCGTGAGTTTACCCAGGCTGCGGGTGGATCCGATGGCATGCGCGCTGTAATTATCGGTGCAAAAGCGCTGGCAGCGACAGCGCTGGATGTTTTGACAAGAGCGGATCTTAGAGAAGCCTTGTGGAAAGAGTTTAGGCAGGAGCCGTGGGTGTAGAGTGGCAGGATGAGAAGGTTAAGCTAGCGGCGAAGAGAGCTCACAAAGAAAAGGGGGTTAGGCGGTGGTTGTGCTCCAAGATATTAAGACGGCCGCCCAGCGACTCGATGGTATCATTCATCGTACTGAGGTTACCCATAGCCGAACGTTTAGCGAAATGTCGGGTAACCATGTCTACCTAAAGAACGAGAACCTGCAAAAAACGGGTAGTTTTAAGATTCGTGGGGCCTTTAATAAGATAGCTACTTTAGGTGACGAAGGTAAGAAGCGGGGCGTCATTGCTTCTTCGGCTGGCAATCATGCTCAGGGCGTGGCTTTGGGAGCTACACTGTACAGCATTCCAGCTACGGTGGTCATGCCAGCAGGGGCACCACTAGCCAAGGTAGCTGCTACCCGCGGCTATGGGGCCAAGGTGATACTTTACGGGGCTCTTTATGACGATGCCTATGCCAAAGCCCTTGAGCTTCGAGAAACAACTGGGGCTATGTTTTTGCATCCGTTTAACGATCCCGATGTTATCGCCGGTCAAGGGACTATTGGGTTGGAGATTATTAGGGATTTACCGGATGTAGACGCCATTGTAGTGCCTGTGGGCGGTGGCGGATTAATTTCCGGTATTGCTGTCGCTGCTAAGGCCATCAAACCGGACGTGAAGGTGATCGGTGTAGAGGCAGCCGGAGCACCTTCTGTGCTGGCTTCTCTTCAGGCTGGTCAGGTAACGGCGCTAAGTTCGGTGGCTACCATCGCTGACGGGATTGCCGTCAAACAACCAGGTGATCTGACCTTTAGCCTGATCAACCAATACGTGGATGACATTGTTACGGTTGAGGACGAAGAGATTTCCTATGCTATTTTAATGCTGCTGGAACGGGCCAAAGTTATTGCCGAAGGGGCTGGGGCAGCATCGGTGGCGGCTATTTTGCAACAGAAATTAAATTTTACCGGTAAGAAAGTAGTGGCCGTGGTTTCCGGAGCAAACATAGATGTTAACATTTTAGCCCGGGTTATTGACCGAGGCTTAGTAAAGGCTGGTCGCAAGGCCCAATTTAGAATGATTATTCCGGATCGACCAGGGCAATTACAGCAGGTGCTAGCGGCCATCGCCGAAACCCAAAGCAACGTGGTGGGAATTGCCCACGACCGTAGTAAGCGTCGGGTAGCGGTGGGTTACGCTGAGGTAGAATTTGTATCGGAGACATTGGATAAAGCCAACGCTGACGCACTGATTTCTCTACTAATAACTAAAGGGTACGAAGTAGAAGTGCTATAAACCACAAGATGCTACCCATTTGGGTAGTAGTTTCTAAATTAATTATATGTTTCTCGCTACTTTGTTAATGGGGCAGGAATTATGGTCTTGACGTCTAATATATACCTATGTCCATAGCCCATAAACAGGTGTACACGGCGAAGCGATGGAAGGAGGTCAGGGGTTACAAAGGTTTTTAAGATTAGAGCAAAGAAGACATTAACGGGTTAAAAGGGGGAATAAGAGGATGGTAAACAATAAAACGAGTTTACTGGCTTTTGTGTTAATTGGGCTAATTGTACTTACAGCTGCTTGTGCGTCTAAACCAGCCGAACAAGAGGAAGTTGGTGGTGAACCGCAGGCTGATGCTGATGTAATTAAAATCGGTGTCTTTGAACCTATGACCGGCGATTCGGCTGCCGGTGGCCAAATGACCTGGGAAGGTATCGAATTGGCCAACGAACTGCATGGTGAAGTGCTAGGTAAAAAAGTAGAGTTAGTTCTAGTGGATAACAAGACAGACAAAAACGAGGCTGCTAATGCTGCCATTCGGTTGGTAGAAAAA
>JBMNSQ010000044.1:0-12992 GCA_050945275.1 bacterium | reverse complement strand
TAGCTCGGGGTAACCGAAGCGATTTCGTCCATGATCTGTCCCGGGTGGCTATAATCCATAGCATAGCCTAAGCGCTTGGCTATCTCACAAATAATCTGCCAGTCAGGCTTGGCTTCTCCCCGCGGTGATATAGCCTGGCGAACACGCGACACCCGCCGCTCTGTATTAGTGAAGGTGCCATCCTTTTCGGCAAAAGAGGCCGCTGGCAGCACCACGTCAGCCAACTCAGCTGTTTCGGTAAGGAAGATATCCTGGACAACAAGAAAATCAAGGTTTTCGAGGCAAGCGCGGGCATGGTCAATATCAGGTTCAGATAGCAGCGGGTTTTCGCCCATGACATAAACAGCCTTAATGGTTCCATCACCGGCGCCCTTGAAGATCTTATCCATCTTGAGGCCTACTTTGTCCGGTAGGTTAGTCACGCCCCAAGCTTGAGCGAACTTTTCTTGAGCCGCTTGGTCGAATACTTTTTGGTAGCCGGTAAATACATCCGGCAGGCCACCCATATCACAAGCACCTTGTACATTGTTTTGACCACGCAAGGGATTTACACCTGTACCCGGTTTACCTATGTTCCCGGTGGCCAAGGCCAAGTTGGCCATAGATAAAACACCGTCGGTGCCGGAAGTATGCTGGGTGATACCCATGGTGTATAAAATGCTACCACGATCGGCCGAAGCATACAGCCTGGCAGCAGCCTTTAGATCCTCAGCTGGGACACCGCTAATCTTTTCTACCTCTTCTGGCGTATAGCTAGCGATGGCCTCTTTTAGCGCTTCAAAATTCTCCGTACGCTCCTCAATAAAGGCCTTGTCGGCTAATCCCTCGCTGATAATAACGTTAAGTAGACCATTAGCTACGGCCACATTAGTGCCTGGCCACGGCCTAAGCCAAATATCAGCTCGTTCAGCCATAGTAGTCTTTCTGGGGTCAATAACGATAAGTTTGGCTCCGTGACGGGTAATGGCTTTATGCACCCTGGTTCCAATTACCGGATGAGCCTCGGTGGTATTGGTACCTATGGCCAAAATAACCTGGGCCTGTTCGATCTCCTCAATACTATTGGTCATTGCCCCGCTCCCAAATGCAGTAGCCAGACCGGCTACAGTAGGAGCGTGTCACAGACGGGCACAATGGTCCACGTTATTTGTGCCAATCACCGCCCTCATTAGTTTTTGGAATAGGTAGTTTTCTTCGTTAGTACATTTAGCTGACGCTAATCCCGCAATAGCATCCGGTCCGTAGTCAGCTTTGATAGTACCAAGCTTATCGGCTACCAAATCCAGGGCTTCATCCCAGGTGGCCTCTTCAAATTTACCATTTTTCTTAATCAGCGGTGTGGTAAGACGCTCCTCACTATGAACGAATTCATAACCGAAACGCCCCTTGACACACAAGTACCCCTGATTTGGACTGTCGGGAACGTTAGTCACACCAACAATGGTGTCGTTTTTCACGTTGAGGGCTAACTGGCAGCCTACACCGCAATAAGGACAGGTAGTAGTTACCTTTTCCACTTCATAATCACGACCTAAGCCATGACTGGGTTTTGCCGTCAGAGCCCCAACCGGACACATGTAAATACACTGGCCGCAAGATTCGCAAGGGGAATCCACTAACTTGCCATCGAATAAGGTGCCTATTTTGGTATCAAATCCGCGATCAATATAACCGATGGCGCTAACCCCTTGCACCTCTGAACAAACACGCACGCATTTACCGCAAAGAATGCATTTGTCCATATCCCGCTCGATAAAGGGGCTGCTACCGTCAATCGTATGTTGGCGACACTCGCCCTCGTAGGGTGTATCTTTTACCCCGTATTCGTAGCAGTACTGCTGCAACTTACACTTGCCGTTAGCCTCACAAGTTAAACAATCCAGTGGGTGGTTGGCTATAATAAGCTCTAATATAGTACGCCGTGCTTCTCTCACCGCCGGACTATTCGTATGGATAACCATCCCCGGTCCCACTGGTTGGGCACAAGCAGCCGGGAAGTTTTTCTTGATCTGTTCTACTTCAACAACACATATCCGACAAGCCCCAGCAGTAACTAAATCCCGATCATGGCAAAAAGTAGGGATTTCTATGCCCAGGCTCTTAGCCGCTTCTAAAATGGTGGTTCCAGCAGGAACGGAACCCTGTCGACCATCTATAGTGAATTCCACCATTTTCAACGTTAAAACCTCTTTTCATTACTAAATAGCGGTTACTACCTACAAGGTTTATTGATAATTTCCGGCAGTTGTGCGCTGCCCACACAACTGCACCAAAATGACGCTATTATTAATTATTATAAATATATTTTGAAATTCGGGGAGGTAAAGTTTGGACACAATCATACCTCTGATACTATTGCCAGATTCTTACCAAAAAACTAGCTGTGCTGCAACCAGTCACCTTTGGGCTACGACGCATCCAATCTAGATGCATCGTAGCCCCATCTGCTCCCTATTACTTGGAACCAAGCGCTATATTAATTTGTGTTAGAATGGCGACCGTTCCGTGTAATAGGTATGAAGTAACTCATGTGATTTGTGGGATAAGGGTTCGCCCAAAAACTCTTTATAAAGAGTCTGTACAGCTGGGTTTTCATGGGACTTTCTAATAGACATAGCTTTATCCACATCATAGATAGCTTTCATTCTGGCTTCTCGTGTTTCTCGATCCACTGGAATAGGCTGACCACCACCGCCAATACAGCCACCAGGGCAGGCCATGATCTCTACAAAATGCCAGGGGGCCTCGCCGGTTTTGATCTTATCTAGAACTTTGCGAGCGTTGGCCAGGCTGTTTGTTACAGCCACTTTGACTTTGGTTCCATCAAGATCTACTTCTGCTTCTTTAATGCCATCTAGCCCACGAACTTCGGTAAAATCGAGAGCGTCCAAAGTCTTGCCTGTAACTACTTCATACACTGTTCTTAAAGCTGCTTCCATGACACCGCCTGTTGCCCCAAAAATAACGCCAGCACCAGTGGAAATCCCAAGTGGGGCATCATAGTCTTCTTGTGGCAAGTTCTTGAAATCTATGCCAGCTTCCTTAAACATCCGGCCCAATTCTCGGCTGGTGAGCACAGCATCGACATCAGGTACACCTGATGCAGTCATCTCAGGCCGCTGTGCTTCGTATTTTTTGGCCGTACAAGGCATAATAGACACTACATACATATCTTCGGGCTTGACGCCTATCTTATCAGCATAGTAAGTCTTGGCTACAGCACCAAACATTTGCTGTGGGGATTTACAGGTAGAAACATAAGATAGAAGTTCCGGATACACATGTTCACAGAATTTCACCCAGCCAGGACTACAGGAAGTGAGAAGCGGCAACGCTCCGCCGTTCTTTAAGCGTTCCAGTAGCTCGTACCCTTCTTCCATAATGGTCAGATCTGCTGTGAAATCAGTATCAAACACCTTATCAAAACCTAGACGTCTAAGGCCAGCCACCATTTGACCTGTAACGATGGATCCGGGGGACATGCCCAAAGTTTCGCCAACGGCTACTCGAGTAGCAGGAGCGGTCTGCACCACTACATACTTGTTTGGATCACCAAGAGCTGCCCAAACATCCTCTACATAGCTCTTTTCCACGATGGCGCCTGTTGGACACACGGTAGAACACTGCCCACAATTTACGCAGGCCACATCAGCCAACCTTTGGCCGAATAAAGGTCCTACTAACGTATCCCAGCCACGGTTAATATAACCCAGGGCATGCACACCTTGCACCTCACTACACATACGGATACAACGTCCGCACAAAATACATTTGTTAGGATCTCGCACCAACGATTGACCTGAATCATCAATGGGAACGCTTCGTTTTTCGCCGGTATAGCGCACTTCCCGTACCCCTAAGTCATGGGCTAAGGTCTGAAGTTCGCAGTTACCAGAGCGCTCACAAGTTAAGCATTCGAAAGGATGATTGGCCAGCAGCAGCTCTAGAGCTGTGCGACGGGCTTCGCGCACAAAAGGTGTATTGGTACGAACTTCCATGCCGTCGGCCGCCGGCATTACACACGCCGCTGCTAAAGATTTACCACCTTTTATTTCCACTACACACAAACGGCAAGCACCTTCGGACCGAAGCTCCGGATGATAGCAAAGAGTTGGGATGTTGATGCCAGCTAAACGAGCCGCCTCAAGCACCGTGGAGCCCTTTGCCACCTGGACTCGGCAGCCATCTATAGTCAGGGTGATTGTGTCCATCTTTACTCCTCCTTGGGCTCAATTAAGCGCGGACGATTGCTTTGAACGGGCAGCGTTCAGCACAAGCGCCGCACTTTATGCACTTGTCAGGATCAATCACATGCACTGCTTTTCTAGTACCGGAGATAGCCCCTACCGGGCAAACCTTGGTACAAGCCGTGCAACCGCGGCAAAGTTCCGGTTTGATCTTGTAGGTAAGGAGCGCCTCACATACACCCGCTGGGCAACGTTTGTGAAGTATATGAGCCTCATACTCGTCGCGGAAGTAGCGCAGTGTAGATAAAATTGGGTTCGGCGCCGTCTGACCCAAACCGCAAAGAGCACTGTTTTTCACCACAAGGGCTGTCCTTTCTAACAGGTCCAAATCCTCCATCTTACCTTTGCCAGCGGCAATACAGTCAAGGATCTCCAGCATCCGCTTGATGCCTTCCCGGCAAGGAGTACATTTGCCGCATGATTCTGCTCGAGTGAAGTTAAGGAAGAAGCGAGCCACGTCAACGATACACGTTTCTTCGTCCATCACCACTAACCCACCGGACCCCATGATAGCGCCAGCACCAGTTAAAGACTCATAGTCTACACTCAAATCTAACTGGCTTTCAGGCAGACACCCACCAGAAGGTCCTCCTATTTGGACTGCTTTAAATTTCTTGCCGCCGGGAACGCCGCCGCCAATATCAAAAATAATCTCCCTCATTGTAATCCCCATGGGTACTTCTACCAATCCGGTATTTTGCACTTTACCGGTAAGGGCAAACACCTTGGTCCCTTTACACTTTTCGGTGCCCATAGAGGCATACCAATCTGCGCCTTTCAGAACAATCTCCGGCACATTAGCCCACGTCTCTACGTTGTTGATATTTGTAGGTTTACCCCACAGCCCAGAGTTAGCTGGGAACGGCGGACGCGGCCACGGCATTCCTCTTTCACCCATGATCGAAGCCATAAGAGCCGTCTCTTCGCCACAAACAAAAGCTCCTGCGCCTTCTTTAATGTAAATATGAAAAGAGAAGTCGGTACCTAAAATATTATTACCTAAAAGCCCCATCTCTTCAGCGGCTTTTACAGCTAGCTGCAATCTTTTAACAGCCAGTGGGTACTCGGCCCGGACGTAAATATAGCCCTCGCTGGCTCCCATGGCATAAGCACCGATAGCCATACCTTCTAGCACCCGATGGGGGTCGCCCTCCATAATACTCCGGTCCATGAATGCCCCCGGGTCGCCCTCGTCGCCATTACAGATTACATACTTGGGCTCTCCTGTTGCACCGCGGCAAAACTTCCATTTAAGTCCGGTAGGAAAACCGGCTCCACCACGTCCACGCAGGCCAGCCTGCAGCACTTCTTCAATTACCTCTTCGGGTGTCATTTCGCTAATAGCTTTGGCCAAGGCGGCATAACCGTCACGAGCGATATATTCTTCAATGACTTCAGGGTTGATATAGCCACAGTTTTGCAGTACCAATCTTTTTTGTTTTTGATAGAAAGGTAAATCACCGTAGTGGGGGACACGCTCCGCCGTAAGTGGTTCTTTATACAGTAAACGCTGCACTACACGACCTTTCAATAGATGTTCTGATACAATTTCCGGTACATCATCTGGCTCAACATGGACATACATAGTTCCTTCGGGATACACAATAACAAGCGGTCCCATTTCGCAAAGGCCATGGCAACCGGTGACAACCAGCTTGACCTCTTGCTCTAAGCCGTTCTTGGCTAGTTCCTCTTCTAACCGTGCTCTGATTTGCGGTGATCCCCCCGAGGTGCAACCGGTACCACCACATAGAAGTACGTGTGCACGGAAAATTTGCATGACTTTGACCTCCCTTTTGCCACAAGTAACCTATAGGAAGATGCAGCTAGTCCATCTTACCGATCACCAGGTCTTCGACAATTTGTCCGTTGACCACATGCTGCCCGATAATCCGTGCCACATCGCGCGGAGTAACGTTCCCATAGGTGATCCGCTTCTCATTAGGAAGAACTACATCAACTAATGGTTCATGTTGGCACATGCCAATGCAACCAGTCTGAAGAACCGTTATGTGAAGGTTGCGTTTGGCCAGTTCTTCTAAAATAGTCGTCATAATCTCCCTGGCCCCGGCTGCTATTCCACAAGTACCCATACCAACAATAATTTGGGGCCCTTTTGCTTGACGGTCAAGCATGCCTTGCTTTGTTTCCTCACGCAAGCGGCGCAGATCGTCCAGATTAAGCTTGTTTGCCAATTCATTCACCCCCATAGAGTTTAGCCAGCTCGTGTTCTATATAGGCCCGTATAAAAACCAAGACCTTCGGCTCGGATAAAGCAGTAGGGCCTATCTCCGCTTTAATTTGCTTCGTATCGAGCTCAAACTCCTGTTCACCCACTGTATGCCGATAAACAAGGTCCACATCAGGCCTCCCCACCAGCAGTGATACAACAGTAGCGGCCATGCTACCCAGTGGTGGTAGATCCCAGTGATTAAGCTCAAAGGTGGCCGTGACACAAGTACCTTGGCCTACCGTAGATAAGATAGTTAGATCACCGCCACACTGACGAGCTGTCATATAAAGAAGCGGTAACCCTAGCCCTACACGTCTAGTGGTTCTGGTGGTAGTAAACGGATCCAGCACTCGGTTCACAAATTCTTTATCCATACCACGGCCGTTATCCTTAATGCTCATAGTGAGGAGATTGGAAGCTATATCTTCATTGACGACAATCTCCAGCTCAGATGCACCGGCAGCCAAGGAATTTTGCGCTAGATCTAAAATATGAAGGGCTAGCTCTTCCATTTTCTTATTCGTATTTGGCTAAGATGTCAGCCACATTGTCCGCCGTCAGCCGGCCATGGGTATCTTCATTAATCATCATCACGGGTGCTAAGCCGCAGCAACCGAGACACGCTACCGGCTCTAATGTGAAGCGCAAATCGGCAGTAGTTTCACCCGGTACTATACCCAACTCTTTTTCCACCGCGGCTAAAATCTTAGCGGCTCCACGAACGTGGCAGGCTGTACCCTGACATACCCGAACCACGTGACGTCCTCGCGGCTTTAGATGGAACTGAGCATAAAATGTGGCCACACCATAAATATCAGTAGCTGGCATTTTGAGTACTGTTGCAATTTCTGTAATAGCATCCTGGGGAAGATAACCATAGACATTCTGAACTTCTTGTAAAATAGGAATAAGCGCCCCTCGTTCTCCTTTGTGCCGAGCCAAGATCTCGTCTAGTTCGGGATGCTGTGAATCTTTGCTGCCGCATACACATGCACACATAAAACGTTCCCCCTTTTTCCAAGTGCCTCTTACATAAAGGCAAGCACATCCGTTTGCCACGGGAGCAGGAAATTTTTTTTCAAAAAACAGTTCCTCTTTCAGCAATCACCACCTTCCGGTTACCGCGTCCGGCACAAGCCAGCGCAATTTCGTCGACAGTTGGAGCTGCCACGTAGAAAAAGGTTGAGCGCACCGTCTTAAAATCCTCCACCCGATGAGCATCAGAAGATGTCACCAAGGTATATCCTTCAAGTTGTGGAAAGCGCTCCAGGGCACAGGCGGGATCTAGCCGAGCCGATATTTCCAGTGCGGTTGGCTCAAGATCCGGCGGCACAAAACCCAGGTTAGCGATAAGGCTAAAAGCAGGGCGATCTACGTGGGCCGGGATAATAATGCCCCCCTGCTCGAAAGTAAGGTCACTAAGTTCTTCCAGCGACATCTCGATAGAATTAAGTAGCAACCTTTCTTCCAAACCAATAATATTCTCTTCGGCATCTACTACAATTTGATCGCCGAAAAACTCAGGTCGATTGGGCACAGCCGGGAGACGAGCGTAAATGCGCTCACCAACTTTAACCAAATGGTCCATATCGGAAAAAAAGCACAGAATGTGCACTTCTTCCTGGGTCTGCACTTCCATACCTGGTAAGACGGCAATATTATGCTTTTTGGCCAGCTTTAATATCGCCGGCACGTTAGCCCAAGCATTATGATCAGTAATACCAATTACATCAAGACCACGCTCCACAGCTGTCTGCACCACTTGTTTGGGCCCCATCTTAAGGTCGGCACAAGGTGATAACACCGTGTGTATATGAAGGTCAGCTTGTAGCCACTTCAACATGATCGCCCTCGGCACCGATCCCCAAAGCATATAACTTTCCTGCCACTTCAAATGTGTCGAGATCGGTTGTAAGAAGGGGTATCCCCTCTTCCTCCGCCTTTCTTAAAGTATCGTCCTGTGGCTCAATGCCACCTGCTATCACAATTCCGGATAAATTTAGTAGTGCCGCCACTGCCACAATATTTTGGTGAGCCTGGATAGTTATCCACAGGTTTCCTTCCTTAGCCCGTGCCATAACGTGGCTGAGTAAATCAGAGGCATAGGCTCCTTGGACCTCTCTACCGAGCTGATCTTGTCCAGCCTGAGCGCTAAGATTCAGGGCCGGGTTCGATATCAGTTGAGCCAGCTGCATCTTTATCCCTCCCCTTTTTGGCCCGGCGGGTATCCATAGCCGGCGGTACCAACTGAGCCAAGTTGTATGTATCTAATGCTAAACCCATAATCCGCTCGCGAAGCTTAAAAATACAATCTGTTTCTTGGGCCTTGCCCACAGCGATATCTTCTGCTAACGCCCGGCACGTAGGAGCACCGCAAGAACCACAATCTAGACCCGGTAGTCGCTCCATCAAGTCATTAACCTGCTGCAATTTATGCATAGCAACTTTCAAATCCCGATCTAAGCGGACAATAGGCCGTGGTTCTACGGTTATGCTCGGTACTTCAATCTCGGACACCCCAATCTCTTGCAAACGTTCAGATAACGGTGGAAACTCCGGTAGATCCCTTACTAAATGCTTAAGTCTAACACCGGCAACAAACCGGTTGTTAACATTCAAAATTCCACCCACACAACCGCCTGGGCACGCTTGAGCTTCGATAAAATCAATGTCACCCAACCGGCCCAGCTCTATCTCCTCTAATACACTGATGACATTATGTATACCGTCGACAATTAAAGAATTCTCGATGCTGGCAGCCGCCTGTTCACCACCGGAACTGCCCCAACCGATACCTTTAGCATTGGCCCGAACCAAGCAAGGACGTTCTAGACGCATATTCTGCAGCAATTCACCATAAATGTCAGTTACAGCCAATACCCGGTCCACTTCCGATAACACACCACCTACCGGATTTTTTA
Organism: bacterium; assembly: GCA_050945275.1. Classification (GTDB taxonomy): domain Bacteria; phylum Bacillota; class DTU030; order DUMP01; family DUMP01; genus JAAYWY01. The sequence continues at coordinate 3,591 of JBMNSQ010000044.1, read as the reverse complement.
CAGCCGTTACTTTGGCCGGACAAGGACTAACAAAGAAAATGCCAATTTTATCTGGATCTATTCCCTCTTGGGCCTTCAATTGACGCACCAAGCAAGCAGTAACTTGCATGGGACTTTCTAAGGGAATAATGTTGTCCACCAATGACGGAAAACGAACCTGAACAAGTCGCACCACGGCTGGACAAGCCGATGATATTAGCGGTCTTGGATGCCGGTAGGTCTGAAAATAGTCAGAAACAGCTTTAGATACAATTTCGGCACCCAGTGCCACTTCCCAGACATCATCAAAACCGAGTGCTTTTATAGCCGCCAGTACCCGGCCCGGCCCCACATTATCACGGAATTGTCCGTATAAAGAAGGTGCCGGTAGTGCCACTGTACATTCAAATCGTGTTAGGTCGTGAATAGAGTCTCGCTGTACATATTTCGCATGGTTAGGGCAAGCACGAATACATTCTCCGCAATCAATGCACCTATCTTCTATAATCTCAGCTTTACCATAGCGCACCCTAATGGCATCCACGGGGCAACGTTTAATGCAATTTACGCATCCCTTGCATTTGTCTCTGTCCAAACGAACGGAGTGAAAGTAGTCCATATCTATTCCTCACTTGGCAGAAAGATAGTTATCGTTACCTTAGTGCCGTAGTTTAGTTTGGTAACTATGGATAATCGGTCAGCACACCGCTGCATGTTAGGTAGTCCCATTCCGGCCCCAAATCCCATCTCCCGGATTTCGTTCGGAGCAGTGGAATACCCTTCCTTCATCGCCTGCGATACATCCGTTATTCCCGGACCCTCATCTTTGGCCACTATGGTAACCTCTTGGGCTGTTACTCTAAGTCCCAAACGACCTTTGTAAGCATGAATAACAATGTTCATCTCGGCTTCATAAGCACAGATGCTAGCCCTTCGCACCAGTTTGGGCGGTAAATTAAGTGCTTCTAATGTTTTTTTAATCTGACTAGCTGCTTTCCCAGCCATAACAAAGTCGTTGCCTGCTACCGGAATTGTTAGGTCGTAGCTACTAGCAAAGGTCATTGTTTTCATCCTGACCGGCCCAGGAACCTTTCAGGCCCTCCTGATAGAGAATACCACAAGCTTCATACATGTTAAGCTTGGTCCTAAATATAGGCAATTTGCGCCGCCGAGCCATCTCCACTACTTCAAAACCCGGGGTTTTGCCGCGAACAAACACAATGCCAATCAAGTCCACGAGATCGGCAGCAGTGACAACCTGGGGGTTAGTAAGGCCAGTAAGAAGGAGAGTCCGTTCCTTAACAAAAGCCAACACATCGGAAATAAGGTCAGCCGCAGCTCCAACCCTCACTAGCTGCGATAAATCTGCGGGTGGCACCAGCACCTCTGCCTCCAATAACCGTATTACGTCAGCTAGTCTCACATCTCACTCCTCCTGCCGCGCGCAAATGGTAAGAAGACTCCGGATTTGTCATTGTTGCAACAAATACATATTCGCCTTGCACGCTGAAATTCCTCCTTCCTTCGTTACTATTTAACATAACTGGAACGTTTAGAAAATTATTGCGATGAAAAAAATCCTACAAGCCAGCCAAGTACCCTTGATACCGCTCATAAATTAACCAAATACCCAACTGGTAGTGTCGGATTAGCCAAAGCTTGTTTAATCAAAGAAATTCTTTTACCCTCTACTATTATAGCTATCTTCTCTCTTTTCTCATTAAGGATTGATATATCTTTAATTTACTACGACAAAATAAACTTCGTTAATTTATTCGCCAGTAAAAGGGGAAAATCCTGCCTGACTAAAGGCAATAGACACAGGGAAAATTAAGCCTTGCGATAAAGAGATAGAACGATTAAGGAGCGAAGCTATGTCTATAAGTTTTTGGGGCTTATTATCAGTACCATTTACGTTGGTTCTGAGTAACTCTCTCTTAATTCCGGTTTTACCTCAAATGCAAAAGGCATTAGATATAAGTTTATTCCAAAGCGGTCTTATAATCACCGCCTTCTCGCTTACAGCGGGAGTAGTGATTCCAATAGCCGGGTACATCTCCGACCATGTGGGACGAAAAAGCGTCATGATTCCCGCCCTGGTTATATTTGGCTTAGGGGGCGTAGCCGCAGGACTGGCTTCCTGGCTGCTACCTAACCCTTATCCTTGGATTCTCGTTGCCCGTGTAACTCAAGGAATTGGCGGCGGCGGTACCTATCAATTAGCAATGGCCTTAGCCGGCGATATTTACACAGGAAAAAAACGCAGCCGGGCCGTTGGTTACCTAGAAGCTGCCAACGGTTTTGGTAAAGTTGTAGCTCCGCTACTGGGGTCGGCTACAGCTCTAATCATCTGGTATGCCCCATTTTTTGTTTACGGATTGCTAGCCTGGCCGGCAGCCATTTTAGTGTGGACCGTCTGCCAGGAACCGCCGCTGGCTACTCCCCCTAAAAGCAGTGAATATCTAGCCGAACTTAAAAAAGTTTGGGCCAAACGTGGCATTGGGCTAGCGGCTTGCTTTATTGCTGGTTTTTTAGCCTTGTTTCTACTTTTTGGCCTGCTTAGCTATCTGGCTGATGTGCTGGAGCAACAACTTCATGTCAAAGGTTTCACACGAGGACTATTGGTGGCTATTCCAGTACTATCTCTTACGGTTACTTGTTCTTTAGTTGGCGTTTACTTGGAAAAACGACTAGGTACACCGGTGAAAAAAGCCCTGCTACTAGGACTAGCCTTGGTAACGATAGCCCTTATTGCTTTAGCTTTGCTACCGCCAGGATACATTTATTTTGCTCCTCTCGTAATTGCAGCCATTGGAACCGGTATTTTTCTACCGGCCTTAAACCTACTTATTACCAGTGCCTGTAGCGGTGAGCGAGGCTTTGTAACAGCACTGTACGGCACAGTTCGTTTTTTTGGCGCAGCTTTGGGACCCCCGGCAGTTGGACTTGGACTTGAAATGGGAAAAACACCGTTGTTTTTTGTGTTTGCTGCAGCTGCAGCCATAGTATTGGCTCTGGTATGGTGGTTAGTGAATCCTTATGAAATGTTACCGGAAAAGCTGGTAAAGAGCTCCAGGAATAAAGGGGAAAAGACCAACAAATAATCAAGATAGGTGGGTTAAATTATGGACCACAGAAAGACAAAGTTTTTTGAGCCGTATACCCGCACCGAAGAAGAAGACTTGTATGGATTAAATAGCCTCACTGACGGCGACCGAATGGGCGAAATTATCCCCAGCCTACATGCCTGGATGCCATCGGAAGCTATGAAGGAGCGGATCTTGTATCATAAGGAGGTGACAGAGGAATTGGCTAAGAAGGGTAAGAACAAAAACAAGAGACGCCAGGATTTGCCTCCTTATCCCACTGTTCAGTCCGATCAAAACTACAACTCGTATCTAGAAGCCAGAGCTCCCCGTAAGCAAATGAAAGACACCCAAGACTTACTGGAAGAATACAGCGAGGATTTGATTGAAACCAGCGATGCCAACGGCGATGGACCTCGCCGCCCCAGTGGCTGATAAACTTAAGCGAGCGCCGCGTTGCGGCGCTCACATTTATATGATATTGAGTGCTCTGAGTATATCAATAAGTACACTAGCCAACCCCGCT
>JBMNSQ010000043.1:0-13001 GCA_050945275.1 bacterium | reverse complement strand
GGGCTTTGTGTAGGGGCAACCCTCCGCGGTTGCCCGATTCCAAGTATCACGGGTGGGCACAGAGGCCCACCCCTACGGAACAACCGCGGTCTCTGTGTAGGGGCGACCCTCCGCGGTTGCCCGATTCCAATGGCAGGCTTTGTGTAGGGGCGACCCTCTGCGGTTGCCCGATTCCAATGGCAGGCTTTGTGTAGGGGCAACCCTCCGCGGTTGCCCGGTTTCAAATGCACGGGTGGGCACGGAGGCCCGCCCTTGCAAGTACCCCCAAATAAGTGAGCGGTCGCGGGCCCTATCGTACAGTACGACCCTGGGGGCTATAATTCCTCTTTTTGGTTATAAAAAATAATAACCCGCGGTACACAACAAACTGGCTGTGCCCGCGGGCTTTATTTAATGACTGCTAGGAATTAATCCTACGCTTTGTTTTCCATGACGGTAAGAATGGCGGTATCGGTCTGAGCGAGGCCGTGGGTGCTAACACAACCTAGGTTGGCGATGGTTTGCTCTGCTGTTTCACCAACGATGCCATCTAAATTATCCACCCCGATCCCTCGGACGGCTAGCTGGGCGGACAGAACAGCTTCGGCGGCAGCAGCGGCTAGTTTTAGGGCGCAACTATTTTTGCCCCCGTCGCATAACACCCCGGCTAAATTTGCAATTATATTTTGTATGGCCCGGCCTGCGGCAGCTGCATCGCCGCCTAATAGCCAGGCACCGGCGGCAGCCGAACCGGCACCGGCACCTACCGAACAGCCACAGATGGGCGATATTTTACCGGTATGCTCTTTGATATAGGCGGTAACTAGGTGGCTTAGGGCCAAAGCACGGGCTAGCTTTTCCTCCGGTAACCCGAGCTCTTCCCACATTACGGTTACAGGAACTATTGCCTCGATACCATGGTTACCACTGCCAGCGCTGGACATGATGACCACAGGTAAACCACCCATGCGGGCATCAGAGGCGGCAGCAGTATAAATCCGGGCTTGGTTCACCATATCGGTACCAATGATTCCTTGGTCCATCATGGTTTTCAGCGTGTACCCCACCATGTGACCGGCCTTTTGGCTTAAACCTCTCTGGGCTGCTTGCCGGTTCATGCGGGCGCCGTCCAGCATAAATTCTATCTCTTCTATTGGTACAGTCTCAACAAAATCAATTAAATCGGCCAGGCTAAGATCGGAAAGAGAAAAAGAACTGCTGCTAATAATGGTGGCCGCTGCTTCTTGTTTACCACTGTCAAAAAGCGGCTGCCCGTTTTTCTCTACATAAGCAATGTGAGTATGGCTACCGGAAATTACGACCTTGGCAAAGCCTTCGGGACCGCTCACTGTAGCTTGAATAAATACTCCGGCGGCTGACGGATCGTAGGTTACTTCCACTATCCCCTGCTCTAGTAGCTGCTTGGCCTCTTTAACAGCAGTGGGGGTTGTTTCGGCCAATACCTCTAATCCCCGCTCGGATTGACCAATGAGAGCCCCCAAGGCGGCAGCAATAGGGATGCCTCGCTCGCCGGTGCCGGGAATACCCACACCGAGACCGTTTTTGTACACACCCGGGCTGCAAACGATTTTTATTTTATCTATCACCGGATCATTGCCTAGAACCTCCTTGGCCCGAGCCACCGCTAAGGCACAGGCCACTGGTTCGGTACAACCAAATGCTGGTCTGACCGTCTCGCGTAACAATGCCAGCAGCTTTGTCTGCACGCGCAAACGCCCCCTTCTATATCTTCAGCTTCTCAAGCTTTGTTGTTTTTACTGAAATCGATCGTGCGCCATTTTAACATGCAAGTTTCATGCCAATCCTGTGAGCGTAAAAATTGTGAGCCGCTTTGAGAAATGGGCAGAGGTTGAGGGGTAAAAACGCCCCTTTTATCAGATGTGAGAAAAGAGGCGTGCTTTCATTTCGCATACCTGCGAAAATCCGTCAGTTCTGTGAAGGGTTTATGGGGCTTATAAGCTCTTATGCTTAGCCAAACGCCGATATAAAGTGGCCAGGGAAATCCCCAAGCGCTGGGCAATCTTGGCTTTGGCTTCCGAAGAAGTGCCATAAGTGGTCAAATAATACTCAAGAATTTGGCTCTCGTAGGTGTCTAGCAACTCCTGTAGCGTGGCCTCGGTTAGCGCCTCTGGCGCTGGAATATCGGCGAAAGCTCCATTTACCCCGTTTGTCTTCTCTCCTCTAAGATAAGGTGGCAGCTCTGCAGGGGTGATTACCGGACCAGTGGCCATATTCACGGCATATTCGATGGCGTTTTCCAGTTCGCGTACGTTGCCAGGCCAGGGATGCTGCCGCAGCAACGCTAGTGCCGAAAGGGTTAGTTCTTTTGACGGGCGTTGAAGAAGATGACAATACTTAGTGATGAAAAACTTGCTGAGCACGGTAACATCCCCTTCTCGCCGCCTAAGGGGTGGTATCACCAAGGGAATAACGTTAAGCCGATAATAAAGGTCACGGCGAAAAGAGCCGTTAGCGATGAGTTCTTCTAGATTATGGTGGGTAGCAGCAATAATACGGACGTCTATGGGAATGGATTTGGTCCCCCCTACCCGCTCGATCCGTCGTTCTTGAAGGACGCGCAGCAACTTCGGTTGCAAATGGAGGGGCAAATCGCCGATTTCGTCCAGAAAGAGAGTACCGCCTTGTGCTAGTTCGAACTTCCCCATCTTACCCCCGCGCCGGGCACCGGTGAACGCGCCGGAATCATAGCCGAAAAGTTCGCTCTCCAAGAGACTCTCGGGAATAGAAGCACAATTTACAGCCACAAATGGGTTCTCGGCCCGTAAGCTAGCACTATGAATAGAACGGGCAAACATTTCCTTACCAGTACCGCTTTCGCCTCGGATAAGCACAGTGGACGGGGACGGTGCTACTTTCGCTGCTACGGCCTTGGCCCGGTTCAAAGACGCCGCTTGTCCGATAATATCAGTTAAGGTAATAGGGCTATGGGAGCTTGAGGAAATATGGTTCTCTTTGAACTCGCGGTTGCGCCGTTCTTCTTCTTGGAGTGCTTCGGTAAGAAGCAACTTACTCCCTAACAGGTTAGCCATCCGGCTAAGGAAATTAAGCAGTTGCTCGGATTGTTCTTTTAGCCGCTGGCGCTGGTCGGCGGTAAAGGCAACTACACCAATAACCCCCACCACCTGGCCGCGGCAAAAGATGGGTTGGCCCAAGGTAGCTAGCTCCTGGCAAAAACTTCTGGCCTGACAGCGGCGGCAAAGCTCGCTATCGCGGGAGTCGCCGATATAGCCGGGTTCACCGGTTTGCATAATTTCGTCGAACAAAGAGTTACGGGCAGCGGAAGAGAAGCGGACACCAGCGTAAAGTCCAGTTGCTCCAAGGCGCACATAGCGACGGTCGATTATGCTCACGTCTAGCTCTAGCACGGCCGCTATGGCCTCGGCTACCTGTTGGACAGTATCTTCGATGGCTCCAAGTTCTAGCATGCAGACATCCCTCCCCTCTGTTTGCTCCGTTATTAATATTGTAGCACATTTTCGCATATTTGAGAGAAGAAAAAAAGACCAGAAGCGGTAGCTCCTTGGTCTTAATTAAATACGAGCCGGCACAGCCTGTATCCGAAGGATGAGGCCAGCCCCTACAACTGTCAGACCGTGGGTAGGGGCAACCCTCCGTGGTTGCCCGATTCAAATGACAGGCGTTGTGTAGGGGCAGCCGGGGAACGGGCGGGCACAGAGACCCGCCCCTACAAGTTAACCTTTGGAACGGGTAGCGCGGGGCCCACCCCTACAAACAACTGCGGGCTTTGTGTAGGGGCAGCTTGCAGCCGAAAGTCGTTTCCTACCGGTTTAACGTGGCGGCGATAAAAGCGCGGAATAAGGGGTGGGGCCGATTGGGGCGGGATATTAGTTCGGGGCGAAACAGTGTACCCACAAACCAGGGGTGGCCGTCTAGCTCTACAATCTCTACTAACTGCCCATCGGGGGATGTGCCCACCACTTTAAGCCCTGCGGCTTCCAGCTGCTTACGGTAGGCGTTGTTATACTCATAACGGTGGCGATGGCGTTCTTGTACCTGGGTCTGTCCATAAGCAGCATAAACTTTGGTCCCTGGTACTATATTACAAGTGTAACAGCCACGCCGCATAACGCCAGGTTGGCCGTTATCAACAGTGTTTTCAACCTTCGACAATAGGTAAATAATAGGATGGGGCGAGTTAGGATCAATTTCCACACTGTTGGCCTCTTTAAGGCCAAGGACATGACGGGCAAATTCTACTACTGCCAATTGCATACCAAGACAGAGACCAAGATAAGGTATGCCCTGCTGACGGGCATAGCGAGCAGCCCTCATTTTGCCTAGTGTTCCTCTATCGCCAAAGCCATCGGGAACAATTATGCCGTGGGCATCGGCTAACAGTTTAGCTGGGGCTTCTTTTTCCAAGTCTTCGGCGTTCAGCCAGTGGATATTTACTGCTGTATCGTTGGCAATGCCAGCATGATTAAGTGCTTCAGCCACGGACAAGTAGGCATCGTGTAGCTCTACATACTTACCGACCAAAGCCACGGTGACTTCCCGAGACGGGTTGGTTGCCCGATGGACAAGCTCGGTCCAAGCAGCCATATCCCGCTCACTGCATTCAAGACGCAGACGCTCTACTACAATGTCGTCCAAGCCTTCGGCGGCCATAGCTAAGGGGACTTCGTACAGGCAGCTGACATCGGTGTTTTGAATGACGGCCCGCTTTTCGGTGTCGCAAAAAAGGGCGATCTTCTCGCGCACGCTATCGGACAAAGGTCGCTCGGTGCGGCAAACGATGATATCGGGCTGGATCCCGATGCTTCTTAGCTCCTTGACGCTGTGCTGGGTAGGTTTGGTCTTGAGTTCGCCAGCGGCACCGATATACGGAACCAAGGTAACATGGATATAAAGAACGTCGTAGCGGCCGACGTCGCTCTTTAGTTGGCGAATAGCTTCCAAAAACGGTAGGCTCTCGATATCGCCCACTGTACCGCCTATTTCGCAAATTATGACATCGGCACCGCTCTCCTTAGCGAGCAGGTGAAGGCGACTCTTAATCTCGTTGGTAATGTGGGGAATTACCTGAACAGTACCACCGAGAAAATCGCCCTGCCGCTCTTTTTGGATAACGGTGCCGTATACCTTGCCGGTTGTTACGTTGCTAAGACAGGTTAGACTCTGATCAAGAAAGCGCTCGTAATGACCTAAATCCAGATCGCATTCAGCCCCGTCGTCAAGGACAAAGACTTCACCGTGCTGATAAGGGCTCATGGTGCCGGGGTCCATATTGATATAGGGGTCGAATTTAATCATGGAGACTTTGACCCCTCTGCTCTTTAGGAGACGCCCTAGAGATGCCGCGGTGATGCCTTTACCGAGAGAAGATACTACACCACCGGTTACAAAAACAAACTTTGCCACCCTGCTCTGTCCTCCTTTAAGTAAGCCGCTTAGCCGTACCGGTTCAAAAAAAAAGCTCTAGCGCAAGCACTAGAATGGCGCATAAGTTCTGTCTAAATTAGCTAAGTACCACTTCCCCATTTTACTTAAGCTAAATACCCCTGTCAAGTGTAGACAAAACAGACTGCCCAGAGTGGCAATAATATAATCCAAGATAGTTCCTTTATTCTTGGCTGTCGCTATCGTCGTCTTCGTCCCACGGTTCCTCGTCGCTATCGTCGAGAGATAAAAATGTCTCTTCTACTGTGGCTGAACTATCGCTTTCTAACTCGCTTAAGGTAGGGCTAGCTAGCCTGCTTGGCTGGCGGAGCCGTTCATCGGCATATGACCGACCCATTAAAGATGTAGCCGGGACACTGGAGCGAGCTGGTCTGGAGCGCCATTCGGTAAGCCCCCACTCACCCTTACCTAACGGTTCGAAACGAGCATCCAGGTTAAGGCTGGTGTATAAATTGGCTAAGATGGTCCCGGTAAGAGCTACTTCTGGCTCTACTTTTTCCCAACCAGCAGCTAAAAGTTCGCGAAAACTCCTTGGCTTTCGACTTGACTTAAGGATTAGATAGCATTCATTTAAGGTGCGCTGGGCAACCTTTTTCTTGTGGTCTTGGGCCACGTTTATACCCACCTCCGAATTCTAGTATGCCACAATATATGATTTGATCAACCCTTTAGTCTTTATTCTTCTTCTAGCATATAAGCATATTTTCCCTAGCGAGTCAAGCAAAAACCATTGAAATGTATAATAATATGCTCAATCAAAGACAGAAAGCGGGCAGACTCTAAACCTGCCCGCTGAAAGAGACAAATCCGGTTTCTGTTAGTTTAATTGCTCCCGTGTTCTTGAGCTACCGGCACCGATGCTGAGAGGCCGTCGTTCCAAAAGGAATGTAGCAGCTTAACAACCGCAAAGAACAGCACTAGGGACACAGCTAGCACTATCCAACCGTTAGACAGGAAAGTTGAGATAACGAAGCCCACAGTGGACAGGGCGGCAGCAGTGAGAGCATATGGCAACTGAGTATTCACGTGGTCAACGTGGTGACATGCGCCACCGGTGGAAGACATGATGGTGGTATCGGAGATAGGTGAGCAGTGGTCACCGAAGGTACCACCAGATAGAACTGCAGCTACACTTGGAATAAGGTAGACAATATTAACGGCTTGGGCTAGCGGCACTGCGATGGGGATCATAATAGCAAAGGTACCCCACGATGTCCCGGTGGCAAAGGCAATGATTGCCGAAGCCACAAACAGCGCAGCTGGAATAAATGTTGCGGGAAGACCCCTGGAAACAACACCAGCCACCCAAACGCCAGTTCCTAGTTCCTTACAGATGGCCCCAATGCTCCAAGCTAAGGACAACACCGATATGGCCATAACCATGGACTTAAACCCTTGGACAATTGCATTCATGGAGTCCTTTATGGTGACCACGCGGCGGAAGTGGTAAAACAGCACAGTAATGATTATGCTAACAGTAGCTCCGTAAACCAAAGAAGTAGCGGAGTCGGTATTCATGATAGCTTCCCAAAAACCTACTTCGCCATACCCACCGGTAACTAGCATAGCAGCGATAGTGCCTACAACCAGGGTAACGATCGGTAGTATAAGATCGATGGGCTGGCTGTTGTCGGCCACTTCCAGGTTGGCAAAATCGTCACCCGGAGGGGACCCTAACGAATCATCATACAAGATACCCTTCTCTAAGGCCAAACGTTCATGATGAGCCATGGGGCCAAACTCCAGGTCGGTAAAGGAGGTAACCAGGACCATGGCCAGCACTAGCCAGGCATAAAGATTATAAGGAATGGTAGCCATAAATGCCTGGAAGGGATTCATGGTAATACCATACTGGCCAAACTCCTGTACTAAAAGTGACATCACGTAGGCCACCCAAGTGGACAGCGGTACTAAGATACATACCGGCGCCGCCGTAGCATCAATAACAAAGGCTAGCTTTGCCCGCGATATACGGTAACGGTCGGTGATAGGGCGCATAATGGTCCCCACTGTTAGACAGTTGAAATAGTCATCCATAAAGATAGTAATACCAAGAAGCCAGGTGGTAAGCAGAGCTAAACTGCGATTCTTTACACGCTTGATAGCCCACAAACTAAAAGAAACGGGACTGCCGGAGCGCGCCAGTAGTCCGACAATACCACCGAGCAGCGTAACGAACAAAATAACGCGCACGTTCCATTCGGCATCGCCGATGGAATTAATCAGGATTTCTACCGATTGGGTAAAAGCACCAGCTGGATTCCAGCCGGATAAAATTAACGCACCGCTAAAAATCCCTAGAGCTAGTGAGATTAAAACTTCCTTTGTGACAATGGCTAATGTGATTGCTATAAAGGGCGGAATAATAGAAAGCCACCCTACCGTTTGCATTTCCATGCAAAAACGCCTCCTTTGGACTTAAGTGTTATCGTTGGTACTGGTCACAAACATGTCCATTTTTGGCGTTTTGGATTGGGTGAACATAAAAACACCCTCATCCCCTCCTCTTACTAATGAAATGAGATAGCGCTCCATCCGCGGGATTGGGTTAAACCCCCGGATGACAGTTCTACGGTTATTCACCGTAGCCCCAGCTCGCCGTCCGCAGCAGGCGGCGAACTTCGGCGGTATGACCCCTTTCCCGGCTAATCATAGCTGCCCTGCTCTTAGCCGGTACTTATGGTCGCCCGCGACCTCTACCTCACCCCTTGGGTACTTGCTGTGCGGGATGAGGTATATATTAACTTAGTTTCGATTGTACCACGCAAACAACGGCTTCGTCAAGTCTTAGAGAGAAAATTCTAGTTTTACCTACAAAATCCATCTTAAGGGCTGGACGGCAGACTGTGCGAAAACTAGATGCTACTGTATAACCTTGGTAAGGCAGGCAATACTATGAAGAAGCCAAGGAAAGGAACATGTGGCGTGGGAAAACGAGCTAAAAGAAGTTGGTTTATGGCTTCGGAAATAACGCTAGGATTAGCGTTACTTTTATTCCTAGCTTTAGGGATATATATTTTGGTCACTCCGCTACCGGCGGCTGCGGTACCTTTGGCCAGCCAATTATTTGATATAGAGGGGCGGCCGATCGCTAAATTTTATACCGAGCATCGGGTGGAAGTTCCGCTAAGCGAAATCTCTCCCCTGCTGCAAAACGCAGTGGTGGCAGTAGAAGACTATCGCTTCTTTGAGCATTTTGGTGTGGATCCGGTGGCGGTAGTGCGGGCCTTTGTACGAAACTTTCAGGCGGGAAAAGTAATGGAAGGTGGCAGTACTATTACCCAACAGCTGGCCAAAAATCTTTACTTGACGCCAGAGCGCACCTGGGAGCGGAAGGGTCGCGAACTGCTCCTTACATTTAAGTTAGAAGCTAGGTACTCTAAGGAACAGATACTACGTCTGTACTTAAATACAATTAACTTCGGCCACGGGGCCTATGGGGTGGAGGTAGCGTCCCAAACCTATTTTGGTAAGCATGCCCGCGATCTTAATCTGGCGGAAGCGGCACTCTTGGCCGGGATACCGCGCAGTCCGGGTTGGTATTCGCCTTATATAGATCCGTCGGCAGCCTTGGCACGAAGAGAGACGGTCCTAGGCGCCATGGCCGAGCGCGGATACATTACGGCCAAGGAGGCCCAAGAAGCGGCTAAGGAACCGCTTCGGCTCGCTGGACTCAAGCGCGGCCCCGGCCGCGCTCCCTATTTTGTGGACTATATTTTCCGGGAGCTAGAAAAGCGCTACGATGCGGACATGCTGCACAAGGGCGGGCTTAAAATTTACACTACATTAGATATAGAAGTACAAGAAGCTGCAGATAAAGCTTTTGAGCAGGGACTACCGGCGGTATTCAAAGACAACAACGGGATAACCCAGCCCCAGGGTGCGCTGATTGCCCTTGATCCCGAAACAGGGGCCATGCTAGCTATGATCGGCGGGCGAGATTTTACCGAAACACCCCTTAACCGTGCGCTGGCTCCGCGCCAACCAGGATCGGCTTTTAAGCCTTTTGTGTATTTGGCGGCATTGGAGAACGGCTACACCGCCGCCAGTACCATCGTCTGTGAGCCCATCGCCCTGCCCGTGGCCGGACAGGTGCCATGGACCCCCACTGATTACGGTGACGAAGATTATCACTACCGTCCGCTAACGCTAAGGGAGGCCCTTACTATTTCTGATAATGTGGTGTCGGCCCGGCTAAATTACGAACTAGGACCAGCTAAGGGTGTGGCCACAGCGCATGATTTGGGCCTTTCTGGCCAGCTCACACCTCATTTGTCGTCGGTTTTAGGAACTAATGAGGTGACACCGCTGGATATGGCAGCTGCTTTTGCTCCTTTTGCCAACGGAGGCAAGAAAGTTCAGCCCTGGGCTATCCGGCGAGTGGAAAACAGGTTCGGTCGAGTACTGGAAGAGCATAAGCCGCAGGTACAACCGGTGGCCGACGCTAGGAGTATCTATGTATTAACCAGTATTATGCAAAACGTTACCCAGCCTGGAGGGACGGCTAGTGTAGTGGGACGCACTGTGGAACGGCCGGTGGCTGGGAAAACAGGTACTAGCCAGGGCAACGCCTGGTTTGTGGGCTATACACCGGAGCTAGTGGCAGCCGTATATGTGGGGAACGACGTTCCGGCGCGGGATGTGAATGGTACCGGCGGTGGCCTAGCAGCCCCTATCTTTGCTAATTTTGTCAAGGAAGCATTAGCCGGCAAACCGGCGCGTGAGTTTAAGCGGCCGTCGGGGATCGTTGAACTGAACGTCTGCCGCCAGTCGGGACTGTTGGCCACCAGGTGGTGTCCAGCAGAGAGTGTATATAAGGAAATTTTTGTTCAGGGAACACAACCGTGGCAACCATGCAGCCTGCACACACCCTGGAGCAGCTGGCAGCTTAACTGGCCCTTCGTTACTCCTTCGGAGGAAACAGAACCTCCAGAGGAAACAGTGCCACCGAGCGCGTCCTCTCCGCACAATGAAACTTCCGAGCAAATCCCTGAGTCATTACCATCTCCTCTAGCCCCAGATACATCTTTGGAGGAAGTACCAGATACATCTTCCGCTCCCGAGACCTCCTCAATTATTGAGCCGCTAACAGAGCCTCCTGCCCAGGCAACAAGCACCGAACCTTAACCGCCAACTTTTCCTTTGGTTACCATTGATGTCAGATACTGCGTTTTATTCCAATGCGCCGTCCAGCGGCGCTTTATCTTTTTGTGTGGACAAGTCGACGCCGCTGGGGGAAGATGACATTTATACCAATACCAAGTTATAATGAGCCTGCTTGGGGAAGTATGCCTTTTAAAGATAAAGATGGCAACAATCGAGGAGGAGAAACTGTGAATCGTATCGGTGCAGTGGTCCTAGTCGTTCTTTTACTGGTCATGGCTGCACTCCCTGCCCAAGCTGCCCCGCGAATGCTGACGCTGGGCACAAAAGGGGACGATGTAGCCGAACTGCAGGCCACTTTGGCCCGCCTGGGGTTCAAACTCGGCCCCATTGACGGTGATTTTGGCCCCCTGACCCAGCAGGCAGTAAGACAGTTTCAAGCCCGGCACAACCTAGTGACCGATGGCATTGCGGGTCCAGCTACCTGGGCGGCATTAAGAGAGGCCCTGGCAAATCTATCTCAGCCTACGGCTACAAGCCGTTCCGGTGCGTCCTACGAGCGGTACATAGTGAAACCAGGCGATACTTTGTACCTCATTGCCCAGCGCTATGGACTGAGCCTGGAAGAAATCTCTCGGGCCAACGCTCTGCCGCGCCTGGACCTGATTTACCCCGGTCAAGCATTGGCCATCCCCCGTTCATTTCCAACAGCGCCCCCAGTGTCACCGCCACCAGCACCAGCGCCCACCCCTGATGGAGCGTTTGATGTGGTCGGCTACTATGTAGAATACTACAATGGTGACAACTTGTCCTGGAATTCATATAAAGCTTACCGGGATATTATTTCCACTGTGGCCGCTTTTTCTTATGAGATCAACTGGGACGGCTCGGTTAGCGGACAAGCCTATCAAGGTTTGCTCAAAGATGCCAAGGCCACCGGTAAACCGGTACTGGCCCTGGTCCACAATATTGGTGCCAGTGGAGGTTTCGATCGTGATCTGGTCCATGCTATCTTGACCAATGCTTCTTTGCGTCAGACGGCCATAAGAAACATTGCCCGGACAGTACGAAACGGCGGCTACGCAGGCGTAAACATTGATTTTGAAGACGTTCCCACTTACGATCGTAACTCATACACGGCTTTTGTCCGGGAATTGGCAGCTGATTTACATCAGGACGGCTACCAGGTTACCTTGTCGGTGCCAGCCAAAACGTGGGACGACCCTAACAATGCTTGGTCGGGTGCGTTCGATTACCAGGCATTAGGCAAAATAGCCGACTCCATTATGATCATGACTTACGACGAGCATTGGAGCGGCGGTTCGGCCGGTCCAGTGGCCTCGCTAGGTTGGGTGAAGCAAGTGATAGATTACGCCACCTCGGTAATCCCAGCCCAGAAAATCCGTATGGGTATCGCCGCCTACGGCTACGATTGGCCCGCTGGCGGTTACGGCGGCAAAGCCGTCACCAGTAAGGAGGCGGCTTCCTTGGCTAGGCAGTATGGGGCCACCATACAGTGGGACAATGCCTCCCAAAGCCCATACTTCATCTACTGGCCCGGCAACTATGCGCGGGAAGTCTGGTTTGAGAACCCATCCAGCATCGCGGCCAAATTAGATCTGGCCGCCCAGTACAAACTCGGCGGGATCGCCATCTGGCGTCTTGGGTTTGAAGACCCCGGCATGTGGCAAGTTATCGCCGACAAATTCTAACAGGTGATCGTCACCAGCGAAAAATGCCTGCTACTAGGATTAACCTCCTAAGTGGCAGGCATTAACGTTTTGCGCGCTATCCACACAAACGATTTTAATTTTGCATCCCAGGGTTAAATACTGTATTATTAATCTAAGGTCTAGGACGCAACAGACTATATTGGTTGAAGGAGTTGTATTGGTTGCTTAGGGTCTTTGCGCCTGGATACGGGCCCAATTCTTGTGGAATAATGATAAAACATCAGTTTCGCTGGGTAAAAGCGCGGATTGTTATATGGGTAAAGGAGGTAAACTTAAACTATGAAAGAGCCAATTAATGCATGGACGCATTTTCTGACCTTTATCGGTGGCATTGTAGGTCTAATCGCTTTGATTGCCCTCAGCCGGGGTGATATGGTGAAGGTGATTACCATGACTATTTATGGGGTAAGCATAATTACACTATACGGTACCAGTTCACTATATCACTGGATCAAAACAACACCCCGAAAAGAAAAGTGGCTTAGAAAGTTTGACCATGCCGCCATCTACTTTTTGATTGCCGGGTCGGCTACACCTGTGTTTTTCTATGGCTTGACAAGGGTCTGGCGGTGGACCATGTTAACCACGATCTGGGTTCTGGCCATCCTTGGTATCGGCCTCACCTTTTGGCGTGTCTTTAAGTCTCGCATGGTGTCGGCAATTTTTTATCTTGTTCTAGGTTGGATAGCCATAATACCATTTCCACAACTGGTCCGGCATCTT